>JAEUHW010000082.1 GCA_016793245.1 Planctomycetota bacterium
CGCTCCGTATCGAGGAAGAAGCCGATCTCGTTCGGCTGGCGCCGCTTCCATCCCAAGTTGATGCGCCAGATCTCGGCGGCGTGACCGTAGGTGAGCTGCGCGAGAATCTGCGAGCCCTTGCAGACCTGAGCCGTGCGCGTAGCGGCTCGACCTGGACCGCTCTCGAAGCGGATCGTCGTGCGCAGCTCGTAGCCCATGCGCATGCGTTCCTCCTCGTCGCAGTTGATGCGCTGGCGTCGACGCGTGGAGACGTTCTGCAGGCGCAGCATCGGCTGGAGCGGAGCGCCCAGCTCGAGTCCGCAGTGGTCGCAGAGATCGCGCCCGTGCGTGTCGAGCCGGTAATGGAGCTGACCACAGGCCTCGCAGATCTTGATGCTGCGGTAGTCCGCGGAGGGATCCTCGGCGAGGCGGATCACTCGGTTGATCACGTAGCGCGAGCCTTCGTGATAGATGATGTTCTGCGGACCGAACTCGGAGATCGCGAGGAAGCGCGGCCGCGAGACGAACTCATCGCGGTCCTGCTTCGAGCCACGCCGCGCCGGGATGTAGGCCGAGAGCGGCAGGCGCGGGAAGTTGTAGCCCGGCAGGAAGCCCTCGCTCGCGAGGTAGCGGTACGAGTAGAAGTCGGACTCGAAGACGCGGTCCTTCTGGCGCAGCAGATCGAGCTGGGCCTCCGCTTCGGCGCGGAGCCGCTTCGCCGTCTCCTTGTCCCGCGGCGAGATCGAGGCGTCGCCCATGCGGCGGTGCTGCTCGTCGCGCTGCGAGAGCGCGGCGCGGTAGAGCGAACGCCAGCGTTCGCACGCTTGCTCCAGACGCTGCGGGATGCCGCGCATCTGCTGCTCGAGCCAGCCCTCCGTGAACCACGGCGCCTGCGCGAGCTCGGGGCCGATGGAGCCGAGCACGGCGCGCGCCTTGCTCATGGCGCGCTCCCTCGCGTCTTCCTGGGCGAGGCTGTAGAGCACGTTCGCGCGGAACGCCAGAGACGGCGGCAGGCCCTCGATCTCGAGGATGTCCGTCAGGCTCGTGCCAAACTTGATCCCCGCCTCGCTCACCCAGAGCGCTTGCATGTGCGCGCGGACGAGATCCTCGTTGGCGAGGTCGAGGCGCGGAGGCGCCACCTTGCCCGAGACCATCTGGGCCGGGCGTTGGAAGAAGTGCTGGTCGTGCGGACTGCCTTTCGAGCAGTAGGTGAAGACGAGCGCCGGCTGCCCCATGCGACCCGCGCGCCCGCTGCGCTGCGCGTAGTTCGCCGGAGTCGGCGGGACGTTTCGCAGGTTCACGACGTTGAGCTCGCTGATGTCGATGCCGAGCTCCATCGTCGGCGAGCAGAAGAGCAGGGGGAGCTTCGCGGCGCGGAAGTCATCCTCGCGGTCCTGGCGGAGGTCGGCGGGTACTTGCGCGGTGTGCTCCTTGGCGTGCGCGGGCGACTTGCCGAGCGGGAAGGTCGTGTAGAGCGCCCGGAAGTAGGTGTTCGTGCCGCCCTCGTCCTCCGGCAGCGTCGGCATGCGGATCGGATCGTGGAAGGGCTTTGTGCCGTCGCCCACGCGCCAGAGCATCGATGAGGCGACGATGCGGTAGCCGGGGGCCTCCTCGCGATCGCGCGGTTCGTGCACCTTCTCCAGGATGCCGCCCTTGGTCAGCACTTCGAGGAGTGCTCGGATCAGCGGCAAGCGTTCTTCCCGCTTGGGCACCGGAAGCTTCGACTTGCCATCGACCAGCACGCCGGGACGAGCGAGGTACGACGCAAACGAGCTGAACTCGGAGAGCCAGACCGAGCTCAAGCGATCCGTCGTGTCGCGCTTGCAGGCCCGCACCATCGGCGCATGCACGAGCTCCTCGTTCTCGTCGATGCGCCAGGGTGCGCGAAGACGGGCGTGCGACTGCGACTTGATCTGCTCCTGATACTGGGGATCGAGGTACTCGACCTTGATCACGAGCTCACGTCGGAGGTAGTCGAGGAGCGTGCGACAGACCTTCTCGCGCGTCCGTGGAGTTGCGGAGCGCAGGATCTCGGGAACGTCCTCGTGCTGCCAGAGATCCTCCGCCTGAGAGATCTCCTCCAAGCTCTGGTAGTCGATGCGCAGCAGTCCGCACTGCTCCAAGTTCGGCGAGGTGATGCGCCAGCCACGCTGGAGATCGCGGTAGAGGCGGTAGCCGAGGATCTCGCGGAAGGCGCGCTCGGTCTGTGTGCGCGCGGCGAAGCGGGGCTCCTCCTCGCCGGAGTGGACCTCGCCCAGAGACAGGGCCATCGCTTCGTACACGCGCTGCGTGAGCTCGTGATGCTCGATCCCTCGTTCGCCGGCGCGGCGCACGGCTTGGTAGAGCGCCGCACGCAGCAAGGTCACCTCGACGAAGTCGTTGAAGTGGCCCGCCTGGAGCGAAGCGTCCTGGCGGTTGTCGGTGAAGCTCAAGAGCTTCCTGGCCTTCGGATCGAGCTCTTGCAGCTCACCGAGGCGACGCAAGGCCGAGAGCGTCAGGATCGTGGTTGCCGTGCTGCGCCCCTCCGATCCCAGGGTCCCGAGCTTCCCGAAGTCCTTTCTCTGCCGGGCATCGTAGGAGACCCCGCAGCGCAGGCAGAAGAGGAACTTCCCAGGGACATAGGCATGTGGCCGAGCACCTGGCCTGGATACGTGCGCGATGCTGCCGTCGGGTTGGATCCACACCGTCTCGGGCAGGTCCTTGCGCCGTGGCTGGCGCACGCGCCGTCCCTTCGCTCCTTCTTCGCACCAGTCCTCCGGCAGCCGCTCGAGCCGCGCAGCTTCCTCTACCGGCCAAGGTGCGTCGCTCGCGTAGTAGACATAGCCGAACTGCGAGGCTTCGGCGTCGTCGCGAGCGTCCTCGAGACTTCGAGGTTGAACGCATTCGCCGCCTTCCGCACTCACCTCACGGCGCACGGCGTAGTACTCCTGGCCGCAAGCACGGCAGAAGACGAGCGGGAAGAGATGGCGAGTGCGGTCGCCGGGGACGAACTCCTGCTTCTGCAGGGTGAGGTAGCGCTCTCCGGCGTCACCTGCAACGAGAGAGGCGTAGACGGTGTCGCCACGCGAGAGGAACTGATGCAAGCGGAACGCGAACGCCGGTAAGTCGCTCTCAGATGCACGGTAGGCGTACCCCAGGAGCAGCGTGCGCTCCAGAGCGGCGAGGCAAGTCTCGCGAGAGAGACCGGTGACATGCGCGAGCTCGGCTGCCGCGCCGCTCTCCCCACGGAGCGCGCGCGGATCTTGGCGGACGAGACGCCCGCTGCTCTCGTCCCCGCGAATCCCTAGGTGCGACTCGATCCAGGATGAGAGCGGATGGGCGAGGAAGCTCGCGTAGTCCGCGGGCGGTCGCGACTCGCTCGTGGTAATGGCCGAGCGCAGCGCTGTCAGCTCCTCCGGACGCGTGAAGTCGCGCACGGTGGTCGCCCGGCGAAGCGATTCACCGATCACGTGTTCCGGTTGTACCTGCGCACCGAACAGTCGGCTCGCCACGCTCGCGATGCTAGCGCGCTGCTCCGCGTAGCTTCCGTCCGTCGCCAAGGTCGCGGACGTGCCCACGCAGAGGAAGCGACCGTGACCCACGGCTTCGCGTACGCGGCGGATCAGCAGCGCGACGTCAGCGCCTTGACGCCCGCGATAGGTATGCAGCTCGTCGAAGACCAGGAAGGCCAGATCCTTGGCCGCGCCCACGAGCTTCGATTCCTCGGGACGCGTGAGCAAGAGCTCCAGCATCACGTAGTTCGTGAGGAGGATGTCGGGTGGCGTATCGCGGATCGCTTCCTTCTGGAGCTCTTCCTCCTGGCCGGTGTAGCGCTTGAAGCTGACCGGTGGGCGTCCCGCGGGGTACCCGCGCTCCAGGAACTTCTCGAGCTCGCCCTTCTGGCTGTTGGCCAGCGCGTTCATCGGATACACGACGATCGCTCGGATCCCCTTCCCCGTGCCCTCGCGGAGCACGCGATCCACGATCGGCACGATGTAGGTCAGCGACTTGCCCGAGCCCGTGCCGGTCGTGAGGACGTAGTTCTGGCCCGCGCGCGC
>JAEUHW010000097.1 GCA_016793245.1 Planctomycetota bacterium
GGTCTCAATCCCCTCGTCATCGGGGCATCGCTTATCAGATCCGACCTATGCTCTCGATCGGGCGTGCAGGGTAGGAGGTCTCAATCCCCTCGTCATCGGGGCATCGCTTATCAGAATCGTTCAATCCGAGCTACACCGAACTCGGACGCCAGACGTATCAATCCCCTCCACAGCGGGGCATCGCTGCTCAGGTTCTCTGAGGAGACACCCATGGAAACGCGATTCGACCTTGGTCTCAATCCCCTCGTCATCGGGGCATCGCTTATCAGTGAAGAGGCGAGCCGGATAGCTCCCGGCAGAGACAAGTCTCAATCCCCTCGTCATCGGGGCATCGCTTATCAGACCCCTCCCCACCTCCCGCCTCCCACCAAGCCCCACGGGCCCAAAAGCGCGGACCCCCGCCCCGACGGTCGAGGCAGGCATCGCCAGCCAGCGGCCATCGAGCGGAAGCTCTTGGCGGACAAGCACTTGCGCCTGCGCGGACCTGTACAGGCGGCACTGCCGTAAACCAAGCCCAGTACCGGAGTTGGGTTCCGAGGTCGATTCGACGGCGAGATCCGCGCGGCGGAGGACAGGGAGCCAGGCATGGGAGCCGAGACGGGAGAAGGAGCGGGCTTCAGACGATCACATCGTCCGGATCGTCGATGATCGGCCCGCAGCCTAGTATTTCGAGGCTCTCTCGGCAACGGGCGCACAGGGTATAGATCCGTACGCTGTCCTCCGGCGGATGGATGTGCTTCGCGGCGGCCTCGCGAAGCGCGTGGAGACGGCGCTCGGGTAGGGGACCCTCGAAGACGGAGTACTGCACGCGTTGGAGCTGCTGTGCGAGCGACTTCGCGAGTCGCCTGCGCCGGCGATCGAGAACGACATCGTAGGAGACGAGTAGGTACAAGGTCAGCGGAGGAGGAAGGGCTGGTAGAGGGGGTCTGTGCCGAGGAGCACGCGCCCCAACGGTGGACTTGGGCCTCGATGGCGTCTTCGTAGCTGCGAGCCATCGCGTTCACGGCGCTGCGCGCGGGCTCGCGCAGGCGGCGCTGAAAGGCTCGGATCAGTATCTTCCGCGCCGGGGACCGCAGGTAGATGCCGTCGTCGGAGCGCTCGTCCTCTTCGTCGGCAGCCGGGAGAGACGGGTCTTCGGCGAACACGCGTTCGAGCTCGTCTCGCTCCGGAGGTCCGAAATCCAGGGGTGCGAGCTGACGCCGGTTCAAGAGCCGCAGAACGAGCGAGTCCACCAGGACGGGACGCCACTCCTCCATCAGGTCGAGGGTGAGCGAAGGTCGACCGTAGCGCACCTCGTGTAGGGCGCCGACCATCGGATCGAGACCGGTTCGTTCGGCGTAGGAGTCGAGGCGCGCTTGGAGCAAGGCGTAGCCGAAGGAGAGGCACGCATTGACGGCGTCGCGTGGAGGCCGGCGCGTTCGCCCACCGAAGGGAAAGCGTGGATCGAGGACCAGGCGACCGAAGACCTGGAAGTAGCGGCTCGCCGCAGCGCCTTCGCAGCCGCGCACCTGCTCGACTCCGGGAGCCATCGATAGGGAGGCGAGGTCGCCGCGCAGGCCATTCAAGGCGAGAGCCAGATCCCGCTCGGGGCGCTCGCGCTGCACTCGGAGAAGGAGAGCTCGTTGGTTGCGGATCTTGCCCTCGACGATGCTGCGCGCGACGGCCAGCTTGTGCACGGGATCGTCCAGGGTGCGGAGCTGCGCGAGACGGAGCGCGATGTTGCCCGAGCGAGGTCCTATGAGGCGGCCGCGACAACGCCCCGATCCGTCGAAGAAGACGACATCCGCGCCGGAGCGCAGCGCCCAGGAGAGGAAGGCGGCCGTCGGCTGGATGGGGCCGAAGAGGAGCACGCGCGAGATCTCGGCCAGACGCACGCGCTGGAGCTCGGCTTTGGCGAGCAACACGAGACAGTGCCCCTCGTGAATGCGCACCTCCGCTCCGGGCTCCGTGACGACCAGGGTGCGCATGTTCAGCTCGCGCTGTCACGACGTCGCTCAACGACCGAGCGCTCCAGTGCGCTCGTGCCGTCGCGATCGACGAGACGAACCAGGCCAAAGGGGGTAGCGATCTCGCGCTCGGGCACGCCTTCGAGACGGCGCAGGAGAAGAGTCTCGACCTGTCTCCGTTCCGTAGGGAGCGCTGCTGCATCTTCGACGAGATGCAGCCAGGCTTCCGCGAGAACCTCGACCGAGGCTGGATCACGCCGGAGCGCCGCTTCGCGCTGTTCCGGATCGATGCGGCGGAGCCAGAGCAGCGGATGCGGATAGCAGTCGGCGGCGAAGGGGAAGGAGCAATCGCAGCTCGGCTCGGGCTGCGAACCCGCGAGACGCTGACGCAGCCGAGCGCACGACATCGGGGAACCGCGCAGAACATTCCCCAACGGAGCGGCCCCGAATTCGTGAGGCGCCAGGCGAGCAATGTGATTGCAGGCCGCGACACCTTGCGGCAGATGGCCCAGGGTATGGCGCAGCACAAGGTGCTCCGCGTGCTGCAGCGCCACGCCAGCGAGTCCACGGCGCACCAGGGCATCGAGAGCGCCACAGCGCTCGCGTAGGCACCGAATCAGCGGATCGGCGAGGGTGTGTCCTCGCGTCCAGAGCCCGAGCGAGCTGGACTCGGGAGATGCAGCGGAGGGACGGGGACCGGCAAGGACCTTTGCTCCTCCAGCCACTCCGTCCGGCAACCGATCGAGAGCCGCGAGGATCACGGCTTCGCTGACTCGCACCTGCTCACGGAGCAGCTCCCAGGGCCTCTCGACCGGAGTTCCATCCGCGTTCAAGAGTTGCGAGCGACGCCCCGTGCGGCGATGGATGCCGAGCGGGAGCTTGATCAGATTGCCGAGCCCCTCCGCACGCACGCGCGCCTGCTTGGGGAAGATCTCCACCTGGATTCGTGGATCACCGGGCGCGCCGAGCTCCCGCTGCAGCGCGAGTCCGAAGCTCCGCAGGCTGCCGGCCTCCACGGGCGGTGCGAGCAAGACCCAGAGGTGCCGCCCTTTGAATCCGCTGTCCTCGAGAAGGACCGGCAGGCCGAGCTCCACCAAACGACCGCGCCAGCGCTCGCACTCGGAATGCAGTGCCGCCCGCAGACGACGCAGCGCCTCGGCATCGGCGGCATGCTCTCGCAGCGCGCGTTCCTCGATATCGAAGTCGAGCGCGAGAAAGGAGCAGCGACCGTCGCGACGCAGAACATAAACCCCGAGGCTCACGTTGCCGAGGAAGTGATTCTTGACGAGCTGCGGTGTCAGAGGCTGGCGCACGGGGGAGTAACCCGTGCCGCGATCAGGGTCGTACCATTGCCGCGCATGGACGTCTTCACGACCTGCGAACAGCTCGAGGAAGCGCAGGAGATCGGCATCCGATGGCGAGCTCGCAGTGCCATCCTCTTCGGCGGCATCCGCAGGTGCCTCGACGGGAGCGCGAGCGAGAAGCGCGGCGATCTCGCGGCTCTCCGGCGCTACACGCAGAGCTGCCTCCAGAGCAGACGTCGCCTCCGTCTCACGCCCGCGTGCGCGCAAGAGATCCACCAGGCCACGCAGGGCGTCGAGTCGCGCGGGCTCGCGGGAGAGGACGGTCTCATAGCAACGCGCCGCAAGGGCCGGCAAGCCCACCTCCTCGCAGAGCTCCCCGAGACCGAGCGCCGTATCGCCACCCAGCGGTGGCTTCGCAAGCTCGAGGGCAAGGTCTGCTCGCACGGCCTCCCAGGCACCTTTGGCGAGCTCCGAGCGCCAGCGCTTCAGGCGGGCCCGGAGTGCGCGATCTTCGCTCTTGGACATGGAATGCAGAGGGAGAGGCGGCGGGTTCTATCCTCAACGCAAGCGACCTCGGGCTTCCGACAAGAACTCGGAATCGTCAGGCTCCTCACACCGCACCAGCGTAGGCGAGGGCGCACGCAGGAACGATGGAAGCGAACGGCGAACCTCGTGGAGGTCGACTCGAAGACACTCGACCGCTGAGATTTCGCTCCGCTCGCGCGACCCGCGTCGCGCTCGTGCGTCGTGCCGGAGAGCCCTGGCTCTCCTTCGGCACGACGAGGTGTCCATGTCCTGGCAGATCGAGAAGGCGCGCGAGAACCTGCGCGTCGGGACCGCGGCCCTGAGGCAGGGCGAGGTCAACGCGGCGGCGAACCGGCTGTACTACGCGTTCTACCACTTGGCGTGGGGAGCGCTCGAGCAGGCGGGGTATCGGCCTTCGCAGTTCCAAGCGGAGGCGCGAGATTCGTGGCGTCACGAAGTCTTGCGCGGCAATCCTCGCCTCATCGCGCGAGTATTGGAGGCGCAGCTCGGAGCACGCGGGCGCTTCGAGATCGAAAGCCTGCTCCGCACCTTGCAGATGCAGCGCATCTTCGCGGACGATTGTCCGATGCCCGCCGACCCGATCATCCTCGGGCGGCTCTTGCCCCGTCTGCGTTCTCTCTTCGACGGAGATCTACCGTGATCCCGAGCTACGACGAACGAAGCCTGCGTTGCATCGAGCAGGTGTTCCAACCTCTCGGTCTCGAGGTGGAGCTCCAGCGCTGGTTCTGCGGGGACGCCGTGACCCCGGAGCTGGTCTTGCTCGTGCGCGGGAGCTGCGAGCTCAGCACGGCGGACTTGAACGAGCTTGGCATGGAGGCGTTCGAAGCGGAGTTCTCGGATCGCGAGCCCTGGCCGCTGCTGGCGATCCGCACCTCAGGCGCTCCTGGGATGGAGCAGACCGAGCAGCGCGGCTCTCGGAAAGAGGCGTCGTGAGCACTACCTACGAACAACGCGCCCGCGCCTGCATCGAGCGCGCCCTCGAGGGACTCGGCCTGAAGGTCGTCCTCGAGCGCTGGGATCACCCGGCGTGCTCCACTCCCGAGCTCGCCGTGGTCGTGCGCGGGAAGTCCAACCTGCGGCGAGTCGATCTGCATCAGCGCGGCCATCACGCCTTCGGCATCGAGTTCCAAGACGACGAGCCGTGGCCGATCCTCTCGATCCAGACGGAGAGCGCCGGAGAGGACGGCACGCGTCAGGACCATCGCGAAGCCTCCTGAGCCGCAGCGCAGAGCAGGCACTCCTCAGCGCTTCTTGCGAGCGCTCGATGCATTCCACTGCGCCCAGAACGTGCGCTTCCGCGCGTGCCGTGTACGCAGATCGGCGAGGCGCAGCTCGAAGCTCTCCCGCAACGGCAGGCGTGCGTAGGTCCCGCGGAGTTCGCGCAAGTGCCGCACCGCCTCGGGATAGCGCCGCGCCGCGAGCAGCCCTTCGAGCTCCAACCATTGCTGCTCACCATCCCGTGCCAAAGGGCCGAGCATCGTCTCGCTGAGGAGAGCGATGTCATCGGAGCTTACGGGCTCGGCGGAGCCTCGCCGCTGCTCGCGCGCGCGTGCTTTCCGCTCGACGAGCAGGCGCAAGTCGCCGGCGCAGCGACGGCGCACCGCAGAACGCGCGCGCGACACGACCGCGGGCTTCGCTCCGACGGCGGCGGCGCGGAGCAGGTCCGCGTCGAGCACGAAGAAGTCGGCCAACGCGCGTTGCGGCCTGCTCAGCTTCGAGAGTCCGGGCGGCACCGGTGGCTCTTCGATCTCGTCGGGCAACTCTCCGCAGTGCACCGCGATCAGCCAGGCCA
>JAEUHW010000108.1 GCA_016793245.1 Planctomycetota bacterium
CTCGAGATAGCCCACGTTCTCGCGCGGGATCCAGAGATAGTTGTCGTCGCCGACCTTCAGGATCACCCAGGACTCGTCGCCTTGCACGAGCTCACCGCTGAGCTCGGCGGCGGCGCCGGCGGGCGTGGAGATCAAGCGCACCTTGGCGTTGCGCGGGCCGGGCGGGCGGCGGTCCTGCGGCGTGCAGGCGACGAGCGGGAGCAGGGCGAGAGGCAAGAGGGTTAGCGAAGCGCGAGGCATCGAGTGGGTTCTCGGAGAAGGGGTGTTCGAAGGGCGGTCGGGCGCAGAGAGGTGCTGAGCCGCACGCCAAGTGCGTGAGCTCACTCGCCCTTCGCGGCGGGGAAGCGCGCGAGGAAGCGCTGCATCTCGGTCTCGGCGAGGCGCAGGCGTTCCAAGCCGGTGCGCGCGAGCTCGGGCTTCGCATGCGCGCGGAGGACGGGGAAGCCGCCGAGCTCTGGCTCCGGCGTACCGGTGTTGCGGTGGCAGAGGCTGCACTGCGCGCGATAGGTCGCGTGCTTCAGCGTGCCGTAGTCGCGGAAGAGCTCTTGATCGTCGGGCTCGACGACGCGGTAGAAATGCTGGGGATCGCCGCGGCGGAGTCCTTCGCGTTCGAGCAGCAGGATGCCGAAGTCGATCCCGTCGCGCGTGAAGCTCGGGTTCGCGTAGGAGAGCTCGTCGCGATTCGCGAGATGCTGCGTGCGCACGTCGATCACGACGGGAGTCGCGAAGGGAGCTCCGTCGGGACCGAGAGCCACGATGCCTTGGAGCAGGATCGCGCGGAGGCCGATCGGCGCGCTCGGCGTGGCGCCGGGGGTGGCGATCGAGTCGAGCAAGGTCTCGAGCGCGCGCGGGCCTTCGGGATGCGCGAGCCAGAGACGCGACCAGAGCAGCGTCTTCTCGGCGTCGAAGAGGCGCGTCGAGCGGCGCAGCAGCTCGCGGTAGCGCGCGTCGGCGTGCTCGGCGAGCTCCGCGAGCTCGCCCAGGCCGCGTCGCGCGAAGTGCTCGCGCGCCGCCGGGGTCGCGAGGGCGCGAGCGAGAGGATCGGCGAGGGCGGCGCGTTCCCGCTCGTCGAGGGCGACGAAGCGCGCGGCGCGCTGCAGCGCGGGCAAGAGCTCCGGGTTCTCCTCCGTATCGAGGAGGCGCTGCGCCGTGCGCAGGAGGTCGTGCTGGAAGAGCACCGCGAGCTCCGCGGGTGCGAGCAGCGCTTCTCGGTCGTCGGGAGCGAGGGCCTCGAGCTCGGCGAGCAAGTGCGCGCTCTCGGCGGCGGAGAAGCCCTCGCGCGGGAGCTGGCGCCCGTCGCCGCCGAAGAGCCGCCGATCGCGCGCTTCGCCGGCGCGCTTCGCGTGGACCCAGCCGACGGCGAAGAACGCGGCGTCGTCGCCGTGCTCGCGCGGCAGGACCGCGGCGATCTCCGCGGGGGCGAGCTCGGCGAGGAAGAGGGCGCGGAAGATGCGGTTCAGCCGATGTTCGGGATCGGCGTGATAGGGAGCCCAGAGCGCGCCCACTTGCGGCAGGCCCTGGTCCTTCTCGCCGGGCGCGAAGCGACGCGCGGGAGGATCCTGCGGGGTGAAGAGCAGGAGAGTCGCGGCCAAGGCGAGCGTGCGGAGGAGCATGGGCTCATGGTAGCGCGCGGCGAGCGCGGCTCCAGCGGTGCGCTTCCAAAAGAGAGGCGCTCCGCGACGTCGCTCAACGCGCGTGCGCGCGCCGCACGAGCTCCACGCTCTTCTCCGGTTCTGCCTCCAGCTCGAGGCGCAGGCGAGCGCCGTGTGTTTCCTCGGCGAGGAAGCGCCAACGCAGCTCCCGCTGCTGAGGATCCACCGCCGAGCCACCCGTCGCGCCGAGTGAGAGCTCGGAGAGCACATGGGTCAGCGAGCCGTGTTCATCGAAGGCCCACAGGGCATCGCCGAGCCCGACGAGGTCGCAGCGCAAACCCTCGGCTTCATACGCTCCCACCCAGCGCGAGAGATCACGAGAGCTCGTCGAGCCGGATCTCCCGGCTAGGAAGCTGAAGCCCTGATGGAGGCCGAGTGGACGCACCAGGAGATGTCGCACGCCCGCCTCGTGGAAGAACGCGAGACGCAGCTCGCCGAGGAGTGGTGAGGTTCCGGTGTAGATGCCGCGAGCACGACGGGTAGCGCTCATGGTTCCGATACGAGCGCCTTCGAGATGCAGGATGCCTGGCGCGCTGGGCTCGATCGTCACCGTGCTCCACTTCGGGCTCTCGTAGCTCCCCGCGAGTTCCGCTTCCTCGATCCAAGCGCGCGCTGATTCTCGTTCGAGCTCCTTCTGGAAGGGAACCCACAGGTTGCGCTCGACGCAGATCTGCAAGACGACCTGCGCTCCGAGGGCGTCGGCGAGGAGCGGGTCGTAGCCGTAGGTCGAGCACGCCGCGGTCGCCGCGAAGTGATTCGCGAAGAAGGGGACGAGGCTATCCCAGAACGAATCGTGGAAGACGAGCAGGCAGGAACCTGGACGGCGCGGAGCGATGTAGAAGTGATCGGGATTCTTGCCTGTGCCACCGACGCGCGGCCACCAGCTCCGCGTCAGCCGATGCTCGCCGAGCTCGGCGAGGTCGAGCGCGACATCGGGGTGCCGCAATTGAGCCGGCAACAGCCAGAGCTCGCCCCAGGAATCGGAGGAGCTCTCACTGGGAAGTACTGCGGAGGGCGGCAGCGCGAGGATCTCCTCGGCTCTGCCGGTCGGAGGCCAGGCAGGTCCGAGGAGACGTTGCGCGATCGCAGCGTAGCCGTGATAGGCGCCAAGGCTGTTCCAATGCGTGCCGCGCGCGTAGTAGATCGGGAGCTCGCCCTTCTTCGCGCGCAGCGCGGGGCGCAGGTCCAAGATCGCATCGGAGAGCCCGCGCGCCTCCGCGGCTGCGATCAATTGATCGATCGGCGTGCGCTCGGCGAGGGGCAGCGCCCAGGCGGGGAGCTGCTCCGGGAAGATCGACATCTTGTCGGGGGCGACGACGAAGAGATAGCGCACGCCGCGATCCGCCAGCTGTGCGCGACGGCGCTCCAGCACATCGCACGCTTGCGCGAGCATGGCGGCGCTCCACGGCTGTCGCCCGCGATGCTGTTCGAGCGCCGCGTTGCCGATGAAGAAGATCCAGTCGTCCTCTCCGCGAATCGTCTCGGAGCCGACGGGCGTCGCGCCGAAGAGCTCCCAACGCAGCCTGCGCTGCGTGCGGAGTAGGCTCGTGCGCCCGCGCACGAAGTCGCGGTAATAGTCCTCGATCGCCTTCGGGAGCGCGGCCCAGCTCGCGGGCTCGGAGCTCGCGCTCGGCCGCGGTGCAGGGGTCCGATTCTCCTGCAAGATATCGCGCGCGTCATCGGCGGTGACGAGATGCAGCGCGAGCGGGAGCGTCACCGCGACGAGGAAGAGCGCCGTCGTCGCGCGATGCAGGGCTTGGCGTAAGGGGGACGCGTTCATCGCTCAGAAGCGGAAGTAGAGGAAGGGGCTATAGGTCTGGGCCGCGACGAACGACGCGCAGAGCCACGCGAGGACCGCGAGGCAGGCGAGATGAGCGAGGCCGAGGACCGCGAAGCGGGCGCTCGCCGCGCTCGTCGTGCTCGCCGCGCGACGCTCGCGGCGCATCCATTGCGAGAGCCGTCGCCCGAGAGAGGGTGCGATGGGGAGCGCCAGCAACGCGCCGCCGAGGATCGCCGCGACGGAGTCGGCATCGACGAGCTCGGCCAAGTGCATCGAGTTCGCCGGTGCCATGCCCAGCATCGCGCGATAGAACGCGAGCGCTTGTGGTAGATCGCGCGCATTGAAGAGCACCCAGCCCAGCATGACGCCCAGCATGGTCCAGAGATGGAGCAGCGGACGCGGCGCGCGACCGAGGAGCGCCAAGCCGAGCTTCGTGCGCTCGAGCGAGAGCAAGAGACCGTGCCAAGCACCCCAGAGCACGAAGCTCCACGACGCCCCGTGCCAGAGACCGCAGAGCAGGAACACGATCCAGAGATTGCGCGTGGTCTTCCACGCACCGCCGCGGTTCCCTCCGAGCGGCACGTAGAGATAGTCGCGGAACCAGCCCGAGAGCGTCCGATGCCAGCGGCGCCAGAACTCGGTGATCGTGCGCGAGGCGTAGGGATGCTTGAAGTTCGGCGGGAAGCGGAAGCCGAGCAACCGACCCAGGCCGACCGCCATGTCGGAGTAGCCGGAGAAATCGAAGTAGATCTGGATCGTGTAGGCGCAGACGCCCAGCCACGCGAAGCGGAAGTCGAGCGCCTCGTTCGGCAAGGCGAAGATCGCCTCTGCCGCGCGCGC
>JAEUHW010000136.1 GCA_016793245.1 Planctomycetota bacterium
GAGTTCATCGCACGTGCGACGCACTTACGATCGTCGGCCTCGACCAGGAGATGGAGGTGGTTCGCCTGAATCGAGTAGTGAATGATCTTCATTCCATGGCGGTCGCTGCTCGCGCTGAGCGCTGCCAGCACGACCTTCAGCGCGCCGCCGCGACGCAGCGAGGGCAGACCATCGGCGAGGCGCACGGTGATGTGCAGCGGCTCACTGCGCTTCTTCTCCGAGCGATGACGGTGCGGCATGCCGGCTTCCGCGTTCTTCGGCTTCCGTCCCGCGCCCTTCCTCTTGCCGCCATGCTGACGAAAGTCGAACTCGAGCTGATGAATCTTGCGGCGCATGGGTCTTCCTCTGCCTCGGTGCGCGTCGCCTTCCCCGGTTTCGTTCCAGCACGTAGAACGCAGAGGAAGCGTGTTTGGTTTCATACAAAGTCGGAATCTTGATTGCGCGACGTTGTTCGCAGCCGGATCTCAGCTGTGTACGTGTGCCGCGCTGCCGCCCTACCGCCGCGCGGGCGACGAACCGATGTCTCTCGACGCGGTTCTCACATCGACGTCCGTTCTCTCCCGTAGCATGAGTTCCGGAGCCCCCGCCTCCAGCGGGCTCCGGAACGGCGCACGACGTCTTTCGACGTAGCGGAGCCGCATCCGGAGGCGAGGCAAGCGACGTGACCGCCGCACGCGTTCTCGAATCGCATGCGACGTCGAGCACGCTCCGACGCGCGATGTCGTTCGACGTCGTTCACGCGCGGCGGGCGCGGCGCTTGCTTCGCCGGAGGGCTGGCGGAGCGGTCGTCGCGCGAAACGCGTTCGAAGGTTCGCGCTCGTCGTTGGTTCGGGTACCGATCCCGCATCGACGGCTCCGGCCAGATCGGCGCGAGCCCCTGAGCCGGCGCTCATGCCGACGGCCTCAGCCGTTGCACCTGCCAGCACGCTCGCGGGGCTGGGGCGCAGCCCCGAGAGTGGTCTGAATCACCCATACGCGGCATGATCTCGCGCCTCTCGTCCTTCCTAGCTGCGTTGCGTCTCGTCGGTGGTCTCCGAACACGCGTTCGGTCGCGGCGCCTTGCCAGGAAGGCGGATCTCTCGCGATCTACACGCCCCTCCTGGGTGAATCAAACCACTAGATTCCTCCGCGCTCCCAGGCGAGCAGGAACTCGGCGATCGCGATGCCGCAGCCTTGGCCCAGGATGTAACCCCAGACACCGACGAGGACCGCCGGCAGCACGAGCCCGCTCCAGCCCTTCGCGATCGCCATCGCGGCGGCCGAGGGCGCGCCGCCCAACGTGGCGTTGATCGCCAGCGCGATCTCCTCGAGATGGCAACGGAAGAGCTTCCCGAGCGCGAGGGCGACGAGCACGTTCGAGAGCGCGAGGATCGCGCAGAAGACGAACATCGCGCTGCCCTGCTGCACCAGCTCGGCGATGCTGGCCTCGGTGCCGATCGCGAAGAAGAAGAGATAGATGAGCCAGGTGCCGAGCTCCTGGTCGCCGCCGAGCTTCTGCAGCGGAGCTTCCGCGAAAGTCGCGAGCGCGACGCAGAGCACGGTCGTGACGAGGAAGGGATTCAGCAGCAGGAGGGCGAGCTGCGGCAGTGCCGCGGCGCGCGCCGCCTCCGCGATCGACTGCGAAGTGCCGGCGATCGCGACGGCGATCGCGAGCACGATGGCGATGTGCGCCAGCGAGATCGGCTTCGGCGCCCAATGGCGCGCGGCGGCGCTCTCGCTCGGCGCCCCCGCGCTCGAGCTCGCCGTGCGCGCGAGCTCGTCCTCGTGCGGTGTCCGGAAGCGACGCTTCAACCAACGGGAGCTCGGCAGCAGGAAGCAGACGAAGAACACCGCGGCCATCACCAGGTTGTCGGCGACGACGAGCGGACCCAGCACCGAGCGATCCATCTGCGGACCGTAGGCCTGCGAGAGGCTCGAGAAGTTGACGCTCCCGCCGATGTAGGAGCCGGTCATGATGCCCGCCAGCTCGGGCGTGTCGGGGACCCCGGCGCGCAGGGCGAAGTGCGCGATGAGGGCGCCGAGCATCGTCCCGAGCGCCGCGAGGTGGAACACGAAGAAGAGGCTGCCGGCGCTGCGCAGGATCGCGCGCAGGTTCGCGCGCAGCAGGAGCAAGGGGATGCAGATCGGCACCGCATACGCGCCGATCGCCGCAAACACCGGAGAGCGCGGCGAGACGACGCCGAGCTCCGTCGAGGCGAGCCCGAAGAGCAGAGCGAGCACGGGGCCCGAGAGGCGCGCGGCCCAGCGCTGCGTCTGCTCGAGATGGATCGCGAGCGCCACCGCGCCGGTGACGATCGCGAAGGTGATCCACACCTCGTCGTCGGGCAGTGCTGCGGCGAGGAGCAGTGGCGGGAACGCGGGCATCTTGCTCGTCCTCCGCGCGCACTGTAGGGGATGCGCGTCGCGTCGTCGCGCTTCTTCAAGGGGACGAGCAGGGATACTGGGATCCAGGTTGGGCGACCGGCGTTCCCCAGTTCTCTGCTGGCGGCATTTCGCGCTCGCGTTCTAGG
Source organism: Planctomycetota bacterium (assembly GCA_016793245.1). Taxonomy (GTDB): domain Bacteria; phylum Planctomycetota; class UBA1135; order UBA1135; family JADKAF01; genus JADKAF01. Next base: position 2,511 of record JAEUHW010000136.1, read on the forward strand.
ATCTCGGAGTTGCTCGCGGTCCTCGTCCCGTCCCTTCCCTTGGAGGTTTCCGATGCTCCGTCTTCCCGCGCTCGCCTTCCTGTGCGCTGCGGCCTCTGGCTCGCTGGTGTCCGCGCAGGTCCAGTCCTACTTGATCGACAGCAACAACGATCAGCTCTACAGCGTCGACCTCACCACGGGCGCCGCGACCTTCATCGCCAGCACGAACAACAACAATCTCGGCACTCCGGCCGGCCTCGCTTGGCGCGAGGACACGCAGGAGCTGTGGACCATCGATCTCGCCGGTGGCGAGGTCGGGACCATCGATGTCACCACGGGGAACTTCACGCCGGTCTTCCAGACCGGCCTTAGCGGTTGGCAGGCGATGGCGTGGGATCCGACGACGGGCCTCTTCTTCCTCGCCAATCAGTCGAACGTCAACTACTCGCTGGACCCGGCGACGGGCACGCTGACGACCTTCGCCGCCTCCGGCGCCTCGCTGATCACCTGCCTCGACGTCGACGGCGCCGGGAATCTCTTCGGGATCGAGTTCTCGACGCTCTTCATCGTGCAGATCGACAAGACCACCGGTCTCGCGACGCGCACCGTGCAGACGATCGGCGGCTTCCAGGGCCTCGGCATCGATCCGTCGACGGGCGCTTGGTACGGCGCGAACACCAACGATGACTCGCTGCATCGCATCGATCCGACGACGGGCGCCACGACCGTGATCGGCGTGAACGGCAGCGGGGTTGCGTTCGCGAAGGGCTTCGACCTCGTGGGTGCCGCGGGCGTGCGCTTCGTCGGCCGCGGCTGCGACGACGCCGCGGGGGTGCTCTTCCGCATGACGACCCAGGGCGCGCCGCGCTTGGGCCAGAGCTTCTCGGTCGGCGGCGTGTACTCGACGAGCGTTCCCTACTTCCTGATCGGCGGCATCTCGGATCAGAACTGGCTCGGCATCCAGCTCCCGCTCGATCTCGGCTTGCTGGGCGCCACGGGCTGCACGCTCTACTGCTCGCAGGACCTCGTGCTCGGGCCGCTCCCGCAGGGTGGCTTGCTCACCTCGACGATCCCGAGCCTCCCCGGCTTGGTCGGGGCGAAGAGCTTCTGGCAGGGCCTGCACATCGACGGCGCGATCGCGCGGCCGTTCCCGATGGCGACCTCGAACATGGCCGAGGTCACGATCCTGCCGTAGGGCACGCACTCGTCGTCGCTGAAGGCGCCGCGCTGCGGCGCCTCACCCCATGTGCCGGGGCTCGGTCTCACGCGAGGCCGAGCCCCGGTTCCACGACCAGCAACCACAGCGCACCGACCGCCGTCGTCGCGAGCGCGAGCGGGAAGCCGACGCGCAGATGTTGGCGGAAGCCGAAGCCGCCGAGCTCGCGCGCGGATTCGGCGACGATCACGTTGGCGACGGAGCCCAGCAGGGTGAGGTTGCCGGCGAAGGTCGAGGCGACGGCGAGGAGCTTCCACGCGAGCTCCGGATCGGGGAGCGCGCTCATCGCGTCGCGAACGACGAGGATGAAGGGCACGTTCGAGACCAGGTTCGAACCGACGAGGAACAGCGCCGCGAGCGACCAGCCGCCTCCCGTTCCAGACTCGAGAGCCGTCAGAGGGAAGCGCTCGAAGAGCCACGCTGGAAGGCCGCTCTCGACGAGCCCCTGCACGACGACGAAGAGCCCGGCGAAGAAGAGCAGGATCGAGAAGTCGATGTGGGCCCAGAGGCGCTGCGTGTCGCGCCGCTGCGCGAGCATCAAGACCACGAACCCGCTCGCGGCGGCCCACGCGAGATCCGCGCCGAGGGTATAGGCGACGGCAGTCGCGGCGATGACGACGAGGTCCAGCTGCGCACGTCGCGCCACCGACGGCACGTACTCCACCGGCCTCAGGCGATGAACGCGCAGCTCGCGGCGGAAGCAGAGGTCGAGCCAGAAGTGGTTCAGCGCGAGGCCGAGCAAGGCGATCGGGATCGCGCTCAGCGCGTAGTCGCGATAGACGAGGCCGCCGAGCTGCGCGCAGAGCATGTTCTGCGGGTTGCCGACCAGCGTCGCCACGCTACCCGTGTTCGCGGCGGTGGCGAGCGCGAGCAGGTAGGGGAGGGGCGGCAGGCCATGGCGTCGCACGAGCCCGACGACGAGCGGGGCGCCCAGCACGCAGACGGCGTCGTTGGTGATGAAGGCGGAGAGGATCCCCGCGGACCAGATGAGTCCCCCGAGCAAGCGGCGTGGCGTTCGCGCCGCGCGCGCGAGGCGCTCTTCCGCACCGGCGAGGAAGCCGTCCAAGCCGAGGAAGGCGCCGAGGCCCATCACGCCGAAGAGCAGGAGCAGCGTCGCGCCGTCTACGGCGGCCAACGCCTCGTGCGGCGTCAGCACGCCGAAGATCACCATCGCGCACGCGCCGAGCAGTGCCCCGGCGGGCCGGTCGAAGCCGAGCCAGTCGAGACGGCGCATGGAGATCAACGCGTACGAGACGGCGAAGATGGCGATGCCGATCGGATCCATGCGCGTGCGAAGAGCCTCTTGCTGCGGCGCTCAGCGGCCGCTCGCGGGAGTCTCCGGTGCGCGAGGCGGCGCGTCCAGGCACAGCAGCGCGAACGCGTTGTCGTCGTGATTCGCCCAAGAGCCGTATTTCGACTGCGCGCCTACGTAGTGGAGCAGCGTCTCCCACACGATGGGGCGCCCACCGAGCTCTTCCCTTGCTCCGCCCTTGGCCGCGCTCAGCAACGCCCAGTGATAGTGATAGATCTGCGCTCGAGCCGCGAAGAGCGGTCCCGGTTGGCGGCGCGTCACGTAGTGCTCCTCCATCCAGTGCCAACCCGAGCGCAGTCCCTGGTCGATGGCGCGCAAGAGCCGCGCGTCCTGCTGACTCGCCGGATCGTCGAGGAGGAAGCGTCGGCAGAGCTGGAGTGAGTCCAGCGCCATCGCCGTCGCGCCGCCGGTGGCTTCGTGATGATGCGTTTCGCAGGTGAAGCCGGAGTCATTGCGCGCGGCGAGCCAATGCGCGGCGAGGCGCGGCCACGTGGATGCCGGTAGATCGATGCCGCACCAGGCCGCTTCGGCGAGAGCGCGCGTCGCGAGGTGCGCGCGTTCGCTGCAAGAGCGGCCATCGGTGCCGAGCCAGAGCAACGGCTGCGCAGCGTCGGCGCGTGCGAGGGGCGCGAGCAGTTGACGCACCGAGGCTTCGAGGAAGGGGAGCATCTCGGCGGGCACGCGCCGTGGGGAGGGGTTCCGCGCGATGCGCAAGCCCGAGCGCTCTTCGCGCGGGGCCGCCGCTCCCGCGATGGCCAAGACGCGCGTCGCGTGTGCCCAGAGATCGCGTGGCTCCACCGCGAGCACGCGCTCGAAGGCTTGCGCGAGGAGCGGCTCACTGCGGTCGCGACCGGCGTGGAGCAGCGCCAAGAGCGTGAGCGAGGCATTGGCGCCGTCGGGGAAGTTGGCCGCGGAGGTCGCTCGCTCCGGCGTGGGCCACATCGATGGATCCGTCGGGGGGCCGAGCTTCTGCTCCATCCATACCGTCGCTCGCGTCGTAGATTCGCGTACGAGCTCGTCGAGGCGCGAACGATCGGCGGGTAGATCCGCGGAGAGCACCTCGCGCAGCGACCAGATCTCGCGCCAATGCAGATCGAAGGTCCCTTCCGCCTTCTCGCGGCTGCGCGGTGTCCAGCGCAGCTCCATCGAGAAGTCGAACGCGACGACCAAGCCGCGCTCGCGATCGAAGCGCCGCGACAGGACCAGATCCCCTTCGAGCAGGCCCTGGTTGCCCGTGAGGTAACGCTGGCCTTCGGAGCCCTCTGCGCGTGAGCCACGCAGGGGCTTGAGCCGCCCCTTCGCGCGTTGCTGCCCCATGGCGTCCGGAGCTTCGAAGCGCAGCTCGTAGGCGAGAGGCAGCAGTGAATTCTGGAGCTCGATCTCGCCTCGGCGCACGCGCTCGTTGCCGTAGGCCGCGAGATCGAAGGCCAGATGGCGTCCGAGATCGCGCGTGTCGCTGATCGGGAGCTGCAGCGCGCTCCGCGATCCATCCAGCTCGTCGCCGAAGAGGAGCGGCGGGTTCATCTCCCGCACGAATGGGCCCCAATGACGATTCGCGCCGGGTTCGAAGACGAGCTCGTGCTGGCGCTCGTAGATCGCGGCGCTCCGCGAAGCGAGGCGCCAGACTGTCGGCTCAGGGGACGCGGGGCTCTCGCTCATCGCGATCCCCGGCGTCGATACGAGGAGCAGCAGGGCCGAATGCGCGAGGAACGAGCGTGCGCGCGCGCGAGGCAGGAGCATGGATCACCCGGTGAAGAGGGTGCTCCTCCGTACGCGCTACGGCGGCTCGACGCGATAGAGATCGGTCGCCGTGCGCAGGAAGAGCACCGAGCCGAGCAGGACCGGGGAGGCGTAGCAGCCTGCGTCGAGATGGTTCTCGGCCAGGATCTTCGGCTCGCGACCCGCTTCCAGAACGATCGATTTGCCTTCGCGGTCGCAGAAGAGGAGCTTCCCGTTCGCGAGGAGCGGCGAGGCGCAGGTCGGCCCGAGCATGCGCTCGCTCCAGATCTCCTTGCCCGAGACCGCTTCGAGGCAGCTCACCGTGCCCTGATCGCTCGCGAAGAAGAGCAGTCCGGCATGGAGGATGGGTGAGGGCATCGTCGGGACGCCGCGGCGATGGCGCCAGTGCACGCGGTCGTCCTCGCCTGTGGCGGGAGCCGGGCCGCAGCGCACCGCCCACCATTCGGGGCGCATGAAGCCCGTGCTGAGGATCAGCACCCCATCGGCGTAGACCGGACGAGCCGACATCGAGAAGCCCGGGTGCGCGACGCGCCAGAGCTCCGCGCCCGTGCTCGGCTCATAGCCCATCGTCGCGAGCGCGCAGGAGGCGACCAACTCGGTGCGGCCCTCTCGCTCGATCAACACCGGAGTCGAGAAGGCTTTGCGCGCCTCCGCGCTGATGCCCTGGTAGTCGACGCCGCGCTCGCGCTTCCAGAGCGTCTTGCCGCTGCGCACGTCGAGCGCGGTCGCGAACTGGACGTCGCCGCCGTCGAAGAGCAGCACCAGGCTCTCGCCGTGCAGCAAGGGCGACGAGCCCGGTCCTTCCATGTGATCGCAGACGAGGTCGGTGCGCTCCCACAGCCGTTCGCCCGTCGCGACATCCAGGCACACCGTGCCATGCGCGCCGAAGTGGAACACGACGCGCTCGCCGTCGGAGACCGGCGAAGGCGAGGCGTAAGAGTTCAGCGCGTTGCGATGCTGCGGCTCGGCGATCTCGAAGAGCTCGATCTCGCGTCGGATCGCGCCGCTCGCGGCATCGATCTCGAGCGCTCGCAGGTGGTGACCTTCGTCGTCGGCGGTGCTGAGCCAGATTCGCTCGCCGCTGACGACCGGTGTGGACCAGCCGCGCCCCGCGATGGCGGTCTTCCATCGCACGCCGCTCGACTCGGACCAATGCAACGGCAGCTCGCCGTCGACGACGCCGTTCCGCTGCGGTCCTCGGTACTCCGGCCAGGCGGCGCGAAGCGGGGCGCTCGCGTCGCCGGTGCGCTTCTCTGGCGAGGCGTCTTGCGCCGGCGCCGAAGCGGCGCCGGCGAGGACGAGCGCGCCGAGCAGCGTGCCGCGCGCGATCATCGACGCGAATGCGGAACGACACGCCCGGTGCGACCGACCACGGTCGGCACGCCGCCCCACCAGTCCGCGTCCTCGTTCGCCGCGGTCTCGATGCGCGCACGCATGCCGAGGGCATCCGCGTCGCTCGGCGCGTACCTCAGGATGCCGTTCACGTAGCCGAGCGCGTTGTGGTACTGGCCGCGCGTGAGCGAGTAGCTGCCCAAGTTCAGCAGCGAGCGCTTGCGCACGGTCAGGGCTTCGCTCCGCAGGGCCGTCGCCGCAGTGGCGAGCTCGGCGTCGCCTTGCATCTGCTTCGTCGCGCGATCGATCGTCGCCAGCGCGGCGTCGGCCGAACGCACCGAGCTCAGGGAGGCGTTCTTCGCCTGGGTCTCCGTCCCGCGATCCGAGAGAGAGCGCTGCTCGGCCGCGGTCGCTTGGGCGATCTTCTCGCGCGCCGGAGCCAGCAGGCGCTCGCGCTTCGTTTCGACCTTCTCCGCCTTGGCGCGCGCGACTTCGGCGGCGGCCATCTGGCGCTTCGTGTCGAGCTGCTGGCGCAGCGCGGGGGCCTTCTTGGCCGCGCCCGAATCGGGGAACTCCTTCAGCAACTTCGCGAGGGTGCGCTCCGCGGCGTCGACCTTGCCTGCGTAGACCTCTTCGTGAAAGCGCGACTCCAGCGCGTTCGCGCGCTGGCTCGCGAGGGCCTTCTCCATCGCGCGATCGGGCGAAGCTCCGCCGTTGGCTTGCACGGCTGCGGCCCACGCCTTCTCGGCCTCGGCGAGGTTTCCGGTGCTGAGTGCGAAGCGCGCGATGCGCACTTGGCTCGCGGCATCGGTGCTCGACGCCGCGCTCTTCAGCACGCGCAAGGCGGAGACGTCGGTGAACCACTTGAGATCGACCCAGCCTTCACGGGTCTCGCCGTTCACCACGCCGCGCAGGCGAGCGCGCGTGTCCTCGACGGCGAGGACCTTGGCCCGCACTTCGCGCAGGCCCTTCGGGTTCGGCTTCAGTTGATACGTGGTGAGATCGTCCTGCGCCGGAGAGAGCAGCGCGAGGCAGAGGAGTGCGGGCAGGTGCAACATGGGTGCGCGACTCGGGTGAGCAGTGGAGAGGGTACGGTTGCTGGCGAAGAGAGAGAGGGAGAGGAAATGCGCGAAGAGCGCTCACCAAGAGTGGGTCGGAACCGCGGTGGTGTTGCCGAGGCGGCCTTCCTTCGCGGCGTGGGCGAGGCCCACGAGGCGCTGCGACCAGCGGTCGAAGAGCAGCGGCGCGTGGCAGCACCAATCGGCGTTGGCCCCCGAGACGAGGTCGGCGGCGCAGTCTTCGCGGTCCGCGAAGGTCGAGAGCAGGCGCCCGGTGCGACCGTCCAGGATGCGTCCTTCGATGGCGATGCTGCCGTGGCCGCTCACGCCCGCCGGTGCCGCGCCTCGCGCGTTGAACCAAGAGCGCGCCGGTACGACATCGACGATGGCGATCTCGAGCACGACGGTCTTCGCACCGACTTCTCTCACGGGCTCGAGCACGTGAAGGGGGTCTTCGCGGAACGCGAGCTCGATCTTCTCGCGGAAGCTCTCCGCGAGCTCGGCGCGCTTCGTCGGCAGCTCGTCGAGGGCGCAGTCGCTGCACCACGCGGCTTCGCCCAGGTGCTCGGCGACGATCGGCGCGACGTGGAGCTCGGTCCAGCCTTGCCACTTCACGTCGGGAGCGCGCCACGACTGGTCCCAAACGGAATCCTCGACAGGGGCGAGCTGGCCGCCGAAGCCGAGGAAGTCGTCAGCCGGCGCTTCCGGTTGCTTCGCGGTCTCGGAGCAAGAGGTAGCGAGGATCAGCGCGAGCGCAGAGAGCGCCGCGCGCGATGCGTGGAGAACCATGGAGAATGCAGCTCCCGTCGAGAGAAGAGCCGCAGGCTAGTCTCTGGCGGAAGCCGTGTCGACTGGGGCTCACCCACACTTGCGAGGTCCGGGCAGGCGTGGTAATCCCAACTCACCCCGTGCTCCTTCGTCGCCCTTGCGAAGCGGAGAGCACGGCGGCGCGTCCTACGGGATGCTCGCCGACGGGCTCGTTCGCACCGCGATCCGCGGCGTTCGATGCGCTGGCCGCCGAGCAAGCCGAGGAGCTCCCGCTCGAGCCCGCCCCTGTTTCTCCTTTCCAGCCGGTTGGATCGAGATCACCGTCTTTCGATGAGGCTGGAAGGGAAGGAACTGAACCGGGAATGGGCCGCAAGCTCTACGTCGGCAACTTGAATTGGAACACCACCGAGGACGCGCTGCGCGCGGCGTTCTCGAACAACGGCACCGTCTCCGAGGTGGTTATCATCCTCGATCGCGAGACGGGCCGTCCGCGCGGTTTCGCCTTCGTCACCATGAGCACCGACGAAGAAGCGCGAGCCGCCGTCGAAGCCATGGATGGCGCGCTGGTGGACGGACGTCCGCTGCGCGTGAACGAAGCCCAGGATCGCCGCGCCGGAGGCCCCGGCGGGGGCGGCGACTTCGGCGGTCGACCGTCGCGACCGCCGGGCGCCGGAGGAGGCTTCCGCAGCGGTCCGCCTCGCAGCGGCGGCGGCGGTGGTGGCTTCGGTGGTGGCGGCGGTAGCAGTTCTGGCGGCTTCGGCGGCGGCTCCTCGAGTCGCGGACCCGCCGGTAACGGCTTCGGCGGCGGCGGTGGCGGCGGTGATACCAGCCGACCCCCGCGCGAGCCGCGCGAAGACGCGCCGCAACGCGAGTCCGGCTGGAGCGATTCCGGCGGCGGTGGCCGGAGCAGCTTCGGCGGCGAGAGCGGTGGCCGCGGCGGCTTTGGCGGCGACGGCGGTGGGCGCGGCGGCTTCGGTGGCGAGGGTGGTGGTCGCGGTGGCTTCACCGGCGAAAGCGGCGGACGCGGCGCCCCGCGCGGCGGAGGTCGCAACGAACGAGGTCGCGGCGAGCGCGGGCGCGGTGGCAAGCCCGGACGCGGACGCGGCGATGACGAGGACGATTGGCGCGGCGGCGGTCGACGCGGCGGCGCGGCTTGGGACGAGGACCTGGAGTAGGCCGACGGTCTTCAGGCGACGATCGAGGAGGCGCTGCGCGGTCGGTGTTCTCGACCCGCAGCGCGCGCCTTCGCCTCGCTCGGAACGCCGCGGCCCTTCCCGATTCGATCCGCGCCCGCCCGGCGTCGCGCTCGCTCCGCGCGAGGCGTCGCGCTAAGCTCGTCGCGCGTCCTCTCGGCTCCCCATCCCGCGCCCGATCGTGAAGCACCCGTACGTCGATCGCGCCGAACGCGCCGGCATCGGCCGGCCGATGCAACTCCTCCTCCGCGCCCCGGAGTCCGTGCGACGCCATCTCGCCGCGTTGCTCGGGCTCGGCGAGTACGTCGCCGGCATGAGCGTCGAGGAGGAGTGCTGGACCTTGCTCAGCCTCGGCAGAAAGGGCATCCGCGCGCGCACGCACACTTTCTTCGAGCGCATCAATCCCTTCGCGCCGTGCGCGACCTGGCAGGGGATCCTCGAACGTACGGCGAGCTTCTACGGCCTGCCGATCTGCGCCGAGCCCCGAGAGATGGAGCGGCGCATCTTCGAGCACTTCTCGCAGCATGCGCTGGTCGGCATGGATCCCGAGGAGCTCTCTTTCCTCGATGCGCTGCGCTACGGCGATGCGCGCTTGCGAGGACTCGTCGCGCGCGAGGAGCTCTCTCCGGCCGGCATGCGCATGGCGGCTGCAACGGTCTACCACTGGGCCGTCGATGAGCTCGTCTCGATCTGGGGTGGGACGGCCCGCTTGCTCGCGCAGATCCATCGGCCCTCGACGTGGGCTCGCTGGATATCGCGCCTGAGGGGACCCGTGAGCTGGTTGCTCCGCTTCCGCTGGCAACGCGAGCTGGTGCGGCGCCCGCTCGAGTTCGTCGAGACGGTGGTGCTGACGCGACCCGTGCACGTCGTGCCGGTGATCATGGCACTGTATCTCTGCGAGCTGCTCGGCAAGGAAGGTCTCGCGAGCTAGTTCGCGGCGATCCAAAGCCTCATCCGCCAGCCGTCATCCCGGTAGGAACCCATGCACGACTCGATTCGTCGCGCCGCCTGCTGCGTCGCGTTCTGCTGCTTCTGGTTGCTCGGCGCGTGCACGAGCGGAGGCGCGCTCCGACCGGACGCGCACGTCGATCAAGCGTGGCTCGTGCGCGTCGAGGCGCAAGACCCGGCGAACCAGACGACGGATCCTGCGCCGCGAACGCAGGAGCCGCAGGAGCCGCAGGACGAGGAGGTGAAGGAGAAGCCGAAGGAGGGGCGCGGCTTGCTCACCGGAGTCCTGCTCTACCTGCCGAATCGGATCTTCGACGTCTTCGACCTCGCGCGCGTGCGCTTGCGTTTCGGGCCGGGGCTCTCGGCTGGATTGCGAGCGACCCGAGTGCTCAATCTGGCGATCGGCGCGCACGAGACGCTCTTCCTCGGCTTGCCCGGGCCGCGCGGCGAAGCCGGCATCCCCTGGCCGCTCGGCATCGAGAACTTCTCCGGCGCCGAGGTCTCGGTGGTGAACGGCACGCGCGCCGGCAACGTGTTCTACGGTCTCGCCGAGATCGGCGGCGGGGGACAGCTCCTGCTCCTCGGTGGCGAGTTCGGCGTCGAACCTTGGGAGCTCGTCGATCTCGTGGTGGGCCTGGTGACCCTCGACCCGGTCGGCGACGACTTCTGATCGGCGGCTCGCGCGCTCTCGCATGCTGATCGTCTGTGGATCGTGTCGGCGGCAGTACGACGTCGCGGGGCTCGCGACCGGGGAGCAAGTGCGCTGCCTGTGCTCGCAGCTCCTGCAGGTTCCCGAGCCCCGCGACCTCGAAGCGCGTCGACAGCGCTGCTCGGCGTGCGGCGCTCGACTCGCCGATGGGGCGGCCACCTGCTCTTATTGCTCCGCTGCGGTGATTCGCGCCGATCGCGGCTTGGGAGAGAGCTGCCCGCAATGCTTTGCGCGGCTCGCGGCAGGAGATCGCTTCTGCGGTGCTTGCGGCCTCGAGATCCGGCCGGAGCGCATCGCCGTCGTGCCTGCCGATGCCCGCTGCCCGCGCTGTTCGCGAGCTCTCTCGATGTGCAGCTTCGAGAGCGGGGAAAGCTACGTCGAATGCTCGAGCTGTGGCGGCCTCTGGCTGCCCGAGGCACACTTCGAGGCCATCGTCGCGAAGCGCGATCGCTCGCCGCTCGGCAAGCTCGCCTGGGAGCGCGCGCAACGCGAAGAAGCCGCGGCCCACGAAGGGTGGCCGCCGGTCGCGTATCTCGCATGCCCGCGCTGTCGCGAGCGCATGCACCGCAAGAACTACGCGAATGCTTCCGGCGTGATCATCGATTGGTGCAAGGGGCACGGATTCTGGTTCGACGCCGCGGAGTTGGAGCGGATCCTGCGCTTCGTCGAGCGCGGCGGCCTCGACCGCGCCCGCGAGCGGAACTTGGAGCAGCAGCGCTTCGAGGCCGAGCGGCTCGAGGCGCGCACCGAACGCGCGCGTCGCTCGCGCCTCGATCCTGCCCACCAGCAGTGGCTCTTCTCCGAAGCGGATGCTCCGCGGAGCGGGCCGTTCCTCGCCGATCTCGCGCGCTGGATCATCGACGCCCTCTTCTGAGAATCGAAGCGGCGTCGTAACCTCGCACCCCCGGCGCGACTCTCAGACGGGCCGTGCATCCGCGCGAGGCTCGGCGCGCGAGTGGACTCCACGGCGACCGAGAGTCGTTGTGCCGCGAGCCGCGGAGCCGGAGGCCCGAGTCGTGCGCTCGGCGTCGTTCCCACCAACCAACATGCGCCTCCTCTTCTTCTCCGCTCTCCTCTGCGCTCTCTGCTCTTGCTCGGGAACCGACGGCGAGCGCGGCGGCGCCGAACGAGCGCCGGCGACGAACGCGCCGACGCCCGCGGGCGCCGGCGAGCGCGGAGCACGAACGCAGACCCCTGTGGCTCCGGAAGCTGCCAACGCGATGAATACGACTGCTGAGAACTCCGCGCCTCGCGAAGAGCTGGCGACCTTTGGCGCCGGCTGCTTCTGGTGCGTCGAGGCCGTGCTGGAGCGCCTCTCCGGCGTGATCGACGTCTCCTCCGGCTACATGGGAGGCGCCGTTCTGAACCCGACGTACAAGCAGGTCTGCACCGGCGAGACGGGACACGCCGAAGTCGTGCAGGTGCGCTTCGATCCGCGCGTCGTGAGCTACGAGACGTTGCTCGGGTGGTTCTGGAAGCTCCACGATCCGACGACGATGAACCGCCAGGGCGCCGATGTCGGCACGCAGTATCGCTCGGCGATCTTCTTCCACTCCGAGGAGCAGAAGAAGAGCGCGATGCTCTCGAAGAAGGCCGAGGACGAGAGCGGCAAGTACGTCTCGCGCATCGTGACCGAGATCACGCCGGCCTCGACCTTCTATCCGGCGGAGGAGTATCACCAGGACTACTTCCGCCTGAACCCGCGAGCGGGCTACTGCCGCGCGGTGATCGCTCCGAAGCTGGACAAGCTCGGGATCGACGGCAAGTGAGCTCGGCGCCGAGCATCGCTCAGCCGAGCTTTCGGCGCAGCGCTTCGGCGCGTTGAGCCAGCGCGAGCGCGTAGCGGGCGTAGCGCTCCGCGAAAATCGCGCGGAGCTCGCGGCGATAGGTGGCGAGCGAGGCCGGATCTCCTGATCGCGGGCTCGCGAGCGCTCCGGTGAGCTCTACCAGTCCGCGCGCGTCGCGTTCGATCGCCTCGCAGAGCGCGCGGGCGTCCGCCGCGCTGGGAGCCTCCGCGCTCGTGGACTCCGCGGCGAGGAGCGCGCGCTCGGCCGCGCGCAGCGCGAGCCGCAGTTCCGCGCAGCGCGCTTGATCGAGCAGCAAGGCCTCCACGAAGACCTTCGCGTTGACGAAGCGCGCGCGATCTTCGAACGGCAACGCGGCGAGGGCGGATTCGGCGGGGCTCTGCGGGAGCGCCGCGGCGATCCAGCTCGCGAGGGCCGCGCGCGTCGCGCTCTCCCCCGCGCGCTCGAGCAGCGCGTCGGCCGTCGGCAGCGGCGGAAGCGCGGCCCCGCGCGCGCGCAGCGCGGCGTCGAGCCCGCGAAGCAGCTCTTCTTCCGCCGCGCCGAAGGCGGCGCTGGTGCCGAGCTGTCGCCCGAGGCGCTCCAGGTTCCGGGGCTCGATCTCGATCGAGGCGGCGAACGCGCTGGCCGCGGCGCGCGCCGGCGTCTCCACGTCGCCTCGCGCATCCACCGCGGCCTTGATGCGGGCGAACTGCGCTTCCCCGAGCATGCCTTGCGCGAGGGCGTTCCGCGGCGCCTCCGCGCAGATGTCGGTGTAGAAGTCGACATCGTCGATCCACACGGCGAGGCGGCGCACGGTCTGGAGGGAGAGCAGGACGAGCGCCAGCGCCGCGGCCACGAGCGCGGCGCGGCGCAGCGCCTCGCGGCGCGCCAGCGCGGCGAGGCCGGCCGCCAGAGCGCAGGCGATCCCGAGGTAGGGCAGGTAGAGCAGACGCGTCGCGCCGAGGACGCCGATGCGCGTCGGCAGGTTGCTGGTCGGGCCGAGGAGCACCACGAAGAGCGCCAACGCGAAGCCGAGGTAGGAGCGGCGATGCCACGCGACGTGACCGGCGGCGGCAGCGATCGTCGCGAAGCCGAGCAGCAGGACCCAGGCCAGCGCATCGCTGGTCGTGGTCGTCGGGTAGGCCTGCGGGCTGTAGTCGAAGACGAGCGGCGCGCCGAAGAGACAAGCGGGCAGATAGTGCTCCGCGGCGAAGCGGGCCATCGTGAGCCACACCTCGGGCGTCGAGACGGAGGGGCCGAAGTAGGCCGTCTCCACCGCGATGCCGAGGCGGCCGAGCACGGCGAAGCGCGCGCCGAGATACACCAGCGCCACGCCGAGCGCGGGCAGCGCCGCGCGCAGGGCCGTTCGAGCGCCGTCGCCGAGCAGCGCGCGGCGCGCGAGTAGCGCCGCCACGGGCAGCGCGATCGCGCTCTCCTTCGCCAGGAGCGCCAGCGCGAGCGCCGCGCATGCGCGTGCTGGCTTTCGCTCGGCATCCCAGAGGAGGTAGAGCAAGCCGAAGAGCGCGGCCCAGAGTTCGTTCCGCAGGATCACGCTGCCGAGCGGCTCGATGTGCACCGGTGCGACGGCGAAGAGCGCGGCCGCGAGCAGCGCTTCGAGCTCCGAGCGACCCCAGCGGCGGAGGAGCAGTACGACCAGCGCGGAGCTCAGGGCGTGAAGCAGCAGGTTCTCGAGGTGATAGGGCAGCGGGGCCAGGCCGAAGAGCGCGTGCGTACACGCGACCGAGAGCGTCGTCAGCGGGCGCCAGAGATCCGAGCGCGGATCGAAGCCGAAGCCCGGGTCGCTCACGTTCGCCCAGTAGCCACGGCCGAAGATCGCGCCGAGGTCGAAGCTGCGCACCGCGGCGTTGCGCTCGATCTGGAAGGTGTCGTCGAGCCGGAAGCCGATCGCGAGCGAGGGCGCGAAGACGAGCAGCGCGAGCAGCGCCACGGCGAGCGGGGCGCGCCAAGGTCGCGAGGGATGGGGGGCGAGTTCGTTCAAGCCGGCGGGTTCGATGCGCACGGGCGCGGATGCTAGGCAACGGAGTGGACTCGCGCCAAGGATCCCTCGCTCCTCCGGCGATGCGCACCTGGCAATGCCCCTCGTCAGGCGGCATCCTCGGACCTCATGACGCGACTTCGCTGCTGGTTCGATCTCCGCGGTTGCGCGGCGCGCGCGACCTCTGCGGCGCTGGCCTTGCTCGCGCTGCTCTCCGGCGGCTGTGGGTCGGTGCCGTCCGCGGAGCGTGCCGCTCCGGAGACCGTCGATTGGGAGCTCCTCGCCGGCTTCGAATGGCAGCCCGCCGAGGTCGGCGCCGAAACCGGGGATCCCGAGATCCCCTCAGCGATCGCGGCCCTCGACGGGCGCGAGATCGAGATCGAAGCGGAGCTCGCTCCGATCACCTGGGGCGAGGACTCCGCGCTGGGCTATGTGCTGACCCGCACGCCGAACGCCTGCTGCCTCTGCGTGCTGCCGCCGTTCCCCGAGTGGATCGAGCTGCGCGGGGGATCGACCGCCGAGCTCGAGCGCAGGATCTTCGGTCGAGTGCGCGTGCGCGGCGTGCTGGCGGTCGGGCCGGAGCGCGATGCCTGGGGCTACGTGCGCAGCTTCTACCGGCTCCGCGAGCCGCGACTCGTGGAGCAGGATTCGTCCGGAGGCTAGACGCAAGGCGATTCGGGATGCGCCGGAGTTATACTCCGACCGTGCCGAGCCCGATCGGCGCCCGACCGACCGTGCCACCGAGGACCGCTTCGATGCTGCATTTCCGCCGCGCCATTGTGCGCACCTGCCCCGCCCTCGCCTTGCTCGCCTGCGTCGCCGTGGCCCAAGAGCCGCAGCGCCAGGAGCTGCGCTTCACCTACGCCAAGGACGCCGTCTCCTGGCATCGCATGAGCTCGGTGATGGCGATGCAGATGGACATGTTCGGGCAGAAGATCCAGACCGATGTCTCGATCGAGATGACGATGCACACGAAGATCGTCGAAGTGCTGGAGAGCGGCTCGGCGAAGATGGAGCGCACGGTGAAGCGCCTCCAAACCAAGCTCTCGAACCCGATGATGGGCGAGCAGCTCTACGACTCCGACGTGAAGGACGCCGACGCGGGGCAAATGGCCGACATGGCGGTGCTCGTCGGCGTCACCATGAAGATGGAGATGGACCGCCGCGGCCAGATCAAGAACGTGAAGTTCCCGCCCGAGCTCGAGGAGCGGCTCTCCGGTCAGGTCAGCCTCGACGACCTGGAGTCGATGTTCGCGAAGGAGTCGATCGTCCTGCCCGAGCAGCCGGTCGCCATCGGCGAGACGTGGAAGGCCGAGAACACCATGCCGCTCGGCGGAGGCATGGGCGAAGTGAAGATGGCGCAGGAGAACAAGCTGCTCTCCTTCGCGAACGGGATCGCGGTGATCGAGCAGAAGGTGAGCTTCGGCGAAGCGCAGGAGATGGAGTCGCCGATGGGCGGCACGATGAAGGTCACCGGCCAGCCCGCGCAGGGCACGGTCGAGCTGAACCTGAGCGCGGGTCGCGCCGAGAAGACCGGCACGAAGATGAAGCTCAACATGGCCGGCACGGGCATGAACATGGACATCGACATGGATCTCCAGCTCGTGCGCATCGAAGAGCCGAAGGCGGGCGCGAAGGCCCCCGAGCCCGCGCCGGCGCCGGCGCCCGGACCGAAGAAGGGCGGCGGCGGTCAGTGCGCATCGTTCGCGGACGAGCTCTCCGCCGCGCTCGCGGCGCTCGAGAGCGCGTCCGCGACCGCCAGGATCGCGCGCGCGC
>JAEUHW010000140.1 GCA_016793245.1 Planctomycetota bacterium
CCGAGATCGGCGCAGCCGTTGGCGTAGAAGCGGAGCGTCTGGCCTCCGGCATCCGCGCAGCCCGAGCCGAACGGCGTCGTCGCGCCGAGGCAATCGAGGCAGTAGAGCAAGCTGCCGTTCCAGATGCGCGGCGCGAAGAGCGTGCCGGCGAACGGCGCGTTGGTGGCACTCCCGGCCTCGATCGAGAGGAACGAGTCTTCGTAGCGCCGCGGGCCGGGGCTCGCGAAGTTCGTGTAGCGATGGCCATCGCCGCGCGAGACGAGGGCCATGCCGATGCGGCCCGGCGCGAGCGAGAGCGCTTGCGCGAAGGAGATGCGGGTCGGTCGATCCAGTCCCGCGGAGGTCGCCGTGCCGTCGTCCTGCGCGGCGAGCGTCCAGGCGCTCGGCTGCCCCTCCAAGCCGAACGCGGAGACGTTGGGTGCGGTGAGATAGAGCAGCGCGCCGACGGGGGAACCGACCGCGGCATCGAAGTTCGTCTCGAGTCCGTGCAGCGCGACCTTAGAGCGGAGCTCCACGTCGAAGTAGACCGCCCCACCCACCGAGCCGCCGCTGTTCGCGGCGAAGCGCGTCGAGAGCGCGCCGATCGTGCGCACGTAGCCGCGCTTCACGACGCTGGCACCTTGCGGTCGGCAAGCGCTGGTCACCGTCAAGCGCACATCATAGAGCCGATCGACTCCGGAGAAGACGTGCAGCGGATGCTGCAGCGTCGAGTCGACGACGCCATCGTCGTCGAAGTCCCAAGCCCACGTCGCGGCACCGGCACTGCTGCGATCGAAGAGCTGCACGGTGAGCGGCGCACAGCCGCTGCGGAGCTCCG
The DNA here is from genome assembly GCA_016793245.1 of Planctomycetota bacterium. Classification (GTDB taxonomy): domain Bacteria; phylum Planctomycetota; class UBA1135; order UBA1135; family JADKAF01; genus JADKAF01. Next base: position 818 of record JAEUHW010000140.1, read on the forward strand.
CCTCGAAGTCCGCCGCGAGCGGATCGACGCGGATCAGCGCGCGCTGCACGACGCTGGCGCTGCCGTGGAGCGCATCGCTCACGGTGAGCCGCACGTCGTAGTCGCCGCAGCTCTGGTACGTGAAGCTCGGCCGTGGCGTGGTGTCGTCCACGAGCCCGTCGTCTTCGAAGTCCCACGCCCAAGTCGCGACTCCCGCGGGATCGGAGGTCGTGCTGGTGTCGGTGAACGCGACGAGGAGCGGCGCGGCTCCGCTCGGCGGCGCGGCCTGGAAGCTCGGGAACAGCCCTTCGAGCTCGGGCACGTGGAGCTCGGTCAGCACCCAATTCGATCCCAGGGGGGCGCGCACGACGACGCGGTCGAAGGCGCCGCTCGAGATGCGGAAGTACTTGGAGCCCGCAGCACCGAAGGCCGAGCTCGTGGTCGAGGCGACGAGCTGCGAGCCGGCGAAGACCTCGAGCTGCAGCGCCCCGCCGTAGTCGCCGACCCCGAACCCGAACTCCGTCACGGGCGAGGAGAGCTCGAACGCGAGCTCGCCGGCCAAGTAGCTGCCGCGCGGCGGATCGACGAGGGCGAGGAAACTACCGCTGGGATCGAGGGCCAGGCCGCGCCCGTTCGCGGTGCCGCTGTCGTAGAAGCTCGCGCTCGGGAGCGTCGGCGCGAACGCGAGCGAACGGAGGAGAGCGGCGCGCGGCTGCGCCGCCGCGTTCAGCATCGCGAGATCGACGGATCCGGCCGGACCGACCCGATCCATGTCGATCGTGTTCATCGCCCCGCTCGGCGCGGGGACCTCGAGCAACGACTGCGCCGTCGCTCGGCCGGCGAGCGCCGCGAGTGTGAGGAGCAGGAACCAGGAACAGCGAGCGGCGTGCATGGATCGTCGGTGGCTCGCGACGCGAGAGGCGCGGAGCGCACAGAGACTACTGCCACTTCCTTCGGCTGTCGCCGGGGCGGCGCTCCGCGGCGCTCAGCTCGGCGCGCAGCGCGAAGCATCGCTCAGCAGCGCGAAGCGACAAGTGGCCTCCGCGCTCGGATTGCGATACTCCGTCGTCTGCACGCCGTAGGTGATCGCATCGCCGGCCGCGAGGCGATGCTCCACGTCGTTCAGCGCGACGACGAGCTCCCCCTCGAGAACGTCGATGCGCTCGAGCAGCCCGGCGCGATTCGGCCCCATCGCGCCGGTCGAGGCCAGCGGCGGCAGCGCGTACCAGGCGAGCTCCAAGCGCCCGCCCGCGAGCAAGGTCTGCTGTCCGCGCCGCTCGATCCCGGTCTCGCGGTCGCGGAAGACGCGCTGGCTCGAGCCGAGCTGCACCTGCACGAACGGCGGCGTCTCCTCGCCGACGAGATCGGAGAGCGTGCAGCCCAGCGCGCGCGCGACCTGGTAGGCCAACTTCACGGTCGGGTTCTTCTTCCCGCGCTCGATCTCGGAGAGCATGGCGGGGCTGACCCCGCTCTTCTGCGAGAGCGCCTCCAAGCTGAGGCCGGCGTCGCGCCGCCGGCGCTGGATCTGCACGCCGATCTCGTCGCTCATCGAGGAGCCCTCCAGGTACCGAACATCGCGCGTACGCTATAGCGTTGACAGGCCCCCTTCAAGAACCTAGCCTCCCGCGCCATCCAACCCTGCCAGTGTCGCTTTAGCGAAGACCTCTGCCCATGCACCGCCTGCGCGTCATCGACTCCCACACCGGCGGCGAGCCCACGCGCGTCGTCCTGGACGGCCTGCCCGCGCTGCGCGCGCGCGGCGCCGCCGAGCGCGTGCAAGAGCTGCGCGCGCACCACGACGAGCTGCGCACCGGCGTCGTGCTGGAGCCGCGGGGCTCCGACGTGCTGGTCGGCGCCTATCTCCTGCCTCCGCAGAGCGCGGGCGCCGTGGCGCAGGTCATCTTCTTCAACAACGCGGGCTACCTCGGCATGTGCGGCCACGGCACGATCGGCGTCGCCGAGACGCTGGCGCACTTGGGCCGCATCGGCACGGGCGCCTATCTGCTCGAGACGCCGGCCGGCGACGTGCGCTTCGAGCGCGGCGCGGACGGCGAGGTCAGCGTCGACAACGTGCGCTCGTACGTGCATGCGCAGGACGTCACGGTGCAAACAGAGCAGCACGGCGTGGTCGTCGGCGACATCGCGTGGGGCGGCAACTGGTTCTTCCTCGTGCGCGAGCCGCATCTCGAAGTGCGCTACGCGCATCGCTTCGAGCTCGATGCGCTCGCGAGCGATGTCCGTCGCTCCCTGCTGCGTTCGAACATCACCGGCGCGAACGGCGGCGAGATCGATCACATCGAGCTCTTCGGTCCGCCCGAAGCCGAAGGCGCGCACTCGAAGAACTACGTGCTCTGCCCCGGCTTCGCCTACGACCGCTCGCCGTGCGGCACGGGCACGAGCGCCAAGCTCGCCTGCCTCGCCGCCAGAGGCGAGCTCGCACCCGGCGAGCTCTGGCGCCAGGAGAGCGTCATCGGCAGCACCTTCGACTGCACCTATCGCGCGGCGCGCGAAGGCGGCGTGCTGCCCACGATCCGCGGCCGCGCCTTCCTCACGGCGGAGTGCACCCTGGTCTTCGATCCGCGCGATCCCTTCCGCAACGGCATCCGCGGATGAAGCCGCGCGCGCTGGTGATCGGCGCGGGCATCGTCGGCGCCGCGTGCGCCGCGGAGCTCGCGCGTGCGGGCTTCGCCGTGGTGGTCCTCGAGGCCGCGCATCCCTCCGCGGGTGCCACCGCCTGCGGCATGGGCCACGTCGTCGCGATGGACGACTCCGAGGCGCAGCTCGAGCTCACGCGCACCTCGCGCTCGCTCTGGGAAGAGCTCTTGCCGGAGCTGCCTGAGAACATCGAAGCCACGCGCGCGGGGACGCTGTGGGTCGCCGCCGACGACGAAGAGCTCGCCGCGGTCCACGCGAAGCACGCGTACTACCTGACGCGCGGCGTGAACGCCGAGATCCACGATCAGCACTCGCTGCGTTCCCTGGAGCCCCATCTCGCGCCGGACTTGATCGGCGCGCTGCGCGTGCCCGACGACCTCGTCGTGTATCCGCCGTGCGCCGCAGCCTGGTTGCTCGCGCTCTCCGGCGCGGAGCTGAGAGTCGGTCTCGCCGTCGAACGCGCGGAAGCGCGCCGCGTGCTGCTGCACGGCGGCGTGGCGCTCGAAGGCGATCTCGTGGTCGTCGCCGCGGGCGAGCACTCGCTCCCGCTCGTCTCCCCCGCCTTGCCGCTGCACGGCATCAAGCCGCGGAAGGGCCACCTCGTCATCACGGATCGCGCACCGGGCTTCGCGCAGCATCAGATCGTCGAGCTCGGCTATCTGAAGAGCGCGCATTCGCACGACGGCTCCTCCGTCGCGTTCAACCTCCAGCCGCGGCCGAACGGGCAAGTGCTGCTGGGCTCCTCGCGCCAATACGACCGCACGAGCGACGAGGTCGAGCCCGCGATGCTACGGCGCATGTTGGAGCGCGCGTTCCGCTACATGCCGAAGCTCCGCGCGCTGCCCGCGATCCGCGCGTGGACCGGACGGCGCGCCGCGACCCACGATCATCTGCCGCTGATCGGCAAGGTCGGCGCGGAGGGACCGTGGCTCGCCGCCGGTCACGAAGGCCTCGGCATCACGACTTCGCTCGGCACGGCGCGCTTGCTCTCGAGCCTGATCGCTGGCACGACCCCGCCCTTCGATCCGCGGCCCTTCGATCCGCAGCGCCTCTGCGCGGAGGCGAGCCATGGGTGATGCAGCGCACGCACACGCGCACGGCGAACACGACGCCGGGCACTGCACGATCTGGCTCGACGGCGAACGCCGCCGCGCGCCGATCGGCGCCAGCGTCGCCGCGGCGCTCGCGCTGCACGGCTGGCGCGGTACGCGCACGTCGGTGAGCGGCGAGCCCCGCTCTGCGCTCTGCGGCATGGGCATCTGCTTCGAATGCCGCGTCGCGATCGACGGCGTGCCGCTCCGCCGCGCCTGCCTCGTCACGGTGCGCGAAGGCATGGAGGTCTCGACGCACCATGCGTGAGCTTGCGTGCGATCTGCTCGTCGTCGGCGCAGGCCCCGCCGGCATCGCGGCCGCGTGCGCCGCGGCCGAGCGCGGGAAGAAGGTGCTTGTCCTCGACGAGAACCCTGGCGCCGGCGGCCAGATCTGGCGCGCCGGCACGCACGCGCCGCCGCGCGCCGCGGAGCCCTGGCTCGCGCGCTTCCGCGCGAGCGGGGCCGAGCTGCGGAGCGGCTGCGCCGTCGTCGAAGGCGACGCGGCGCGACAAACGCTCTGGGCGCAGGATGCCGAAGGTCTTCTGCGCACGCGCGCGGAGTCGATCGTGCTGGCCACCGGCGCGCGCGAGCTCTTCCTGCCCTTCCCCGGGTGGACGCTCCCGGGCGTGCTCGGCGCCGGTGGGCTGCAAGCGCTCGCGAAGAGCGGCTGGCCCGTGCGTGGGAAGAAGATCGGCGTCGCGGGCAGCGGACCGCTCTTGCTCGCCGTCGCGGCGTGGCTCGTCGAGCACGGCGCGCACGTCGCGTTCGTCGCCGAGCAAGCGCCGCTCGGGCGCCTCGCGCGCTTCGCCGCCTCGCTCGCGTTCCAACCGCGCAAGCTCGCGCAGCTCGCCGCCCTGCGCTGGAAGCTCCGCGGCGTGCCGCAGCTCTTCTCGAGCTGGCCCGTGCGCGCGAATGGACGCGCGCACATCGACTCCGTCGAGCTCGCGACGGACGGCGAGCCGCAGGGCTTCCTCGTCGACGCGCTCGCCGTGGGCTTCGGCCTCGTGCCCGAGACCGCGCTCGCGGAGCAGCTCGGCTGTGCGCTCGACGCCAGCGGCGCGGTCGCCGTCGATGCGGAGCAGCGCACGAACGTAGAGCGCATCTACGCTGCCGGCGAGCCGACCGGCATCGGCGGCGTCGAGAACGCGCTGCTGCAAGGCGAGCTCGCCGGAGCTTCCGCCGCGGGAGATGCGCGTGCGGCGCACACTTTCGCGCGGCGCGCCGCGCGCGCGCGCCGCTTCGGCCGCGCCCTCGAGCGCGCCTTCGCGCTGCGGGAAGAGCTGCGCGAGATGCCCGACGACGACACCATCGTCTGCCGCTGCGAGGACGTGCGCTGGGATGCCGCGCGCGAGCTGGACAGCGCGCGCGAGACGAAGCTCCAGACGCGCTGCGGCATGGGCCCCTGCCAGGGCCGTGTCTGCCAGCCGGCGCTGCACTTCTTGAAGGGCGGCCGAGCCGATCGCCGCCGCCCGCCGCTCCTGCCCCTCACTCTCGGCGAGCTCGCGGAGCTCGCCGCCGATCGCACCACGTTGGAACACGAGACCTCCCGATGAACGCGATGCGCTGGGCCGGCGTCATGCCGGCGATCACGACGCCTTTCACCGCCGACGACCGCGTCGACGAGAAGTCCCTGCACGAGCATGTCGACTGGATGATCCGCTCGGGCTGCACGGGCATCGTGCCGCTCGGCTCGCTCGGCGAAGGCGCCACCCTCGACTTCGACGAGAAGGCGCGCGTCCTGCAGATCGCCGTCGCCGCCGCCGCGGGGCGCGTCCCGGTCGTCTCGGCGATCTCCGCGCTCTCGACGCGCGAGGCCGTGCGCATCGCGCGCAAGGCCGAGGCCGTCGGCTGCCGCGGCCTGATGGTGCTGCCCGCGTACGTGCACAAGGGTCCGTGGCGCGAGCACAGCGAGCACTTCTCGGCGGTGTTCGATGCGACGCCGCTCTCGTGCATGCTCTACAACAACCCGATCGCCTACGGCGTCGACGTGCGCGCGGAGCAGATCCGCGAGTTCGCCGAGCGTCATCCGAACCTGCACGCGGTGAAGGAGTCGAGCGGCGACTCCCGGCGCGTCACTGCGATCGTCGATCTCCTCGGCGAGCGGCTTTCCGTGTTCGTCGGCCTCGACGACATGCTGCTCGAAGGCGTCGCCGCAGGAGCGTCGGGCTGGATCGCCGGCCTCGTGAACGCGCTGCCCGAGGAATCGGTGCAGCTCTTCGAGCATGCGCGCGCCGGTCGAACCAAGGAGGCGCGCGAGCTCTACTCGTGGTTCCTCCCGCTGCTGCGCTTGGACACGCTCCCCGAGTTCGTGCAGGCGATCAAGGTCGTGCAGCACTTGCTCCAAGGCAACGATGCCTTCGCGCGCTTGCGCGCGCCGCGCGGCATGGTCGAGCCCGCGCTCTTCGAGCACATCGTGAAGACGCTGCGCTCGCGGGGCTTCCTGCAGAACGAGAGGTCCTGAGATGAGTGCGATTCGCGGCGAGGTCTCCTGCGGCGACGGGTGGGAAGCGGGCGCGGGGGCGCCGTTCCGCGCGTACGATCCCTCGCAGGAGCGCGAGCTGGAGCCGTCGTTCCGCGATGCTTCGACCGCCCAGGTCGAGCGCGCGGTACACGCGGCGGCGCAGGCCTTCGCCGCGTTCCGCGCGACCAGCGCCGAGCAACGCGCAGCGCTGCTCGAGCGCATCGCGAGCGGCGTCGAAGCGCTGGGAACGACGCTGCTCGAGCGCGCGCACGCGGAGACCGCGTTGCCGCTCGCGCGCTTGGAGAGCGAGCGCGGGCGCACCTGCGGGCAGCTCCGCATGTTCGCGAAGCTGATCCGCAGCGGCGCGCATCTCGGCGTCGTGCGCGATGCCGCGGATCCCGAGCGAAAGCCCCTGCCGAAGCCGGACCTCCGCCGCCGCCAGATCCCGCTCGGCCCCGTCGCGGTCTTCGGTGCCAGCAACTTCCCGCTCGCGTTCTCGGCCGTCGGCGGCGACACGGCGGCCGCGCTCGCCGCGGGCTGCACCGTGATCGTGAAAGCGCATCCCGCGCATCCGGGCACCTCCGAGCTCGTCGCGCGCGTGCTCGCCGAGGCGCTGCACGAGTTCGGCTTGCCGGCGAACGCAGCGACCTTCGTGCAAGGCGCTGCCAATGCCGTCGGCGCGGCGCTCGTGCGGCATCCGCTGTTGCGCGCGGTCGCGTTCACGGGCTCGCTCCGCGGCGGAAGGGCACTCTTCGATCTCGCGTGCGCGCGACCGCACCCGATCCCGGTCTACGCCGAGATGGGCAGCACGAATCCCACCGTGTTCTTGGAGAGCGCCCTGCAACCGCGCGGCGAAGCGATCGCGCGCGACCTCGCGGCGTCGGTGACGCTGGGCTGCGGGCAGTTCTGCACGAACCCGGGCCTGCTCTTCGCGGTCGCGAGCCCGAGCACCGAGCGTTTCGCAGAAGTGCTCGCTGCCGCGCTCGAGGCGCTTCCGAACGGCACGATGCTGACGCGCGGCATCGCGCAGAGCTATCGCGAGGGCCTCGCGCGCTGGAGTCAGCTCGCGGGTGTCCGCCGCGAGACGAAGGAGCGCGCGACGGAGTCGCCGTGCCGCGCGACGCCCGCGTTCTTCCGCTGCGACGTCGCGACCTTCGCTCGCGAGCACGCGCTCCAGGAGGAGCTCTTCGGGCCCGCGACGTTGCTCGTCACCGCGCGCGATCGCGCGGAGCTCTTGCAAGCGCTGGCACTGGTGCCGGGGCAGCTCACCGCGGGGATCCACGGCGACGCGAGCGAAGTGCGCGCGTGGAAGGATCTCTTACCGGCGCTCGAGGACAAGGCCGGACGACTCGTGTGGAACGGCTACCCCACCGGCGTCGAGGTCTCGCCCGCGATGCTGCACGGCGGTCCGTATCCCGCGACGACCGACAGTCGCGTGAGCTCCGTCGGCCCGTCCTCGATCGAGCGCTTCCTGCGCCCGGTCGCGTATCAGAACTTCCCGAGCGAGCTCCTGCCCGAGGAGCTGCGCGGATGAGCGGCGCTCGCGCTCTCGCGCTCGCCGGCGCCTCTCTCGCTTGGTTCACCGGCTGCGCCGGCGATCCCGCGAGCACGAGCACGAGCTCGAACACGAGCTCGAACACGGCATCGACCGAGGCCGCCGAGGAAACGCAACGCGAGCGCCTCTTCGACGGCACCTCGCTCGCGCGCTGGAAGCCGACGGAGTTCGGCGGCGCGGGTGAGCTCTTGCTCGAGGATGGCGCGCTGCACTTCGAGCTCGGCAATCCGCTCACCGGCATCACGTGGAACGGCGGCGCGCTGCCGCGCGAGGACTACGCGCTGGAAGTGCGCGCGACGAAGCTCGCGGGACACGACTTCTTCTGCGGCCTGACCTTCCCCATCGGTGAAGAGTGCGCCTCGCTGATCCTCGGCGGCTGGGGCGGCACGACCTGCGGGCTCTCCTGCATCGATGGCCGCGACGCCTCCGAGAACGAGACCACGAGCTACCGCCGTTTCGAGCCAGAGCGCGAGCACAAGATCCGCGTCGAGGTGAGCACGAGCGAAGTGCGCGCGTTCCTGGATGGAGAGCGCCTCTTCGCCGTCGCGCGCGCGGGGAAGCGCTTCGCCGTGCGCGGCGAGGTGGTCGCTTCGCAGCCGCTCGGTCTCTGTGCGTTCGCGACGCGCACCGCCGTGCACGAGATCGCCCTCGTTCCTCTCTCTACAGCAGCTGGTCCCGCCCCGCGATGAGCACTCCCGCAACGAGCACGCCTCAGCCGAGCCCCACCGAAGGTCCGCAGCTCTGGGAGCTCACGACGCGCGTCGACGGCTCGCTCGCCGAGCTCGTCGCGGATCTCTTGCTGAACGCGGGCTGCAAGGGCACCGCCGAAGACGTGCCGCTCTCGCGCACCGGTGCCCGGCGCGTCCGCGGCTACGTCTTCCCACCCACCGAGCTCGCGCGCGAAGCGGTGCTCGAAGCGTTCCACGAAGGACTGCGCACGACGGGCATCGAAGAGCTGCAGCAGCTAGCGATCGAATCCCAGCTCATCCCCGCCGGCGGATGGGAAGAGAAGTGGAAGGAGCGCTGGCGCCCCTTCCGCATCGGCTGCTTCGTCGTGGTGCCCCTCGGCCAGGAGACCGCGCTCCGCCCGAGCGACCGCGTGCTCCCGATCGAACCCGGCGGCGCCTTCGGCACCGGGCTCCATCCCACGACGCGCATGTGCTTGCTCTATCTCCGCGACCTCGCGCGCCGCGATACACGAACGCGCCGCACGCTCGACATCGGCACCGGAACCGGCATCCTCGCCCTCGCCGCCGAGCAGCTCGGCCACACCCCGCTGCTCGCGATCGAGATCAGCGAATCCTCCTGCCGCGCCGCGCGCCCGAACTTCGAACGCGCGCATTCGAAGGCGCAGCTCGTCTGTGCCACCCCCGCGGCGTTGCACAGCCGGTTCGATCTCTTGCTCGCCAACATCGAGACCGAGACCCTGGTCGAGCTGGCGCCCGAGTTCGCGCGCCTCGCGGAGCCCGGTGCGGTGCTGATCTCTTCGGGCATCGATCGGTTGCGCTTCGAGAAGGTCGATGCGGCGTTTCGAGCGAAGGGCTTCGCGCTGCTGTCGCGGAATGAGAGGGGGAAGTGGGCGGCGGGCTGTTGGGAGAGGGAGAGTTCTGCGGCCGGCAGCAAGTTCGCCGCGACCTGACACATACGGATGAGGAGGCGCACCACGGCGGGCCCCCTCGGACTTCGACGGAGCGCCCACCGCTCTCTTGTTGCGTCAGGACTCTGGCTCGTTGCACGCGAACCCTGGCGTTTCGCACTCGCGAGACGGACAGTTCCGTCGAGCGGTCCTGCTCCAACAGACAGGATCGGGCTCCCAGGCAGACCCGGGCCTGTGGCGGCACTCGGTCCAGCTATGGCCTCCGTGCTGCGAACCATCGCATTCGCGCTCGAAGGTTCGCGATCGACGTGGGTTCGGGTACCGATCTCGCGTCGATGCGTCCATCGTGTGGGCGCGCGTGTGAAAGCAAGAAGCGAGGAGCGAGAGGCGAACGAGAGCAAGACCGCGCATGCGCTACGCCCGGCCCTACGGCGAAGCAAGCGCCGCGCCCGACGCGCGCGTCTCACATCGAAGGCGGTTGAACGTCGACGCGCGAACGACGCGAGCGAGAAACGCGGGGCGTCGCGCGTCGTTCACGTCGCTTGCTGCGCCTCCGGGCGCGGCTTCGCTTCGTCGATAGACAGCGTGCGCCGTCTCGGAGCCCGCTGGTGGCGGGGGCTCCGAGACTCATGCTCATGGGGACAATCGGACGTCAATGCGTGAACGACGTCGAGGGACACGAGTTCCACGCCCGCGCGGCGGCCGAGCGCGTTAGCGCGAGGTCGCTCGGCGGCTTGAATCGGCGAGGTTCGCGCGCGGTCGGCCGGCGTGCCTCTTCTGCTTTGGCAGCTCGTGGATGTCGAGCAATCCGTGGCGGCGCCAACCGGTGGTGAGTAGCCAGGTCGAGGCGGTCGCAACGCTGGCCACGACTGGGGTCGCGGGGATCGAGGCGATCGACGGCTGCTCCTTCCAGCCATCGAACACGGGCGCGCTCGAGCAGAGATCGATCGAGCTGCGCGGCACGACGCCGTGCTTCTTGCCGTTCTGTAACACGTAGCGCAACGCATTGCGTGCCTGCGTCGGCGTCGTGATCACCTCGTCATGATAGCGCTCGGGGAACACCTTGCCACGGCGGGCCCAGAGCTTGTTCAACGCGCGGGCGAGCGGGCTCAGCAGCGAGTTCATCGCACGTGCGACGCACTTACGATCGTCGGCCTCGACCAGGAGATGGAGGTGGTTCGCCTGAATCGAGTAGTGAATGATCTTCATTCCATGGCGGTCGCTGCTCGCGCTGAGCGCTGCCAGCACTACCTTCAGCGCGCCGCCGCGACGCAGCGAGGGCAGACCATCGGCGAGGCGCACGGTGATGTGCAGCGGCTCACTGCGCTTCTTCTCCGAGCGTTGACGGTGTGGCATGACGGCTTCCGCGCTCTTCGGCTTCCGTCCCGCGCCCTTCCTCTTGCCGCCATGCTGACGGAAGTCGAACTCGAGCTGATGAATCTTGCGGCGCATGGGTCTTCCTCTGCCTCGGTGCGAGTCGCCTTCCCCGGTTTCGTTCCAGCATGTAGAACGCAGAGGAAGCGTGTTTGGTTTCATACAAAGTCGGAATCTTGATTGCGCGACGTTGTTCGCAGCCCGATCTCAGCTGTGCAGATGAGCCATGCTGCCGCCCTACCGCCGCGCGGGCGACGAACCGATGTCTCTCGACGCGGTTCTCGCATCGACGTCCGTTCTCTCCCGTAGCATGAGTTCCGGAGCCCCCGCCTCCAGCGGGCTCCGGAACGGCGCACGACGTCTTTCGACG
>JAEUHW010000150.1 GCA_016793245.1 Planctomycetota bacterium
CACGCACGGCGGCTGCGACGATCCGATCGGCAGCACCGCGAACGCCGGCACCAAGGTCACCGCGAGCGGCGTCATCGCCGCGATCAACGCGGTCTGCGGCGCCGGTGGCGGCGGCAATGACGAGTGCGCGGGCGCCGTGGCCTTGAGCAACGGGACGAACGGTCCGTTCTCCAATGTGGGCTCGACGACGTCTACGCCCGGGTGGCCCTGCGGCAGCGGTGGAGCCGATGTCTGGTTCAGCTACACGGCGACCTGCACCGGTACGCTCACCCTCTCGACGTGCGGTGCCGCGTCCTACGATTCGACGTTGCAAGTCTTCGACGGAGGCTGCGGCGCCTTGAGCTCGCTCGGCTGCAACGACGACGGCTGCGGCGGTACCACGGCTTCGCAGCTGCAGATCAACGTTTCGCAGGGGACGACCTACCTGATCCGTGTCGGTGGCTTCGCGGGAGCGCAGGGCAGCTTCTCGATCGCGGTGTCTTGCTCCGGGAGCAGCACCGGCACGACCTACCTGGGACTGATGGGGATCTCCGTGAAGCCGGCGCGCGAGACGGGCTTCTCCAAGAGCTCCACCGATCTCTTGAGCTCGATGGATCTCGGCGCCGCGTTCACCTTCACCTGCGATCCGATCCAGGACGGCACGTGGACGATCGACGCGCGCGGAAAGCTCGCCGCGGATCTCTCCCTCGCCGACTATCAGCGCCTGATCGATCGCGTCTACGGTGCGGGGCAGATCACCGTCGTCAGCGTCGTGAAGGAGAGCGTCAAGCTGAAGGTGAAGGATGCCCGCAACGGTCGCCCCGGCGTCGTGCAGCTCCAGGCCAAAGCGCGCGTCTTGATTCCCGGCGCTCTGCAAGTCGACGTGCAGGTGAAGTTCGTCGGCATCGAGAACTGAGCTTCCCGTGCCGACCTACCAGGTCCGCGGCTACGCGGCATCCGGAACCGCGCTCTCGTTCTCGCTCGATCTGCCTCCGGGGCTGATCGCGGAGGACCCGGTGGAGCCGGATGCCCGCGTCTGGAGCGCCGTCGGCGTTCCCGTCGAGCTGCGCGCGAGCTGGCAGCGAGTCGCGGGTCTCTCGAGTCTGGCGCTCGCGCTGCGCTCCGCGCTCCGCGAGCGCGGGTTCTTCGCGCCGCCGCTCGAGCGCGTCGCTCTCGGCGGTCGTGTGCGGCGCCATCCGGCGCTGCGCGCGGGAGGGGAGGTCGCGCAGCACGGCGATCGACAGCGCTGGGAGCTCTTCGCTCTCGAAGGCGACGGCGTGCTCTTCCTGCTCGAGCTGCGCTGCCCCGCCGAGCTCTGGAACGACTATGGAACTTTCGCGCTCGAGGCCGCGCGGAGCTTCGAGATCGAAGGGGAGCCCGAGCTCACGCTGCCGCTCGAGGACGGCGAGATGCTCGCCGCTGCCGAGCCGCTCTCGGAAGCGGACCGCGAGCTCGCCGCGCTGACGCCGGGCGAGCGCTTCCTCCGCGAAGCCCGCGCGCGACGGGAGCCCGCGCTCCCTTCCGTGCGCGAGCTCCTCGCCGCAGGGCGCTACGAGGAAGCGGAACAGCGTCTGCGCGCCGTCGACGACTCGATCGACGGCGCGGTCGATCTAGCGAAGCTCTATCGGGAGCACCTGCGCGAGCTCGTCGCGAGCGGCGCGCTCGCGAGCGAGCCCGAGCGCGCGCGAAGCGTCTTCGAGCGTGCGCTGCACCTCGCCTGGTCGCTCTATCCCGATCCGCACACGGCCTACGAAGCGGAGGACTATGCGCGCGGCCAGGCATCCGATCTCGCGGAGCTGGTCGAGATCGCGGGGCGCGATCTGCGGGCGGGCTGAGATCGAAGGTCCTCGACGCTCTCAGCGCACGACGGCATCGAGCGTGTCGCTGAGCCCGATCAGACCGATGCAGGAGCTTTGCGCGGGGCCGATCACATGGCTCTGGATGGCGACCACCGCATCGGCGAATATGGGCGCGCACGGCACCTGCAGCGCGAGCGAGCTTCCCGGCTGGCAGAGGCACGTCGAGACCGAGCGCGCGAACGTCTGGGCGCGCGAGCTCGCCATCGACGCGCTGCTCGAGCTCGCCGGGCTGCGCGCCTATCTCGGCGATCCCGCCGCCGGCGCAGCGCTGGTGCGACGCGCGATCGAGCGCTTCGACGCGCCCTACGCGGCGATCGCCGCTCAGCGCGGGCTGGAGGGCTTGCTCGGCGAAGAGCGCAGCCGCGCGCTGCGCGCGCTGGCCGAGGAGCACGCGGGGAAGCACTGAGCGCACTTCGCGGCCTTCGCGCTCACGCGTCGCTCACCAGTCGCGCACGCGCAGCTTCGCGAGGCAGCTCCCTCCGGCCGGTCCCGCCTCGCCGAACGCTTCGTTCGGCACCGCTCCGTCCTTGCCGGTGCAGAAGATCGTACCGGGCTTCAGGGGGCGCAGCGCGCGCCAGCGGTAGCCGACGCCGCGCTCGGCGACGACGACCCACTGGAAGAGGTTGTTGTAGGTGAGGATGCACGCGGTGTCGCCGCTCGCGCGGCTCTGCGGGCCGCCGATCGCACCGCCCAGCACGAGCGGGCGCTGCAGCAGCTCGTTGCCATCGACGTCGAACGCGCGGTAGCGCGGCGGCGCTTGCTCGGCGCCGAGCGTGGTGTAGGGACCCGCGCCTTCGCGATTGCCGTGGTGATTGACGCCGCAGGCGTGCGCGAGCTCGTGCGCGACGGTGCTCGCGAGCTCTTCCGCGGCCGTGTACGGCAGCGTCTCCTGCGCGCGTGTGGCCGCTTCGCTCTGCAGGCGGTAGCCGTCCTCGATCTCGGCGAACGCGATCGCGACGACGCGAGTCTTGCCCGGCGTCTTCCGCTGCAGCGCCAAGGGATAGGCGCCGCCGACGGTCGAGCCCTCGCTCGTCTCGCCGCCGTCGGGCATCGGGCCCGAGTCGAAGAGCAGGACGCCGTGCTGCAGGCCGCGATGCGCGCTGCGGTGGTTCGCGTTGAGGCAGCGGCTCTCGGGGACCTCGCTCTGCAGGAGCTCGGCGCTGCGGATGCCGCGGCTCGCGCTCTCGAAGAGCGCGAACGCGCGCCGCGCGTCGGCGAGGCGCGGTGCGAGGGGGCGGAGTGCCGCTCCGTCGATCTCGCTCCCGCGCTCGCCGATGAGGACGATCAGGTCCTTCCGTCGCGGATCGAGCGCGCAGAGCGCATCGTGGCGCGAGTGCCGACCGCGACCGAAGAAGCCTCGGTACTCCTCGTAGAGCGTCAGCCCATCGCCGTCGTGCTCGTTGCCGCTCGTGCGCTCCGCGTCGTCGTCGTCCGTGCGATCGGCGACGCCGTAGCTCTTTTTCCACGCGTCGGCGACCGCCGAGCTCGCCGCGCGCTGGGGCAGGCGGAGCTCGCGTTCCTCGCTGCCTTCGAGCACGGCGACGAGCTCGCCGTGATGCGCGACGTAGGCCTTCGCGCGCAGCGCGCCGTGCGCGCCCCAGTCGAAGGCGCCGACCTCCGCGTGCGCGAGCTTCCAATCGCCGATCGGCGTCGTCGCTGCTTGCGCGCGCGGCACGAGCGGAGCGGCATCACCGCCCTCGACGAAGCCGAGGTCGAAGGCCCGCGGATCGTGCGCGGCTTCCAGCGGGTGGTTCAGCGCGTAGCCGGGCTCGGTCGAGACGGAGAGGAGCTCGAAGCTCATCGCGACCGCGCCGCGCGGCAGCGCGCTGCCGTCCTTGCTGCGCAGCTCGGCCACGACGGTGATGCGGTTCCCCACGGTGCCTTCCGGCGCGGGCGGCAGCGGACCTTCGGGCAGCCAGCCCGCGTGGTTCTCCGCGCGCAGCACGAGCTCGAGCGGTGGCAGGGGATCGGGGCGACCGAAGCGCCAGCGCACGCGCACCGGCGTCATCGGCTTCCCGGCCTGCATGCGCAGCGTCTTGCCTATCTCGACGAGATGGGTGCCGAGCCTTCCGTCGGCATGCAGCGGCGCGAAGCTCGTCTCGCCTTCGAGCAAGGTCCCTTCGCTCGGCAGCGGCAGGTCGGGCGATTCGTAGGCGAAGCCGCCCTGGCTCTCGCCGCGCTCGGGCTCGCCGAGTGGGCCACGGAGCTCGGTGCGCGTCTTCGTCGCGATGTCGAACGAGAACGAGTAGGTGCGCGCGGCGGGATCGATGTGCAGGCCGATGGTGCAGTCCTGCGGCAGGCCGGTGCCGTTCTCGGTCTGCACGACCTCGCCGCCGCCGACCGCGGTGACGATGCGATCGTCGATGCGGATCAGGCCCTGCGCGGGGCGCGTCCACTCGAACGAATCGACGCCGGCGTACGCGCGATAGCGGCGGAGCTCGGCCCACGCCGAGCCGGAGCGCTGCGAGGTGAAGGTGATCGTCCCCTCGCCGATCTTCTCGCTGTGCTCGTCGGCGTACTCGAAGCGCACTTCGGCGGCGACGCGGTTCGACTCGCGGATCTTCGGCGCGGGCGTCGGCGTCGGCGGTGCCGGCTCCTGCGGCGGAGCGGGGCGCATGGCGAGCGCGAGCGCGGCGAGGCCGCCGAGCGCGAGGAGGTTGGCGAAGCGGAGTGCGAGGCGCATTACGGAGAGCTGTGGGCGGGTGCGGATCGACGCGAGCGGCGCGCGCGGGCGCGCATTCGAGCCGAGGCATCGAACCGGAGCGCGCGGCGCCGCGCAATGGTCTCCCTCGCGGTGCGTGCGACACGCCGCGGGAGCGGCGCGGTTCTCTGGGGTCGTACCCGAACCTTGGGAGCCACGTTCATGTCTCGGATCTTCTTCGCTGCACTCTTCGGCGCGCTCTGCACCGCGGCGCTCTCCGCCCAGAGCGAGATCGACGCCTCGCGCGCGCTCGCCCTCGAAGCTCTCACCTGCAGCGGCTGGAGCGATCCCGCCGCCGACGGCGAGGAGCGGCTCTGGGCGAGCGGCACCGATTTCAAGGCCAGCTTCGCGCGCGAGCTGCGCTTCTACCCGCGGCTCGGCGCGGAAGCGCCGGCCTACGAGCCCTTCACCTGGAGGACGCGCTCGATCGCCGTCGGATCCTGCGCGCTCGACGGTGAGGATGGCGGCGCGTATGCGGTGGACGAGCAGCGCGCCGAGCGCGAGCACGGCGGCGTCTCGGAGCGCTACGATCTCCGGGAGGGCGGGATCGAGCAGAGCTTCCTCGTCCGCGAGCATCCGAGCGAGCGCGGCGATCTCGTGATCCGCGGCACGGTGGGAGGGAGCTTCCGCGCGGAACCGCGAGCCGCGGCGCACGCGGAGCTGCTCTTCCGCGACGAGCTCGGTCGCGTGATCCTGAGCTATGGACGCGCCACGGCGATCGATGCACGAGGATCGAGTCTCGCGCTCACGACGGCCTACGACGGAGAGGAGATCGAGCTGCGCGTGCCGAGCGAATGGCTGGCCACTGCGGCGTTCCCCGTGCTCGTCGATCCGCTGATCGCAGGTGCGGCCATCGCCTGGTACGGCGGCAGCGGAACGGACGGTCTCGTCGAGGAGCTCAGCGTCGCGAGCAGCGAGCGCGCGAGCGGGCGCACGCTGTGCGTCGCTTACGCGCGCATCTTCAGCTCTGGCGATCGCGATCTCTATGCGTGGGCTTGCGACGCGAATTGGCAGAGCCCGGCGCGGATCTTCGCGAGCATCGACGCGCGCTACGACGAGCGCCATCCCAGCATCGCCTACGTCGCCGGTGCGCAGCGCTGGGTCCTCGCCTACGAGAGTACCGACACGCAGTCCGGCGGCGGTGAGCGCCGCGTGCGCGTCTACGTGCACGACATCGGCAGCACCGTCGAGAACAGCGGGACGATCGTGAGCATGCAGCGCCTGGTAGGCGAGAGTGCGGGGCGCCCGACGGTCGGTGGCAGCCTCACGAGCGGAGGCACGCGTGCTCTCATTGCGTACGAGACCGATCTCTCCGCCAACGTCTTCGATGCCAAGGTGCGCAGCTTCGATGCCGCGGTGCCGGGTTTCGTCGGCCTGCGTCAGGACACCGGGCTCAGCGCCGCGGGAGGCCTCGTTGGGCGCTGGAAGCCCAGCGTGACGCCGTTGGGAGCCGAAGGCTCTACCGGCTGGGTGGTCGCGTGGGAGGACCTCTTCAGCGGAGGTGTCAACACCCGCATCGCCGCCGCGCTCTACGACGCGAGCGGCCAGCGCCTCGTCTCGACGGTCGTCGCGACACCTTCGATCGACGAGTTCCTCTACACGCCGCGCGTTGCGGGGCTCGACGGCCGCTTCGCATTCACCTGGCTCGCACGGTCGAACGCGAACGGCGCGTACGACGAAGTGCGCTCGCGCGTCGTCACCTGGACGCCCGCGGCGCTGCCATCGTTCCATCCGGTACGCACCGTGGAGCGCGCGGTCCTCGGCACGTCCACCTTCCGCCTCGGCGGGCTCGCGTTCGACACGCGCACGCGCTCGCACTGGATGAGCGCCTACGAGCGCTTGGATCTCAGCGTGCCGAACTTGCGCTACCTCAGCGCGGGGCGCGTCGCGCGTCTCGGCGGCACGGGCGTGCCGCGCGGCTTGTATGTCCTGCCCGCGAGCTACGGGGAGCCCACCGCGATGGGCCTCGCCTTCGATCGCGATCCCGAGGGGCGCTTCGCTGTGGCCTGCGGCACGCGCAGCACGACGGCCGCGCAGCGCTATCCCGTGCTCGGCCTCTTCGCCGAGCATCCGACCGACGCCGAGGCGACGCCCTACGGCGCGCGCTGTGGCACGAGCACGATTCGCTGCACCGAGCCCTACATCGGGAACCTCGGCTTCGAGGTCTACCTCACGGGGGCCAACGTCACGGCGCAGCCGGCGGTGCTGCTGATGTCGGCGCTCCCACTGCAGCCGTCCTTCCCGATCGATCCCACCCTCGCGCCGGGCTGCGCGCTGAACCTCGATCCGCAGCTCCTGCTCGCCGCGCTGCCGACCACGCTGAGCGGCGGCATTGCGCGCTTCGCGCTGCCGGTGCCCGACGACGTCGCGAGCTGGTTCGACCTCTACTTCCAATGCGCGTATCTGCAGCCAGGGCTCAATCCGCTGGGTCTCGGCGCGAGCCAAGGGCTCGCGGTGCACCTGCGCTGAGCTCGAGAGGTCGTGTGCGAAGCGACCGAGAGCCGGGCGGGCTCCATGCAACGTGCCGCCCCGTTGCACTTTCTACGGCTACATCCGGAAGTGCGGCGCGCGAGCGGCGAGCGCGCGAGAGTTCCGGCCGCGGGTCCACTAGGATGCGTCGGGCTTCCGCGCTCGCCGCTCTCCGGCGCGCGCGCGGAGCTCCCGCACCTCGACCGGAGCCAGCGCGGTACGCATGCGCCCAGCCGTCTTCTTCGTGCTCGCGTTCGCGACGACTTCCGCCGTCGCCCAGGAGAGCCCGGCGCTCGCCCGCGACGTGCGCTCCCTGCTCTCGCAGCGCTGCTTCGCGTGCCACGGACCGGCGACGGCGAAGAGCGCGTTGCGCCTCGATCGGCGCGAGGACGCGCTGCGCGGCGGGAAGAGCGGAGCTCCGGCGGTGGTGCCCGGTGTACCCGAGCGCAGCGAGCTCTTGCGCCGCGTGCGCTCGAGCGATGTGGAAGAGCGCATGCCGCCGATCGGCGAGCATGCGCCGCTCGCCGCGGACGAAGTCGCGCTGCTCGAGAGATGGATCGCCGCCGGTGCGCCCGATGCCGGGCATTGGTCCTTCGCGCCGTTGGCCGAGGTGGTCGTGCCGCCTGCTTCGGCGCGCGCGCGTGGCGCGATCGATGCCTTCCTCGAGTCCGAGCTCGCGCGCCAGGGGCTCGATCTCGCGCCGAGAGCGCCGCGCGGCGAGCTGCTGCGCCGGCTCTCGCTCGACTTGATCGGGTTGCCGCCGACGCCGGAAGAGCTCGCGCGCTTCGTCGCCGATGCGTCGCCCGATTCCCTCGAGCGCGAGGTCGATCGGCTGCTCGCGAGCCCGCACTTCGGCGAGCGCGCGGCGCTGCCGTGGCTCGATCTCGCGCGCTACGCCGACACGAACGGCTTCTCGATCGACGATCACCGCGACATGTGGGCTTGGCGCGATGGGCTCATCGACGCGCTGAACCGGAACGTCCCGTATCCGCGCTTCGTGCTGGAGCAGCTCGCCGGCGATCTCCTGCCCGACGCGGACGAGCGCACGCGCGTCGCCACCGGGTTCCTCCGGAACTCGATGTCGACGCACGAGGGCGGCACGCTCCCCGAGGAGTACCGCGTCATCTACCTCGCCGACAAGGTCGATGCCGTCGCGACGAGCTTCCTCGGGCTGACCCTGCGCTGCGCGCAGTGTCACGACCACAAGTACGATCCGCTGAGCCAGGGGGACTACTACCGCTTCTACGCCTTCTTCGATCGCGCGATCGAGCCCGGCATGGGCGGCGAGAACGGGAACGCGGAGCCGCGCTTGGACGTGCGCTCTCCGCTCGTCGATCCCGAGCGCGTGCAGCGCGAAGCGCGCGAGCGCATCGCGACGCTCGAGCGCTATCGCCTGCATCCACCGGAGCTCGTCGAGCTGCGCGCGCGCTGGATGGAAGAGCAACGCCTGCGGATCGCGCCGCCGGAGAACGGCGCCGTCGAGCTCGTGCTACCGCAATGGATCTGGGCCGAGAAGAGCCCGACGAGCGTGCGCTTCGAGCGCACGATCGAGCTCGCGGGGGATCTGCGTGCGCTGCGGCTCCAGCTCGCCTGTGACAACCGTTCGCGCGTCCTCTGGAACGGCGTCGAGCTCGCGCGCAGCGACGATTGGCAACGTCCGATCGTGGTCGAGCTGCCGCTCGCGGCGGAAGCGACCTCCGGGATGCTCGTGGTGCACGCGGAGAACGAGGGCGGCCCCGCGGGCCTGGTGGCGTTGCTCGAGCTCGAGCGTGCTTCCGGCGTGGAGCGCATCCCGAGCGACGCGAGCTGGGCCGCATTCGATGGCGCCGGAGCACGACTCGCGACGCAGGTGATCGCGACGCACGGCGAAGGACCGTGGGGGAGAGTTCTCGCGCTGCCCGACGAGGCGCTCGCCGCCGCCTTGCACGCCGCTCAGCCGAGCGATGCGCAGTGGCGCGTCTTGAATGCCGCGCACGCGGCGGTCGAGCCGCGTTGGAAGGGCCACGGGTACGCGCTCGCGAGCGAGATCGCGGCGCTGCGCGCGACGGCCGAGAGCGGTCGCGTCTCGACGATGGTGATGGGCGAGGAAGCCGCGCCGCGCACGACCTACGTGCTCGTGCGCGGGCAGTACGATCAGCCCGATCGCGCGCGGCCGGTCGAGCCCGGGGTTCCCGAGGCGGTCTTCGCTTGGGATCACTCTCTCCCCCGCGATCGCCTGGGCCTCGCGCGCTGGATCGCGGATCTCGCGAACCCGCTCGCGCCGCGCGTCGCGGTGAATCGCCTCTGGCAGATGATGTTCGGCACCGGCCTCGTCGCCACCAGCAACGACTTCGGCGCGCAGGGGGCCTTGCCCTCGCATCCCGAGCTCCTCGACTTCCTCGCCGCGCGCTTCCTCGCGAGCGGCGGAGACACGAAGGCGCTGCTCCGCGAGATCGCGCTCAGCGCGACCTATGCGCAGAGCTCGCATCTGCGCGCGGAGCACCTCGCTCGCGATCCCGCGAATCGCTGGCTCGCGCGCGGCGTGCGTCGCCGCCTCGACGCCGAGCTCTTGCGCGATCAAGCGCTCTTCCTGGGCGGGCTCCTCGACCTCCGCCTCGGTGGAGCGAGCGTCTTCCCGGTGCAGCCCGAGGGGCTCTGGCAGGAGCTCTCGCACTTCGGTCACCCCGCGGCGTTCACCGCGCAAGCGCAGTATCCGAGCGCGGGTGCCGATCGTTTCCGTCGCAGCCTCTACACCTTCTGGAAGCGCACGGCTCCGCCGCCTTCCCTGCTCGCCTTCGATGCGCCGTCGCGCGAGGTCTGCGTCGCGTATCGCGCGCGCACGAACACCCCGCTGCAAGCGCTCGTCGCGCTGAACGATCCCGAGCAGGTGGAGGCGGCGCGCGGCTTCGCTCGCCGTGCCATCAGCGCTGGAGCGGACACCGCGGAACGCGTGCGCTGGATGTTCGCCGCGGCGACCGCGCGACCGCCGAGCGCGCGCGAGCTCGAGCGCTTGGTCGCGCTGCACGAGCAAGCGCGACTCGAGCTCTCGCACCGCCCCGAGGACGCGTTGGCCCTCGTCGCCGCAACCGTGCTGAACCTCGATGAAACCCTCACCCAACACTGAGATGGAGAGCACGACCACCCGACGCGAGTGGCTGCGCTCGGCGAGCGGCCTCTTCGCCGCCGCGGCGCTGCGCGAGCTCGGCGCCGCGCCGAAGGACGCCACCGCGATCGAGCGCGCGCCGCACGTCGCGCCGAAGGCGAAGCAGGCGCTCTTCCTCTTCCAGTCCGGCGGTCCGAGCCACCTCGATCTCTGGGATTGGAAGCCGGAGCTCGCGCGACGCCACGGCGAGGAGCTGCCGGCGTCGGTGCGCGGCACGCAGCGCGTGACGGGCATGACCTCGGGGCAGGCGAAGTTCCTCGTGAACGGGCCGATCCAGCCGTTCCGACGGCACGGCCGCTCCGGCCGATGGGTGAGCGATCTCCTGCCCTACACCGCGCGCCTCGTCGATCGCCTCTGCGTGCTGAAGGCCGTGCACACCGAGGCCATCAATCACGATCCCGGCATCACCTTCTTCTGCACGGGCTCGCAGCAAGTCGGACATCCTTCGCTGGGTGCTTGGCTCTCCTACGGCCTCGGCAGCGAGAACCGCGATCTCCCGGCGTTCGTCGTGCTGGTCTCGCAAGGCACCGGCAAGAACCCCGGCCAACCGATCTTCGCGCGCCTCTGGGGCAGCGGCTTCCTGCCGAGCGAGCATCAAGGTGTCCAGCTCCGCAGCGGCGCGAGCCCCGTGCTCCATCTGCAGAACCCGCCCGGCGTGGATCGACCGACGCGCCGCGCTCAGCTCGATGCGCTGCGCGACCTCAATGCGCAGCGCGCGCAAGTGACCGGCGATCCCGAGACCGCGGCGCGCATCGCGCAGTACGAGCTCGCCTATCGCATGCAGGCCTCGGTGCCGGAGCTCGCCGATCTCCGCGACGAGCCCGAAGAGACCTTCCGGCTCTACGGCGAGGACGCGCGAACTCCTGGCACCTATGCCGCGAACTGCCTCCTCGCGCGGCGCTTGCTCGAGCGCGGGGTTCGCTTCGTGCAGCTCTTCCACCGCGGCTGGGATCAGCACGACAACCTCGTCACGCATCTCGGCAACCAGTGCCGCGACACGGATCGTGCCACGGCAGCGCTCGTGTTCGATCTCGAGCGCCGCGGGCTCCTCGATCAGACCGTCGTCGCGTGGGGCGGCGAGTTCGGGCGCACCGCGTACAGCCAAGGTGCTCTGCACGCGGGTCGCGATCACCACGGCCGCTGCTTCTCGACCTGGCTCGCCGGAGCGGGTATTCGCGCCGGCATCGAGCACGGCGAGACCGACGACTTCGGCTACAACATCGTGCGCGACGGCGTCCACGTGCACGAGCTGCAGGCGACGCTGCTCCATTGCCTCGGGCTCGATCACCGGCGGCTCACGTTCCCGCATCAGGGTTTGGCGCAGCGCCTGACGGGGGTGGAGCCGGTGGAGCCGGTGCGGGCGATCCTCGCTTGAGCGGCTTGGCCACCAACTCTCGCCTTCGATGACGAACACCGACGATCCGACGATCGAGAGCTCCGCCAAGCGATCCCCGCTCGAGGCGCTCGTCGAGGCCTGCTTGCTCGCGCGCGCCGAGGGCGACCTCGACGCGGCAGAGCGCCTGCTCCGCGGGAACGCAGCGCTCGCTCCCGCGGCGCGGCTCCAGATCCAGGATCTCGAGCGCAGCGGCTTGCTCGATGATCAGCCGCAGCAGATCGGGCCCTATCGAGTGCTCGAGCCGATCGGACGCGGGGGCATGGGCGCAGTCTATCTCGCCGAACAGCGCGAGCCCGTGCGTCGCAAGGTGGCGCTGAAGCTGGTGAAGCTGGGGATGGACACGCGCGAGGTGCTCGCGCGCTTCGCAGCAGAGCGCCAGGCGCTGGCGCTGATGAACCACCCGCATATCGCGAAGGTCTATGACGCCGGCTCCACCGCCGAAGGGCGTCCCTACTTCGCGATGGAGCATGTCGCCGGGCTGCCGATCACCGACTACTGCGACGGCCGCAGCCTCGATACCGCGCAGCGGATCGAGCTCGTGATCCAGGTTTGCGAAGGCGTGCAGCACGCCCACCAGAAGGGCATCGTGCATCGCGACTTGAAGCCCTCGAACGTCCTCGTGGCCGAGCACGACGGGAAACCCTGCGCCAAGATCATCGACTTCGGCATCGCGAAGGCGATCGACCACCGGCTGGGCGAAGAGACCGTGCACACACGTCACGGCGTGCTCCTCGGGACCCCCGAGTACATGAGCCCGGAGCAGGCCGGGCGCAATGCGCTCGATGTCGATGCGCGCACCGACGTGTACTCGCTCGGCGTGCTGCTCTACGAGCTGCTGACCGGAGAGCTGCCGTTCGAGGCCGGGCGCTTGCGCACGGATCTCGAGGGCCTGCAGCGGATCCTGCGCGAGGAGACGCCGAGCGCACCCAGCAAGAAGCTCGGGACGCGCACGAGCCGCGAGGAGACGCGCGAACTCGCGCAACGCCGCCGCGCGACGCCCGAGGAGCTCGTGCGACGCCTGCGCGGCGATCTCGATTGGATCTGCTTGAAGGCGTTGGAGAAGGATCGGGAGCGCCGCTACGCCACGCCGAACGAGCTCGCCGCCGATCTCCGTCGAACTCTCGCCAACGAGCCCGTGCTCGCGGGGCCTCCGACGCGGCGCTACCGCCTCCGCAAGTTCGTGCGCCGCAATCGCTGGCAGGTTGCCGCGGCGGCAGCCGTGATGGTGGCGTTGATCGCGGGCTTGGTCGCGAGCACCTACTACCGATCGCGCGCCGAGGACGCCGCACGGGACGCACGCGAGGCCCTGGCTCGGGAGACGCTGGCCCGCGCCGCCGCGGAGCGCGAGTTCGAGAGCGCGCTCGAAGCGGTGGACGTGCTCTTGAAGCGCGTGGGCGATCGGCGCTTGATGGGGATTCCGCGCGCGGAGCCCGTTCGGCGCGCGATCCTGGAAGATGCGGCGAAGTTCTACGAGCGCTTCTTGCTGCAGCGCGGAGACGATCCGCGCGCGCTAGAGAAAGCCGCGGGGGCGCGCGGCGCGCGAGCGCGGCTCTTTCTGTCTCTCGGTGAAGATGCGCGCTCGATCGAGGAGTCGCGCGCGGCGATCGCGACGCTCGATCAGCTCTTGCTCTCCGATCCGACGCGCGCGAGCCTGCGCGTCGAGCGCGCGAAGTCCTTCGACGCACTGGCGCAGACGTTGGATGGCAGCGGTAAGGGCGCGGAAGCTCGCGCGTGCTTCGCGGAGGGACTCCTCGCTTGGCGCGCGCTCCACGCGGAGAGCCCGCGCGACGACACGACGCTCCATTACTTCGTCTCGGCGCTCAACAACTCCGCGGTGCAGCAGCGCGGAAGCGAGCCGCAGCGCTCGCTCGAGCTCTGGAGAGAAGCGCTGGCGCTCCTCGACGCTCGCGCCGCGGCCGAGAAGGCGCCGCGTTGGGTGCTGAAGATGCGTCCGATGATGCGCACGGGGCTCGGGACGGCGCAGTATCAGGCGCAGGACCTCGAGGGCGCCTTGGTGACGCTCGGTGCCGCGCGCGCGGCGCTGGAGGGCTTCGATCTCGAGACCGAGAAGGAAGTCGATCTCGTCGAAGCCGCGGTCGATGTCTTCCTCTACCT
>JAEUHW010000188.1 GCA_016793245.1 Planctomycetota bacterium
CCACACGTTCCGATACCGCACCGCATCCCCGTGATCCTGCAGGTAGAGCGGCCCGAGCTCCGGCGTCTCCGCCACCGGAGCCGCCGTCGTGATGCGCGGGCACGCCGCGTCGTCGTGGATCTTGATGCCGTTCAGGAACACCGTGAGTCGCGCGGGTGCGGTCTGCTTGCCGTCGGCGTCGAAGCGCGCGGCGCGGAACTCGATGTCGTAGGTCTGCCAGGTGCCGGGCGGGAAGCAGGCGTTCGCATCCGGCGGGCGCACGCTGTAGATGCCACCGCATTCGTCGTGCTTGCCCTCCAAGCCGAACGAGTCGAGCACCTGCACCTCGTAGCGGCCCTGCAGGTAGACCCCGGAGTTGCCGCGGCCCTGACCTTGGTCGCCGGGCTCGAAGGGCGTGCGAAACTCGACGTGCACGAGCGCATCGCCGTGGAGCGACTTCGAGGTGGCGCCTTGCTCGAGGAAGCCGTCCTCATCGATCTTCGCCGCGGTCTTCTTGTCGCGGTCCTCGACGAAGTCGTTCGCGTCCTTGCCGAACAGCTGGATCGCGCCCTGCGGCGCGGGCAAGCCGAGCGTCGGCGAGACACGATCCACGCGTTCGAAGACGAGCGCTTCGCTCCAGCCCGTCATGCGCGCGTGCAGCTTGCCGCCTTTCCAGGAGAGCTCGCCGCGCTCGTGCGCGAAGCGGATCTCCCCGCCGTCGGCCAAGCCGCGCACGTTCTCGCGACCTTCGCGCTGACCGCCCGCGCCGGGGAGGCCGCCGGGCCAGAGCACGAGCTCGTAGCTCGAGCCTCCGCGCGCGAGGAGCTGGGCGCCGACCTTGGGCCGGGCGGGCAGGGCCACGAGCTCGAGCAGGTACTCACCCTGCGCGCGCTGCGCGAGCATCGGCGCGGGATCCTGCGGAACAGCGTGGAACGCGAGCGAGAACGCGAGGAACGAGGTGATCACGGGCCGACTCCGAAGGGCGCGCGCCGCGGCTCTCGCCACGGCGCGCGAACGAGGCGCGCAACGCGCGCGGGACCGAAGAGCGAAGCTACTTCGCGTAGATGTCCATCACGGTCTTCAGGAAGCTGATCGCCTCGGCCTTCGGGCGCTGGAACGAGTTGCGTCCGATGATCGAGCCGAAGGCGCCGCCGGCGTGGAGGCCGCGGATCTCTTCGTAGACCGCGTCGCTCCCCTTCGCATCGCCACCCGAGAAGATGACGATGCGACGGCCGCCGAACGAAGACTGCACGACGTGGCGGGTGCGATCGGCGAGCGTGGCGATCGGGATCTTCTGCTCTTCGTAGACCTTGCGAGCGGCTTCCTGCTCCAGGTGCTCGGTCGGCGGCTTCACCTTGATGATGTGCGCGCCGAGCTGCGCCGCGATCTGCGCGGCGTAGGCCACGACGTCGATCGCGGTCTCGCCCTTCTTCGAGATGCCCTCGCCGCGGGGATAGGACCACACGACGACGGCGAGACCGGCGGCGCGCGCTTCCTCGGAGAGCTCGCGCAGCTCCTGGTACATGGCGTCGCGCTCGGCCGAGCCGGGATAGATCGTGAAGCCGATCGCGCTGCAGCCCAGGTTCAGCGCGTCCTGCACGGAGGCGGTGACGGCCGACTTCGGGTTCGGGTTCGAGTACAGCGTGTCGCTGTTGTTCACCTTCAGGATGAGCGGGATCTGGCCCGCGAACTCGCCCGCTCCGGCGGCGATGAAGCCGAGCGGCGCCGCGTAGGCGTTGCAGCCGGACTCGATCGCGAGCTCGAAGTGGTAGCGCGGGTCGTAGCCGGCGGGGTTCTTCGCGAACGAGCGCGCCGGGCCATGCTCGAAGCCCTGGTCGACGGGGAGGATCACCATCTTGCCGGTGCCGGCGAGGCGCCCGGTCATGAGCATGCGGTAGAGGTTCGCGCGGACCCCCGGCGACTCGGAGTCGTACCAGGAGAGGATCTCGCGCACGCGGGCGGTCGTAGCCATCGGAGCAGGTCTCGCGTTGGCGGCCAGCTCGTCCCGAGAGACGCGGGCCGCGGACGGTGGAAGAAGGTCTTCGGCGCGGCGTTGGCCGCTCCGCCGAAGGGTGGCTAGACTACAGATTCGCGAGGCCCGCGTCCCGTCCTTCGCGGCGCCCTCTCGGCAGAGCCCCACTCTCGGGTAAGAACACGGTCGGTTGAGAACACGGTCGGGTGAGAACACGATCGGGTAGGAACACGGTCGGGTAAGAACACGGCCGAGCAAGTCGGCCCCACGGAGCACGGATGAGCCAGGCACTCTCCATCGTCGCCCTCCCCGGGGACGGCATCGGCCCCGAAGTGATGGCCGAAGGTCTGAAGGTCCTCGAGGCCGCGGCCGCGCTGACCGGCTTCCGCTACCAGGTGGAGTCGATCCCCTGCGGCGGCAAGTTCTACCTGCAGCACGGCACGCGCGACTGGCCCGAGGGCGCCGAGGAGAAGTGCGCGCGGGCGGACTTCATCCTGCTCGCCGCGGTCGGCTGGCCCGACCCCAAGGGCGGCGGTCCGGTGACGATGCCGGGCGGACGCATGGCGGGCTACTCCGCCGTGATCGGGAACCGCGTCGAGCTCGACCTCTACGCGAACGTGCGCCCGGTGCAGCTCTACGAGGGCCTGAAGCACCGCATCCACGGCGCGTTCTCCCAGGTGTGGCGGCCGGAGAAGGTCGACATGGTGTTCCTGCGCGAGAACACCGAGGACCTCTACTGCGGCATCGGCGGCACGCTGCACCGCGGCGGCCGCAAGGAGCTCGCCGTGGACGATCGCGTGATCACGCGCGTCGGCTCCGAGCGCGTGATCCGCCGAGCCTTCGAGATCTGCAAGGCCCGCCAGCGCGGCGCGCCCGCGACGGGTCGCAAGAAGGTCACCGCCATCCTGAAGCACAACGTGATGGATGGCTGCCGTCTCTTCGGCGAGATCTTCGATGAGATCGCCGTCGAGTATCCCGGCATCGAGACCGAGAAGATGATCGTCGACGCGTTCACGCAGTCGCTGATCACCGAGCCCGAGCGCTACGACGTGCTCGTGACGACGAACCTCTTCGGCGACATCGTGACCGACCTGGCTTCCGTCCTGCAGGGCGGGATGGGCCTGGCGGTGGGCTGCAATCTCGGCGATCAGCACGCGATGTTCGAGCCGATCCATGGCTCGGCGCCGCCGCTCGTCGGCGGCAAGGCGAACCCGCTCGCGATGATCCTCGCCGTGAAGGAAGCGCTGGCCTGGCAGTCCGCGCGCAACGGCGACGCGAAGCTCCTGCGCGGCGCCGAGGCGATCGAACGCGCCGTGCGCAGCATCGTGCGCATCGGAACGCCGCTCACCGCGGATCTCGTGCCGAGCAGCGAAGCGCGCTCGACCTCGGAAGTCGGCGACGCGGTGATCGCCGCGCTCGGCGCCGCGGCCCTCACCACGTAGCCGCTAGGCGCTCTCGGTGCTCGAGCCGGCGGCCCTCCTCGCACTGCTCTCGCTGCCCGCGATCGTCGCGCTCCATCTCTTCCGTCGTTCGCGCGAGCGCCGCGTCGTGTCCGCGCTCTTCCTCTGGGAAGAGGAAGCGCCGATCGCGCGCGCGGGGCGTCGACGGGAGCCGCTCCAGCGGAGCCCGTCTTTGCTCTTCGAGCTGCTGGCGGCGGCGTGTCTGGCGTTCGCGCTCGCCGGACCGCGCAGCTGTGACGCGGAGGAACCGCGCCACCTGGTCTACGTGCTCGACGACACGGCGTCGATGAGCGCGCGCGGTGACTCCGGCCGCAGCGCCGCGGAGCGCGTGCGCGCGGAGATCGACGGCCAGCTCGCCGCGACCCCCGCCTCGACGCGCGTGACGCTGCTCGCGAGCGGCGAGCCGCCGCACGTGCTCAGCGGACCGCTCGCCTCGCGCGACGAGGCGCGCGCGACGCTCGCGCTCTTCGCGCCGCACACGGTGCATCACTCGTTGGCCCCGGCGGTGGCGCTCGCGCGCGCCGGCTGGCGCGACGGCGAGATCCGCGTCTTCAGCGACCGCGCGCACGAGCTCGAAGAGACGCTCGAGCTGCGGGCCGTCGGCGTGCCGCGATCGAATTGGGCGTTCCTGGCGGCGCGGCGCTTCGCGAGCTCGGAGCCGAACGCAGGCGAGCGCATCGAGCTCGAAGTCGCGAGCTTCGCCGCGGAGGAAGCGGAGCTCTTGGTGAGCGTCGAGGAGCTCGCGAGCGGAGCTGCGCGAGCCCGGCGCGCGATCACGCTGCGGAGCGGAGAACGCGCGACCGTCGAGCTCGAGCTCGCGGAGCCGGCAGGCGATCTGCGCGCGAGCTTGCGCGCCCCGGCCTCGGACGCCCTGGCCCTCGACGACCTCGTGCACTTGCCCGCCGCGCCGCCGCGCGCGCTGCGCCTCCGCCTCGAGGCGCCCGCGGAAGACCGTCGCGCGCTGCGCCTCGAGCGCGCGAACGGCGCGCTCTGCGATCCGCGCGGTCTCGGCGCGAGCGCCTGGGTCGCGACGAACGAGCCGTGCGAGCTCCACCTCGGCCGCGGTCCCGCACCGCTCGACGCTCCCGCGGCGCTGCTCTGGAGTGAACCCCGCGAAGAGCTGCGCGAGCTCGCGAGCCCGTTCCTCTTGGAGCGCGCGCATCCCCTGCTGCGCGGCGTCGAGCTCGAAGGCCTCGTGTGGGTCGCCGATCCGCTCGCGCGGCCGCCGGGGCGCGCCCTCGTGCGCGCGGGCGAGATCGTGCTGCTCAGCGAGGAACGGCGCGGAGCGCGCTGGTTCCTGCACTTGAACCTGGTGCCCGAGCGCTCGACGCTCGGCAGCTCGCCCGATTGGCCCGTGCTCCTCGCGAACGCGATCGAGCTCCGAGAGGCGACGCAGCCGGGTCCGCGTGAGCGCGTCGTTCCGCTCGGTCGCGCGCCGCGCGCGATCGGCATCCCCCACGAGCGCTACGAGCTCCGCGAGCTCGAAGGTCCGCTGCGTGTCGAAGCGCGCGCGAGCGCCGATGGCGCGCTCGCGTTGCCGCCGCTGCCGCGCGTCGGTCGGTATCAGCTCGCGGCTCTCGCCGAGGAACCCGATCGCACACCGCTGGCGAGCGACGCGGATCGCGGCCCGTGGACGATCGCCGCGGCGCTCTTCGACGAGCGCGAATCCGATCTCCGCGGCGCCATGAGCTTGCAGCGCGGCGACGCGCCGAAGGCAGCGACCGTGCGCAGCGCGAGCACGAGCACGGGGAGCGCGCTCCTCGCCGCGCTCTTCGTCGCGTTCCTCTTGCTCGATTGGCTGTGGCTCGCGCGCGCCGCGCGCCGAGGAGCCGCGCGATGAGCTTTCGCGAGCCGGCGTTGCTCTTCCTCGCGTTGCCGCTGCTCTGGCTCGCGCTGCGCTTGCCTGCAGCGCACCTCGTCCGCGCGCTCCGGCTCGGCCTCGTGCTCGCGACGACCTTGGCGCTCGCGGGACCGCGCTGCGAGCGAGCCTCCGTCGGTGGCCATGTGTTCGTGCTCGTCGATCGCTCGCGCTCGATGCCGGGTTCGATCGAGCGCGCCGCCGAGGAGTGGATCGCGCGCGCCGAGGACGTGCGCGGGGAACGCGATCGCCTCGTCGTGATCGAGTTCGGAGAAGGAGCGCGCCTCGCGTACGAGGGCCGCGGCGAAGAGCGCTTCCCCGGGTTCGCGCCGAGCGCGACGCGCGACGCGAGCGATCTCGATGCGGCCCTCTCTCTCGCTCTCGGACTCGCACCGCGCGACGGTCACTCGCGTATCGCCGTGCTCGGCGATGGCCGCGTCGACGCCAAGCGCGCACGCGAGCGTTCCCTCGAAGCCGCCGCGCGCAAGATCGCGATCGATGTCCGCTGGATCGAGCGCCCGAGCGGCGGCGATGCGGCGGTGCGCGAGCTCGAGCTGCCGCAAGAGGTCGAGCGCGGCGCGCAGTTCTCGTTCGCGGGCTGGATCTTCTGCGAGGACGAGCGCGAGCTCACCTGGGTCCTGCGCCGAGGAGAGCAGGAGCTCGCGCGCGAGACGCGGCGCTTCGAGCGCGGGTGGACGCGCGTGCCGCTCCGCGATCGCGTCGAGCGCGCCGGCATCGCGAGCTACGAGCTCGCCCTCCTCAACGCCGCGGATGCGCGCGCGGAGAACGATCGCGCGATCGGCGCGGTGCGCGTGCTGGGCGCGCGCGGGGTTCTACTGCTGAACGAGAGCGGCCAACTCTCGGAGCTCGGTCGTGCGCTGCGCGCCGCGGATCTCGAGGTCAGCTCGGCACGTCCCGACGCGGTCGATCTCTCGCCCAGCGCGCTGCGCAGCTATCGCGCCGTGGTGATCGACGATCTCCCGGCCACGGCGTTCGGTCCTCGTCTCGCGCACCTCGCGCGCTACGTGGAGCAGGACGGCGGTGGTCTGCTGCTCGGAGGCGGCGAGCAGAGCTTCGGCCTCGGCGGCTATCACCTCTCCGCGCTCGATCCGGTGCTGCCGGTCTCGATGGAGCTCGAGAAGGAGCGCGCGGGCTTCGGTCTCGCGTTGATCTGCTTGCTCGACTGCTCGGGCTCGATGAGCGCCACCGTCGAGAGCGGTCGCACGAAGATGAGCCTCGCCGCGGAGGGCGCCGTCGCGGCCTTGCGCTTGCTCGGCAAGCTCGATGCCGGCGGCGCGATGCTCGTCGACACCTCGGCCGAGGAGATCCTGCCGATGGCGCCGATGATCGCGCGCGAGCCCGAGCTCGAGCGCCTCGCTGCGGCGCAGTCGAGCGGCGGCGGCATCTACGTGCGCACCGCGCTGGAAGCCGCAGCGCGCTGGACGACGGCGCTCGGCGGCTATCGTCGCCACATCGTCTTGTTCGCCGACGCTTCCGATGCGGAAGAGCGAGACGGGGTCGATGCGCTCGTCCGCACGTTCGCTGCCCAGGGCATCACGCTGTCGGTGATCGCGCTCGGCAACGAGAGCGATCGAGATGCGGAGTTCTTGCGCGAGTGCGCGCGCGCGGGCGGCGGTGGCTGTTGGTTCACCGATCGCGCCGAGGAGCTGCCGCAGCTCTTCGCGCGCGAAGCGCTCATCGCCTCGCGCGCGGCGTACGTCGCGGAGGCGACGCCCGTGCGCGCGCGCGACGAGCTGCTGCAGCTCGGCGAGATGCCGCGCGATGTCTTCCCCGCGGTGCCGGGCTACAACCGCGCGTTCTTGCGCGAAGGTGCCGTGCTCGGCGCGAGCGCGTTCCCGCCCGAAGGCGAAGCCGAGGAGGACGCCGCGCCGATCCTCGCGTGGACGCGGCGCGGTCTCGGACGCAGTGCAGCGTTCACGGCACCGCTCAGCGGTCCGGCAGCGGGCGCGCTGCCCGCGTGGCCCGGCTACGGACAGCTCTTCTCACAGCTCGTGAGCTGGCTCGCGAGCGACGGCGAGGATCCGCGCTATGCCGCGCGCGTCGTGCGCCGCGGCGCGGACCTCGCGATCGAGCTCGAGCAGGAACCCGGCCACGTCGCTCCGGCGCTCGACGCGCTGCGCGTCCTACTGCGCGACGAACGCGGCCGCACGGCGCGCGCCCCGCTCGAGCCCGCGGGCGAACGCCGCTGGAGCGCCACGCTGCGCCTCCCCGCGAGCGGCCTCTGGCTCGGCACGATCGAGCTCGGCGAGCGCCGCTTCGTCACGCTGCCACCCCTCGCGCACGCGGCTTCCTCCGAGCTCGACCCACCTCTCGATCCCGACGCGGGCCGCGCCCTGCTCACCGAGCTCGCCACGCTGAGCGACGGCCGCATCGATCCGGTCCCCGAACGCCTCTTCGAGATGCCGCGCACGGGCACGAGCAGCACCGATCTCCGCACCTGGTTCCTCTGGACCGCACTCGCGCTCTTTCTGCTCGAGATCGCGCGCCGCCGCCTCGGGCCCTCGGCACCAGCACCAACTCCCGCGCTCCCGAAGCTCCTCTTCCGCACTCGCAAGCGCGGCCCTTCGCCCTCTCATCCCACGGCACCACCCGCTCCACCCACCCCCACGAGCGCCTTCGACTCCGCCCTCCGCGACGCCCGCTCCCGCGCCCGCCAACGCCTCGACCGCTGACCGCTCGGCGACCCCGGACGTACGGTGCCAGGAACGTTTT
>JAEUHW010000191.1 GCA_016793245.1 Planctomycetota bacterium
AAACCGACTTTCTACGAAACCAAAGACACCTGATCTTCGTTCTATGAGCTCGGAACGAGAACCCGCCACGCCATCGAGGAGCCGCCATGCGCCGCAAGCCCCGCCAACTCGATCTCGACTTCCGCCCGCACGGCGGCAAGCGCAAGGGAGCAGGACGCAAGCCAACGAACGAGAAGCCCGGTATCCCGCACAAGCAGCGAGCCCCGAAGAAGCGCAGCGAGCCGCTGCTCGTCACCGTGCGGCTCGCCAACAACCTCTCCTCGCTCCGCCGCGCTGCCTCGATGAAGCTCGTTCGCGCCGCCCTCAGCGCCGCCCGTGACCGACACGGGATGCGGATCATTCACTACACAGTGCAAGCAGACCACCTGCATCTCCTCGTTGAAGCCGACGACCGCACTTGCGTCGCCCGCGGCATGAACGCACTGCTGAGCCCACTCGCCCGCGCCCTGAACAAGCTATGGAACCGCCGCGGCCCCGTCTTCCCGCAGCGCTACCACGACGAAGTCATCTCCACGCCCACCCAGGCCCGGAACGCCCTGCGCTACGTCCTCCAGAACGGCAAGAAGCACGGCCTCGTTCCCCGGAACTCGATCGACCTCTGCTCGAGCGCTCCCGTCTTCGACGGATGGAAGCAGCAGCCTTCGATCTGCGCGACCTCGATGACCGCGACCTCGATGCCCGCAATGTCGACGCCTCCGATTCCGATCGCAGCAGTCGCTCCCGCAACCTGCTGGCTCCTCACCACCGGCTGGCGCCGGCACGGCCTGATCGACATCGACGAGATCCCGCGCCCGCGTACAACGCAAGCAAGACGCCCAAGACCGAACCCCGCCGAATCAAGCCACCGCGCAACCTCGCGCTAACACCCTCGACCCCACCACCGCGCGGGCGTCGAACCCCGTGTCCACCGACGCCGTCCTCGCCTCGACGCCCGATCGATCTCTTCCCGTAGCATGAGTTCCGGAGCCCCCGCCTCCTGCGGGCTCCGGAACGGCGCACGATGTCATCCGACGAAGCGAAGCCGCGCCCGCAGGCGCAGCAAGCGACGTGCACGACGCGCCCTCGCTCGATCCCCACGCCTCGCGCCGAACACGCGTCGATCCTCGATCACCTCCGTCACCCGCGGCGCGCGTCGGGCGCGGCGCTTGCTCGCCGGAGGGCCGGGCGCAGCGCATTCACGCTCTCGCTTTCAAACGACTCTCGCGCACGACCCGCCTCGACTCCTCTTCGCGTCCACTCGCGAACGATGCGCCTCAACGCTTCGCAGCACACGCATCAACCACGATGGAACCCCGCCCAATCAACCCGCCGCCGCCCCACATTCTGACCCGCTGAACCCCATCGCCGCGCGGGCGTCGAACCCCGTGTCCAACGACGTCGTCCTCGCATCGACGCCCGATCGCTCTTTTCCCGTAGCATGAGTTCCGGAGCCCCCGCCTCCTGCGGGCTCCGGAACGGCGCACGACCTCCACCGACGAAGCGAAGCCGCGCCCGCAGGCGCAGCAAGCGACGTGCACGACGCGCTCACGCTCTCGCATCACCTCTCGCGCGGCACGCGCATCGATCCACGAACCTCACCGACGTCCGTGGCGCGCGTCGGGCGCGGCGCTTGCTCGCCGGAGGGCCGGGCGCAGCGCCTTCGCGCGTTCGCATCCGAACGCCTCCCGCGCACGTCCCGCATCGGCTCCTCGACGCGTCGACTCGCGAACGAATCGCAACCCTTCGTTGCACGAGAACCTCGGCCCCAGCGCCGACATGGCCCGATCGGCATCAACGAGCTCCCGCAATCACACACGAAGCGCGCCAAGCGATCACCGACGAACCCCGCCGAACCAAGTCACCGAGCAACCTCGCGCGGACGCCCTCGTCCCCACCGCCGCGCGGGCGTCGAACCCCGTGTCCCTCGACGTCGTCCTCGCCTCGACGCCCGCTCGCTTTCTTCCCGTAGCATGAGTTCCGGAGCCCCCGCCTCCTGCGGGCTCCGGAACGGCGCACGACCTCCACCGACGAAGCGAAGCCGCGCCCGCAGGCGCAGCAAGCGACGTGCACGACGCGCTCCCGCTCTCGCCTCACCTCTCGCGTCGTTCGCGCATCGACCGTCGACGTTGATCGACGTTCGTGGCACGCGTCGGGCGCAGCGCCTTCGCGCGCTCGCGCCCGAACGCCCCTCGCGCACGTCTCGCCTCGACTCCTCGACGCGTCGACGCGCGAACGGCGGCGGCCCTACGCTCCCCCGAACACTTCCTGCAACGCTCGGCGCATCACCCCCGCATCGGCCTTCACCCCCGTCCAGTACTCGAAGCCGATGACGCCCTGCGCGACCAGCATGCCTAGGCCGTCGATCACCCGGCAGCCCTTCGCTTCGGCATCGCGCACGAAGCGCGTGCGCGGCGGGTTCGGGATGACGTCGGCGACGACCATCGCCTTCGTCACCGTGCTCATGTCGAGCGGGATGCGCGCGTCGACGTCGGGGAAGAGGCCGATCGAGGTCGCGTTGATGAGGACATCGGTGTTCGCGGGCACCTTGTAGTCGCCCTTCCACGCCTCGCCTTCGGCGGCGACCTTCACCTTGTCGGCGACGAGCTTCGCGAGCTCCTGGGCCTTCGACGCCGTGCGGTTCAAGATGCGGACGTGCGCGGCACCGGCGAGCGCGGTCTCGACGGCGATCGCGCGCGAGGCTCCCCCCGCGCCGAGGATCACCACGCGCTTGCCCTTCGGATCGACGATCTCGCGCAGCGAGCTCACGAAGCCCTTGCCGTCGGTGTTCTCGCCGACGAGCTCGTTGCCTCTGCGCACGATGCAGTTCACGGCCCCCATCACCGAGGCCGACTCTCCGAGGCGATCGAGGTGCGGGATCACCGCGAGCTTGTGCGGGATGGTGCAGTTGCCGCCGCGGAGCCCGCAGGCGCGCATGCCCTTCACCGCATCGCCGAGATCCTTCGGATCGACCTCGAAGGTGATGTAGCGCCAGTCGAGCCCGTGATGGCGGAACGCCGCCTCCATCATGTGCTGCGTCGGGTTCTCCGCGACCGGCTTGCCGAAGAGGCAGACCAGCTCCTTCTTGAAGTTCCACACCTTCGTCACGAGCAGCTCCTTCCTTCGCTTCGAACCATCGGAATCAGGCCGTCGCGTTCGCGGCGGCGCGCACGCGCGCGTCCAAGCGCCTACGCGCGACGAGGCGGCGGATCACTTCGTCGGCGGCCACGCCGATCAGGATCACCGCGCCCAAGATGACGAACTCGAGCTTGTCGGGGATACCGAGCATCGAGATGCCGTTCCGCAGCACCTGGATCACAGCGGTTCCGACGACCACGCCGAGGATCGAGCCCTGCCCGCCGCGCAGGCTGCAGCCGCCGAGCACGGCCGCGGCGATCGCATAGAGCTCGTAGAAGTTGCCGAAGATCGCCGGCTGCACCGAGTTCACGTCGAGCGCGAAGAGGACCCCGGCGAGCGCCGAGCAGAGCGCGCAGAGGACGTAGGCGATCACGACGTTGCGATCGACGGCGAGGCCGCTGTAGCGCGCGGCGGTCTCGTTCCGCCCGAACG
The DNA here is from genome assembly GCA_016793245.1 of Planctomycetota bacterium. GTDB lineage: Bacteria > Planctomycetota > UBA1135 > UBA1135 > JADKAF01 > JADKAF01. The sequence continues at coordinate 3,547 of JAEUHW010000191.1, forward strand.
CGCGCAGGTGGCGCCCGTAGACCGTGCGATCGAGGAGCACGCCGGCCAAGATCGCGAGCACGACCAGGATCAAGAACGGCGCGGGCGCCTGGATGCGCGCAAGCTCGCCTGCATCGAGGGCCCAGATCAGGAGCCCCCCGAAGCCGAGGAGCGCGGCGCAGCCGATAGCCAGCAGCTCGCCGGGCGTCTTCAACAGGCCCTTACGCCAGGTGCGCGGAAAGACCCAGCGCAAGGAGTGCCACATCAGATAGCCGATGCCGACCAGAGCGGTCAGCAGCGCCAGCGAGCAGGGCATGCCCTTCGCGATCTGCCGTAGCGCAGAGTGCCCCATGCCGAAGCCCTGCACCTGATCGTCGGTCAGCGTGCGCGCGAGGCCGCGGTAGACCAGCAATCCACAGAGCGTCACGACGAACGGCTGGAGGCGGAGCTTGGTGATCAGCAAGCCATGCGCGAGACCGATCGCGAGCGCGGCGATCACGACCAGCGCCAACGCGACCGGAGCGCTGAGCTCGTGCTGCGCGAGGAACCACGGCAGCAACGTCGCGCTGAGCCCCACGACCGAGCCGATCGACAGATCGATCCCCCCGGTGATGATCACGAACGAGACGCCAATGCTCAGGATGCCGAACAGCGCCGTCCAGCGGATCAGGTTGAAGAGGTTCCCGGGCAGGAAGAAGCGGTCTTCGAGGAACCCGAAGGTGAAGAAGACCACGACCAGCACGGCCAGGATGCCGAGGTTTTTGCTCATGCGGAGAGGCGGGGGAAGCTGCGCGTGGCGAGCTGCATGACGGCTTCCTCGGTGAGCTCGGGGCGATCGAGCGTCCCGGAGAGGCGGCCTTCGGCGAGGACGAAGACGCGATCGGCGAGGTGCAGCACCTCCTCCATCTCGCTCGAGGCGAAGAGGATGGCCATGCCGCGGGAGGCGAGCTCGTCGATCAAGGCGTAGAGCTCCTGCCGCGCGCCGACATCGATGCCGCGCGTCGGCTCGTCGAGGAGCAGGACCTGCGGCGCGAGTGAAAGCCAACGCGCGAGCACGACCTTCTGCTGATTGCCGCCCGAGAGCAAACCGGCAAGGCGCTCGGCCTCGGGGGGGCGGATGCGCAGGGCAGCGATCGAGTCCTGGACGAGACGCTGCTCGGCAGCGAAGTCGAGGAAGCCGCAACGCGCATCGCGCGCGATGGCTCCGAGCGAGACGTTCTCGCGCACGGCCATCTCGAGGAAGAGCCCTTGCTCCTTGCGATCCTCCGGCACGAGCCCCAGCCCTGCCGCGATCGCCTCGCGCGGCGAGCGGATGCGCCGCGGTTCGCCGCCGACCCAGATCTCCCCCGCGAGCGCCGGCTCCACGCCGAAGAGCGCGCGCAGGAGCTCCGTGCGTCCGGCGCCCACCAGCCCCGCGAGCCCCGCGATCTCCCCGCGCCGCACTTCGAGATCGAGCTTGGCCTCGGGATGCGCGCGCACGACGAGCCCGCGAATGCGGAGCGCCGACTCGGCTCGCGCATGCGAACGGCGCTGCTCGCTCGACTGGTACTCGCGCCCGACCATCAAGCTCACCATGCGGTCGTGCTCGAGCTCGAAGCGCGCGAGCTCGCCCGAGACCTGGCCGTCGCGCAGCACGAGCGCGCGATCGGCGAGGCGCGTCACCTCGCCCAGGCGATGCGAGATGTAGATGATGCTGACGCCCTTCGCGCGCAGCTCGCCGACCAACGCGAAGAGATGCTCGCTCTCCGCCAACGACAAGCTCGAGGTCGGCTCGTCCATGATCAGCACGCGCGCGTTCTGCCCCAGCGCCTTCGCGATCTCGACGAGCTGTTGCTCGCCCACCGAGAGCGTGCTCACGCGCGCGCGTGCCGGAAAGCGCGCTCCGACGCGCGCGAGCCAGCGCGAGCACTCGCGCTCCATCCCGGCCTCGTCGAGCAAGAGACCTCGGCGCAGCTCGCGGCCGAGGAAGAAGTTCGCCGTGACGTCGAGGTTGTCGGCGAGCGCCAGCTCCTGATGGATCAGGGCGATGCCGGCCTCGCGCGCATCGTCGACGCTCTCGATCTCGAGCGGAGCGCCCTCGAGCAGGATCTCGCCGGAGTCGGGGCGCAGGATCCCGCCGAGGATCTTCATCAGCGTGCTCTTGCCGGCGCCGTTCTCGCCGAGCAGAGCGAGGACCTCGCCGCGCTGGAGGCGCAGATGCACTCCGCGCAGCACCTGCGCGCCGGGGAAGCTCTTGCGAACCTCCCGCATCTCGAGCCACGCGCTCATGCGGAAACGCCGATCGTCTCGGGCCGACGCGCGAGCGCTAGCCGCTCGACTTCGCCGCGGCGAGCTGCGCCTTCAGGGCGTCCCAGAAGCTCTGCGCACTGCCTTGCTTCACCACGGTGAAGGGCACGCGCAGGAAACCGTCCGCGGGCAATTTGTCGGTCTCGCCCTGCTTCAGCGCCTTCAGGATGCGCACCGACTCGTAGCCGTACTCGTAGGGCTTCTGGGCGACGGTGCCGTGCACATGACCGTCGAGGATCCCTTGCAGCGAGGCGTCCGCTTCGTCGAAGGCGACGACCTTCACCTGGCCGAGCTTGCCCGCGTCGCGCAGCGCTTCCAGGATCGCCGGCGTGTTGTAGGCGAAGAGCCCGACCATGCAGCCCAGATCGGGAACCTGCTGCAGCGAGGCCTCCGCGAGCTGCTTCGCCTGGGCTTCGTCGAAGCCGTCGACGCGGATCCCGAGGAAGTGGAAGCCTCCTTCCTGGATCACCTGGTCCTGCCCCGTCACGCGCGCGGGATCGAAGGTCCAGCCGAAGACCTCGTCGATGACGCCTTGGCAGCGCTTCAGCGCGTTGTCCTGACCGAGGCGGCCGATGAAGAGCTGGAACTTGCCGCCGTTCGGCAGGGCCTCCTTCACGAGCTTGCCCGCCGCGCGCCCGGCTTCGTAATTGTCGACGCCGACGAAGCAGCGGCGCTTCGTTCCGGGCGCGTCCGAGTCGTGCAGGATGAAGTGCGTGCGCGCACACGCCTCGTCGATCATCGCGGCTTGGTTCTTGCCGTCGATCGGCGAGAGCGCGATGCCGTCGATGCCGAGGTTCAGGAGCTCCTCGATCACGCGCTGCTGGGCCGTCGGGTCGCCGGGCATGCGCACGTCGACGTCGACACCGAGATCGACGCCGGCCTTCTTCGCGCCGGCCGCAGCCAACGTCCAGAAGGATACGGAGCCGTTCGTGACGTAGGCGACGCGGATCTTGCCCGCGTTGCCCTTCGAGCAGGCACCGACGCCGAGCAAGAGGGCGAGAGCGAGGAGCGGAGCGAGCGCGCGGGCGAAACGGAGTCGCATGGCGGGGTCCGGCGTGCGGGGGCGGTCCGGCGAAGGCGCGCCGCCGAGGAGGCGACGCGAGACGGGAGCCCTTCGCGAGAAGGGCGGCGCATGATACACACGCCTCAGTGAACGGCGAGCGCCGTTCCCCGCACAGGAAGTCACCCACCTCCGATGACGCACTCGTTCGCTCGGCTCGCTCGACTCGGTCTCGCGTGCGCGCTCGCCGCGCCCACCGGAGCGCGCGGGGCGGAAGACGAAGTTGCGCCGTATGTGCAGCGGACCCTGGTGCCCATCTCTGCGACAGAGCGAGTCCAGTGGGTCTCGCCGGAGGCAGCGCGGAACGGCGAGCTCGACGTGGCGCTGCTCGCGCTCGAAGATGCGCTCGGGGATCGCGCCGCGCGCGCGCGCTTCGACGCCGCGCTCGAGCGCGCGCTCGAGCGGGTCGCCTCCGACGGCCGCGTCGCCGTAGCACCCCGCGAAGCCGCGCCGGCGCAGATCTCGCGAGCCGCGCTCTACCTCGACTTGGGCCGCGTCGCGCGCCACCTCGGCGAGCGCGGGCTCGCCTTCGAACGCGAGCTGCCGCTCCGCGCGTGCGGCGGAAGGCGCGCGGCGTGGGTCTTCGTCCGCGCCGCGCCTCTCGCGCCGCTCGAGGTCGAGCGCCTGCCGAAGCTCCCCTCCGCGCTCGGCGGTCAGCGCTTCGGGATGCTGGCCGAGGCGCCTTCGCGCGCCGCCGCCGCCCACGCGCTCCATCGGCGCGGCCTCGCGGACGGTGTCACGGAATGGCTGCTCGAGGAACGCTGGGCGCCCGACGAGGAGCCCGCGGCGCTCGGGGCACCTCGGCTCGAGCTCCGGCGCATGCGCAGCGGAAGCGGCGGAAGTGCCGAGGTTCGCGAGCGGCTCGACGGCTTCCTGGTGGTCGACGCCCTCCACGGCGCCCTGGATCGCGTGGCGCTGCTCGATGCGATCCACGCGGCGCTCGCGCCGGACGGCCAGCTCTGGATCCTCGAACGCATCACAGCCGAACGACGAACGGCGCTCGAGGACAGCGCGCGTCGCAGCCTCGAACCGCGCCGGCTCTTCCGCGAGCTGGTCGCCGCGGGCTTCGCGGTGCGCGCGATCGAGGAGCGGGACGGCGCGGTGAACATCCACGCCGCGCGCGGCGCGCGCGCGCGTGAGAGAGAGCGAACGGCCGGCATCGAAGCCTGGGCCGAACGCTGGCGCGCGCTCGGACTCGAGGCGCAGCGCTCGGCGCACGTGGTCGGTACACACCCGCTGATCGGAGCCTCGGACCTGCGCTCCCTCGGCGTCGAGAAGCTCGGCAGCGACCCCTGGGCCGGCCCCGCCGAGCCGGTGCCCCTCTTGCTCGTGGCGAACTGGTCGCGCCATCCCGCTCCGGCGCTGTTCCTCGACCGGCCCGAGGCCCTGGTGCTCGCCGGTGGTTGGCTCGCGCTCGTACACGACCTCACGGCGGAGGCCGCTCCAGCCTTCGCGGATCCCGACGCGATCCTGGCGCTACAGCCCGCGCTTCGATTCGAAGCCGAGCTCGCCGGAGCCGCCCTGGGTTGGCCCGACGCCGCGCTCTGGCTCTTCCGTCGGCCGTGAAACGGCTAGCGATCTGCGGTCTTTGTCGAACGAGGACTCCCCGCGCGGAGCTCTAGCGGAATAGCATCGCGTTCGGTTCGCGACGCCTACCCGCTCCTGCTCCGCAGCCGTCGCTGCGCGAGCATCGTTTGCGAGCGCGCGCCTCGTGTTCCCTGCTGCATTCCCTGCAGCAGCCGTCCGTCCCCTGGTTGGAGTTCCACATGAAGCCCCATCGCTTCAAGTCTCTGCGCTGGTCTCGCGCCGCGCTCGCGCTGTTCGGCAGCGCGGCGCTCGTGCATGCGCAAGAGCCCGCCGGTCCGATCGAGCCCATTCAAACGCCGGAAGTCTTCCGCGACGCCGGCCCAGCTCCGACCGCGCAGCCCGTCGACATGCGCGGCCAAGAAGGCCCTCTCACCATCATGGAGTGGCCGGCCGAAGCTCGACCCGACGAGTTCTACCGCTACGACAAGTCCGGCGAAGAGCTCCAGTCGATCCCGCAGGAGTTCCTGGGCAACCCCTACTTCCTCGGCTTCGCGAAGAACCTCTACCGTCCGCCCGTGGGCGAGCGCGTCGATCCGCTGCTCGTCCAGCGCTTGGTGCAAGCGCAGGTCGACGGTGAGCAGATCGCGCAGACCTGGGCCTTCGTGATGATCGAGGGCCGCGACACCGCCGAGAAGCGCGACCGCATCGCTTCGCTCGGCGTGAAGCTGCTCCGCTACCACCCGAACAACTGCTACAGCGCGCGCATCCCGCTCGATCGCTTGATCGAGCTCTCGGAGATGCCCGAGGTCCACTGGGTGGGCTATCCGCGCACGTCGCAGAAGATGCATTTCAACCTGCGCGCCGGCATCGAGCAGGGCTGGCTCTGGGGTGAGATCCCCGTGTGGGTGAACCTCTACGAGAGCGATCTCGGCCCCGCGAGCGTCAAGGTCGCCGGACCGATGCCGGTCGAGGCGGAGCCCGGCGGCATCCTGCGCGACGGCAACCCGGAGGCCGCGGGCTACGAATGGCAGACGAACAGCGCGCTGCTCGAGCAATTGAAGCAGCTCGGGTTCAAGCCGAAGCGCTATTACGAGAACATCGACGCCTACGAAGGCACCGTCGACATCTCCAGGATCGACCGCATCGCCTTGCTGGAGAAGGTGCAGCACGTCGAGTGGTCGCCGCTGCTCGAAGCCGGTCACGATCGGCACATCCCGCAGGTCGGCCAGGACTACCAACGCGAGTCGACGCGCGTGCTCTCGAACACGATCGGCATCGCCGACTCGGGCTTCGCTCAGCAGCTCCACATCGATATCGGTGTCTGGGGTGTCGGCTGGAGCTACTGGACCGGCGGCTGCGGCAGCGTGTGGTGCGATGAAGCCGGTGAGGGCTATCACGGGTCCCATACGCTGGGCACGATCCTCGGCAACGGCGCGGGGAACTCCATCTACCGCGGCACATCTCCCTACAACGCACGCACCTCCGCCCAGCGCCTCTTCGCCGTGAAGGGCTACACCTACAGCGCGTTCCAGCACTACCGGAACTCGTACACGGACGGCGGCAACGTCACCTCGCCGCGGCCGTTCCTCTCCAGCCACTCGTGGCGCTCGGGCGGCTGCGGTGGCACCCCGCAAGCGGCGCTGAACTGGATCGGCAGCGAGTCGGGCGCGCGCACGACCGACGACGAGGTCTTCCAGTACAACCAGCTCTACGTCTTCTGCGGCGGCAACGAAGGCGACTGCGCCGGCGGCTGCGGTGCCTCCGGCACGATGGGCATTCCGTCCGTCGCCAAGAACGCGCTCACCGTGGGCGCCGTCTGGGACGACGTGACGAGCGAAGGCGAAGTCGGTGTCGCGACCTGCTTCTCCTCCAACGGTCCCTGCGGGGACGGCCGCTGGAAGCCGAACGTCGTGGCTCCGGGCTGCAATACGACCTCGGTGAACGGCGCGACTTCGAATGGCTACTCGTCGAAGTGCGGCTGCTCGATGGCCACGCCGATGACGGCGGGCGTCCTCTCGGGCGCGGCCGAGAAGTACGGTTGGAACTGGTCCTCGATGGCACGCGCTTGGGCCATGGGCACGGCCGTGAGCTGGCAGGATGGCGCGGGCTCCAACCTGAATCGCTACGGCCTCGGCCGCATCTCCGCGGTGAAGGCCCAGGAAGGCGGCGGGTCGTATCCCTGGGTCCGCAGTTGGGCCGGGAGCACGATCACGAGCGAGACCGACACGATGGACATCTCCGTCGGCTCCGGCTGCACGCGCTTGGTCATCGTGCTCACTTGGGACGATCCGCAATCGTCCTCCGGTGCCAGCCGCGCGATCGTGAACGACATCGACCTCTGGGTCGATCAGGAGCCCTTCAGCGCGGCAGGCAACGCCGGCGAATGGGCGTCGACCTCCGTCGTGCAGAGCGTCGAGCACGAAGTGATCAACAACCCGACGGCGGGCAACTACCGCCTGAAGGTCTATCCCTACGCGAACTCGACGACG
>JAEUHW010000100.1 GCA_016793245.1 Planctomycetota bacterium
TCACGGTCCCTGGTGACATCGCGCGGAGCTGCGATCCCGGGGTCGCCGGCGCCACGGTGCACTTCGTGATCGAAGTGGCGGGTGCTCCGGCAGGCAGTCGGCTCGAGGTGCGCGACACCACGCACGCGACGCTGCTGCTGAGCCAGCTGGATCCGGACGGGAGCGTCGGCGTCGGACCCGTGCTGTTCCCGATGGGGGCCAGCGCGATCTCGGTGCAGCTCCTCGATGCGGCCGACACGGTGATCCAGGAGGGTGCGTTCCTCGTCACCGTCGAGGACACGACGCCGCCGGTGATCGACGGATGCGGACCGCGCACGCTCGAGTGCACGGGGCCGGAGACGCACTTGCTGCTGAGCCTCGTCGGCCTCAGCGCGTCGGACGACTGCGATCCCACGCCGGAGCTCAGCTTCGCGCCGGCGGCGCTCCCTCACGGGACGACCACCGTCACCGCGACGGCTCGCGACGACGCGGGGAACACGAGCTCCTGCTCCTTCGACGTGACCGTGCAGGACACGCTCCCGCCGCTCTTCACCGTGATCCCGACGGACATCGAGCGCGAATGCTCGATGCCGCACGGCGCGATCGTCGCCTTCGATGTCCTCGCCGAGGACGTCTGCGGCATCGCGAGCCTGGTCTGTGTCGACGAGACGAATCGCGTGATCGATCCCGCCGGCACCTTCTTCGAGGACGGCGTGCACACCGTGACCTGCACGGCGACGGACGAGAGCCTGAACAGCGCCAGCGTCAGCTTCCAGGTTCGCATCGTGGACAACCTCGCTCCGGTGCTCGTCGCGCCGAACGATCTCTCGCTCCCGAACGACCCCGGCGAGTGCACGGCGGTCGCCACCTTCAGCGTCACGGCGACGGACCTCTGCGATCCCGCCGTCGCGATCACCTGCACCGCACCGTGGGGTCCGGTGCAGTCCGGCGACGCCTTCCCGATCGGCACGACGCTCGTCACCTGCGTCGCGCTCGACCGCGCGCAGAACCGCGCCGAGGCGAGCTTCTCGATCACGGTTTACGATGCCGAGCCGCCGCACTTCGGCGGCAACGCGGGCGGGGCGGCGACCCTGGTCACCGACTGCGAAGGCCGTCCGATCGGCGCCGACGCGGCGAGCCTCGGGGTCACCATCGAGGACAACTGCGATACGCAGCCGATCGCGGAGTGCTCGCCCGCGACGCTGCTGCCGGGTATCACCCCGGTCACCATCACCGCGCGCGATGCCGACGGCAACGCGGCGACGACGACGGTGCTCGTCACCGTGCTGCGCGGCGCGTTCCACTGCGAGGTGCTGCGCCCGCTCGATCCGCACGTCGACAATCGCATCCATGCGGGACGCGTGGTCCCGATCAAGCTGCGCGTCGCGTGCGAAGGGCACGAGGTCACGGACGCCACGGTGACGATCGACGCGATCGAGCGTCTGGCCACCGACGGGACGCCGATCGCGAACGAGTTGGTCGAGGATCCCGGCGCGTCGCAGGACGGAGGGAACCTCTTCCGCCTCAGCACCAGCCAGTACCACTACAACCTGAGCACTTCGGGTTGGGTCGGGACGAGCGGTGTGCGACATCGCGTGACGGTGCGCATCCAGAGGGCCGGACACGTGGACTCGCTGTGCGCGATCTACCTCATCAATCGCTGAGCTCGCGCACGGTGCTCGGGCTCGTCGCGGCGGGCGCGCTCCTCGGCGCGCTCGTCGCATGGGGTCCGCGTCCGAGAGCGGACTCCGGCTCGCGTGGCGTGCTCCCGACATGGGAGCCACCTACGGAGTTCGCGGAAGCGTCGCTCCCGGGCGCGGCGAGCCTTGCCGCGCGCCGGAGCGCTCCGCTCGAGCCCCTTCCTTCCCTTGTGTCGGAGTCGGAGCCCGAGCTCCCCGCGCGCGCGTTGGGAGGCAGCGAGGAAGCCACGCTCGAGCTGGAAGTCGTGGACGCGTGCAGTGGGGCGCTTCTACCCACGGCGATCGTGGGACGCACGGGGCCTGGTCTAGCGCCCGAGCGCCGCGCGATCCGCGGCGGCCGCGCGACGTTGCCGGTGCGCACCCGCTTGCCCTTCGACCTGGAGTTCGAGGCCGATGGATACGAAAAGCTCCGCCTCCGTCAGACCAAGCTCCACCGCGGCGAGCAGACACGCAGCATCCGTGTCGCGCTCCGAGCGCGCTGAGATGCGCTCAGAGCTCGTCGAAGACCGTCCCTCGGAGCTGCTCGCGCAGTCGAGCCCGCAGACGCGAGTAGCGCGTGTCCACGGTGCCCGGCGCGACCCCGAGGATGGCCGCGACCTCTTGCGTCGAGCGTTGCTCGAAGGCGCGGAGCAGCAAGAGCTGTCGCTCCTCGCCCTCCAAGGCGTCGAGCAAGCTCCGGAGGGCCTGGTCGCGCTCGGAGTGCAGCAGGCGCGTGAGCAAGCCCCTCGTCGGCTGCGCCAGCGCAGCGAATGCGCTGTGATCCCCGTCGAGAGCGAGGTCCAGGTGCTCACCGCGGCGCTGGATGTGCTTCTGCAGCAGTCGATTCGCCAGGCGCACCATCACCGTGGAGAGGAAGCGCGCGAGCACCGGCGTCAGTCGGCCTTCTCGCGGCTCGAGCTGGCCGAGCCGAGGCAGGGTGATGGCCCAGACTTCTTGGACCAGGTCCTCGGGATCGAGATGCCGTCCGAGCTGCGCTCCGAGGCATGCCTGTGCGTGCGCGCGCAAGACCGGATGGAAGCGCTCGATGATCCACGACATCGAATCCGCGTCTCCGGCGACGGCTCGCGTGGTGTGGAACGAAGTGAGATCCCGCGTGGGCGAAGACTCCGCGAGTTGGGGAGGGCTCGGATCCACGTGACGAGCTCGGGGCCGGAGGGGGAGCAACACGGGCTTTCCGACTCGGATCGACTCCGAGCCAGCTCGAAGACGAATGCTATGCTCGCGCCATGACGCGACAAGCGGAGAATCCCCCCTCCGTCGTGAATGCGCTGCTCCGTTTCCTCGCGGACGGAGCGGATCAAGACGGGGCGCCTCCGGCACTGGAGCTTTGCCTGGCCCGCTTCGCCGGATACGAGGAGCTGGTGGTGCGGACCTACCACGAGCTCGTGGAGCGTCCGAACATCGATCCGAGCGCGGGATCGTCGACGAGTCCGGAGCCGACCCACGGAGAGAACGAAGCTTCAGCGGAGCTGCTCGCGGCGGACGCGCTCGCGGCCTCCGTGTTCGAGGATGTCGGGACGAGCGCGTTGGTGCCGGGAGGACGCCTCGGTCCCTATCGACTGGAACGCGAGCTCGGACGAGGAGCGCAGGGATGGGTCTGGCTCGCCGAGGACACGCGCCTCGGTCGTCTCGTCGCGCTGAAGACCTTTCACGGAGGATCGCTCGCGGATCCGGCGGCGCTGCGACGCTTCGAGCGCGAAGCGCGCATCGTGTCGCGCCTCGACCATCCGGGGATCTGCGGTCTGTACGAAGCGGGAACGCTGGAGGGAATCCCCTTCATCGCCGTGCGCTACGTCGAAGGGCGCTCACTCGCCAGCACGCTCGTCGGAGGACCGGGTGATCGAGCCTGGCAAAGGCTCTGGGCGCAGCGCATCGCGCAGATGGCGCGAGCTCTGCACGCTGCACACGAGGCCGGCGTCGTACATCGGGACGTGAAACCGAGCAACGTGGTCCTCGATGCCGAGGAACGACCGGTGCTCCTCGACTTCGGACTGGCGCAGGCCCAGCTCGAGCCGGGGCTCACGCTGGAGGGCAACCTCTTCGGCACGCCGCCCTACATGGCGCCGGAGCAGTGTCGCGGCGAGCTCGATCTGGATCGGCGGGTCGACGTCTATGCCCTCGGCGTGATCCTGCACCAAGCGCTGGCGGGTGTGGCGCCGTTCAACTCCGCGACGCCGCGGAGCATGATCGAGGCGACCTTGCGCTCGGAAGTGCCTGACCTCCGCCTCGTGCGTCCACGCATTCCGCACGACCTCGTCGTGATCGCGAACACGGCGATGGCGCGGAACCTCAACGATCGCTACGCGTCGGCCGCGGCGCTCGCGGAGGACCTGGAGAACTGGCGGAACGGGGCTCCCATCGCGGCGCGGCCCCTCGGTCCGCTCGTGCGCCTCGGTCGCTGGACGCAGAGAAGGCCGGCTCTCGCTCTCGCCCTTCTCGCGTTCTCGACGTCGACCTCGGTGGGCATCCTCGTCTCCCTGCGCGCGCTGCAGCGCGCGCAGCTCGCCGTCGAAGGACAGGCGCGATCCCTCGAGGCAGAGCGTGAGGCCCGCCGGGCGAGCGAGCGGAGCCTGCGCGAACGAGACGTCGCGCTGCGCTCGCAGAACTCGCTGCGTCTCGCCGCGGAGTCCGTCAGTCAGAGGGATGTCGACCCCACGAAGTCGCTCCAGCTCGCCCTGCTCGCCCAGGAATCCGCGCCCGATCCCGTCCCCGAGGTTGCCTCGGCGCTACAGGAGGCCTTGAACGGATGGCGCGAGCTTGCCGTCCGAGAGCTTTCCAGCTCCCGCATCATCGATCTGCTGTTCCGCTCGGCAGAAGAGCTCCTCTGTCTGGATGGGCAGGGCGCGTTGCATCGCTGGAGCTGGTGTGCGGGAGCGCTCGAGCCGGTGGCCGAGCCTCCGCTCTCGGCGATCGCGGCGCACGCGGCGCGCAAGCTGTTGGTGGGAGGGACGAAGGACGGTCGGTTGCGATGGCTGGATGAGCGCTGTGCGCTCCTCCGCGAGCAGCTCCTCGAGGATGGTGCCGAGCTCGTCGCGCTCGAGTTCGATCCGCAAGGCGAGCGCCTGTTCGCATTGGATGAGCAGCGGCGGCTGTCTTGCTTTCAGAGCTCCGACGGCACCATCCTCTGGAAGCGGGCGATCCGTGCGCGTGGAGTACCCGAGGGATCGGAACCTCGCCCCATGATCCGAAGAGCGGAACAGCGCTCTGATCCGGACGGATTGCCACCTCCGTTGCGCACACGCATAAGCTTCTCTCCGAGCGGCGCGGTGATCGTCCTCTCCGACACTCGTATCGCCACGGTCTGCCTCCGCGCCGCGGACGGCGAGGAGTTGGCCTTCGATCCTGCTCCGCGCGCAGTCGCACTTTCCGATCAAGAGCTCTTCACGGCGCAAGGCTCGCCCATGCTCCGCGTTCGCGAGATCGAATCCGGAGCGACGATCGCTGGGCTGCCGCGCACGCGAATCGATCGACCGCTGACGGAGCTGACGCTTTCACGATCGACTCTCGTGCTCGCGAGCAACTCCGGCTACGTCGAGTTCTGGCATCGCGACGCCATCGCACCCTATGCCGGCGTTCACGTCGGGGAGACCACCATCAGACGTCTCGCCGTCGATGAGCGCGGTGCCGTGCTCGCTACTGGTTGTGATGACGGCACCGTGCATGTCTACGATCTCGCTGCGCGTGCCTCGCGCTGCTCGGTGGGGATCGATCGCATCCCACGTCGCGTGCAAGTCGAGCCCTGCTCCTTCCTCGCCGATGGGGCCGCGCTCTGGCATCTCGCGCCCGACTCCCGTGCGATCCTCCACGACCCGTCGGGAGGCCGCGCAACGAAGACGATCCAAGATACGGCCTTCTCCGGAGCGCATGGGCTGGCTTGCTCGTCGGACGACGCTCTCCTGGGATTGCTCTATAGCACGAGCGCGGCACCTCGGTCGCGCGACCGAGCCAGCTCCATGCGCTTGCGCATCTTCGCGACAGCGACGGGGGAGCGCTTGGCGGATCATGCGGTCGATCACGACGCCAAGACGCGGATGGCGCGCGCAGGGGGCGGCTGGCTCGTGATCGGCCCGCAATGCGCGGAGCATCGCTCCACCCTCGGGGAAGTCGAGCGCACGTGGTCTCGCGTGGGAGGTCGGCGCGGTCCCAACGCAATCCTCGGAGAGCAGGTCAGCGGCGATGCCCAGGGCCGGCGGTTGTTCATGTGTTCCTTCGGCCGCCCGGTGGAGGAGCTTCTCCTCCCGGACGGGCAGCCGGTCGCCGTGACTCGCGAGCTCCCGGGCGCGCGGCAGCTCTCGTGGGTCCATCCCGAGAGTGGAGCCGCGCTCTCGCTCCAGGAGCAGCGAATCTGCCTGCTCGAAGGAGCGGGGAATCGACAAGTCTTGCTCGAGCTCGCGCCCGAAGAGCGCGTCCTCGAATGCGCCTGGCTCTCCGAGAGGATCGTGTTGGTCTGGACGCAACCCGGAGAACGATCCGACTCGTCGTCCTTGCGCTGCCTCGAGCTCTCTGGTCGAGAGCTGTGGACCGTGGCGCTCGAAGGCTTCAAGGGCTCCTCACGCTCGCGCGGCTCGAGGCTGCTCACCCTCGAGCCAGGTCGCGCATCGACCGCGTCGATGACCCCACTCGTCGTTCTCGCACCCGACCATCTCGAGCGTCGAGATGCGCGCACCGGAGCTCTGATCTGGAAGCTCCCGCCGGCCTCGGATCCCGCGGGCAGAGTCGCGCTCGACCCCACCGGATCTTGGCTCGGGGTCATCAACCTGCGCGCGCAGTCGCTGGAGCTGATCGCGGTGGATCCCGAACGCACGGCCCGTCGCTGGTTGGCGCGCGTGGGGCGTTGAGGCGGGCTCGCGAGGAATCGCTCAGCTCCCTTGAGCCGGTGGATTCGGAAGCGCCGTCGGCGTTTGGGGACGAGCGCTGCGCGTGCTCAGGTTCGTGAGCCCGGCCGCGTGCATCTGCTCGATGCGCTGCTGGTACTCGCGGAGGTAGGGCCCGTTCGCGAAGGTCTGCGCCTGCTCGTGGCCGTAGTACATGAGCGCCACCATGAGGTCGGCGCCGACGACGTTGATGAAGACGAAGGAGCCCAGCACGGCGAAGACGAACTCGAGCGCTTCGACGAAGCCCAGCAGCTCGAGCTCGATCACCCACGCGGAGACGAGCACGAGGCCGAGCGCGTTGATGCCCATCGCGAGGAAGCGGGCCTTCTTCGTCTCGTCGTCGGAGGTCGGGCGCGTGTAGGCCCGGAGCAGCGCGGGGGCCTTCGCGAGATAGATGAAGGGGCTCACGAGGAAGCAGAAGACGCCGCCCATCAGCATCTCATCGCCCTGGAGCTGAGCCAGCATCACGACGAGCACCGCGAACATCACGGCGTAGAAGGGCGCGATCAGCACCGTGACCCACGCGGGGATCGGGGACATCGGCACGAGCGTCTTCACCGTCATCGACGCGCGGATCAGGCCGGGGAAGAGCGAGAACGCGCGCGGCGCCACTTGCACGAAGTAGGTGACGGCCATGCCCGAGCCGAGGACGTTCTTCAGATACTCGATCGCCTCTGGTGGGACTTCCGCCGGGAACTCGAGCATGTCGCGCAGAGGGACCAGCGCCAGCGCGAGCGGCACGAAGAAGAGGATCGCGAAGCCCAATCTCGCGGCGCGGCGCGAGCGCCGTACCTCCGCCCAATGCACGGCCGCCCAGATGGCTGCCCCCGCCGCGATCAGCGTCGGGAGGAGCAGCATCAGCATCAGGCCGTCGATGGTCTCGAAGTTCTGCTTGCCAGCCAGGCGCAAGAACTCCGCCATCTGCTGACCCTGCACGTTGCTCTTCGAGAGATCTTCGAGCTGGCCTTCCATCGTCTGGAAGCTCAGCACCTTGAAGACCCCGGCGAGCGCGAGCGCGATCCCGGCGATCCAGAGCAGCGAGCGACGCCACGCCGCGTAAGCCTGCGGATACAGCTCGGCGACGGGCTCGCGCGCGCGGCTCAGCGCCTCGGCCTCCGCTGGCGTCGCCTGGTCCTTCGAGAAGTCGCAGAAGACGAGGCGACGCAGGGCCAATTGGCCCTCGAGCTTCAGGCGCTCGACGTCGAACTTGGGTCGCGGTGCAGACGGACCCGAAGCGGTGCTCATGCGAGGTTCCCTCGAGGCACGCGTGCGGCGCGCCGCGGTGCCGAGAAGACGGTGGCGGGGGGATCGCGAGCCTAGTGGGTGCTCGCGCCGGCGTCGAGGCCGCGCGTCAGCGCGGCGTGAGATAGATGCGCAGGCTCTGCCCGGGCAGCTCGTCGCCGTGGGGCTCGACGTGTAGCGCGATCGCCCACTCCTCGACCCGCGGATCCGCGCGGAGCTGCACGGGCACGCTCACGACCGCGGGCGAGATCGAGCGGATGCGCGCGGGGCGCAAGCTCCCCGGATGATCGGCGCGCTCGACGCGCACGGGCTGCGTCGGATCGAGGGAGCGATAGAGCTCCTCGGGCACGTACGCCACGAGGTTCCGCGTCACGGGCTCGACGATGCGGCAGAGCGAGTCGCCCTCGCGCACGAACTCGCCCGCGCGCCGCTGGAGGCCTTGCACCACGCCGGCACCCGGCGCGCGCACGACGCAGGCCTCGCGCTGTAGCTCGAGCTCGGCCACGACGGATTCCTGCGCGCGGATCCGCCAGCGCAGCGGCTGGAGCTGGCGCTCGATCGAGCCGAGGCGCGCTTCGGCGGCGCTCTGGAAGCTCTGCAGGCGCTCCTCGGCGGCCGCGACGCGAGCTCGGCGCGCGACCTCGATCGATTCGAGCTCGGTGATGCGCTTCGCCAAGGCGTCGTGCTGCGTGGTGACCTTCACGCTCTCGAGCGCGCTGGCGACCCCGCTGCCCGCGAGGCCCCGCACGCGATCGTATTCGTCGCGGAGACCGCGGACGGAGACCCGAGCCTCGGCGAGCTCGGCCGTGGTCTGCATGAGCTCCAAGCGCGAGTCCTCGACGTCGCGCGCGAAGCGCTGCGTCTCGCGACCGCGAGAGACATCGAGCTCGAGCTGCTCCAGCGTGCGCTGCGATTGCAGCAGCTCGGACTCGCTGGCGAGCTCGGCCTCGAGCGCCAAGAGCTCGTGGCGCGCGGAGGCGAGCTGCTCTGTGATCGCCGCGGCGTCGAGCTCGGCGAGCACCGCACCGGCCTCGACGCGCTGACCTTCCACCACGGCGACCTGCGTCACGCGCGCTTCGCGGGGGGCGGCGACCTCGAAGCTGCCCGGCTCGGCCAGGCCCTTCAGCGGCGCGTGGATCCGGCGCTCGTGCCAGAGAACGGCGATGCCCAAGAGAGCCGCGCACCAGACCAGCATGGGGATGCTGCGCAAGCCGCGTCTCCCGAGGCGCTTCCGCCACGAGATCCGCGCGCGCAGGGGTTCTGCGCCGGTGCTCACAGTTCCTCGTCCTCCGTCTGCAGGAGGAGGTTCGTGCCGCGGAGCCCGGGGATCGCCGTTAGATCCTGGACGAGCGCGGAGCAGAGGTCGGCGTCGTGGAGGCTCAAGCGATACGCGTAGTCGCTCTCACCGCTCGCCGCGCCCGCGCGCACGTGGAGCAAGGTCGCGCGACGGCAATAGTGCTTCAGCACGCGCTGCAGCCGTTGCTCGGCGGCGGGCTCGGCGCGCAGCGCGAAGCGCAGAACGCCGTCGGCCTCGATGCGATCGCCGAAGCGCGTGAACGAGAGATAGAGCGTCACGAGCAGAGCGAAGGTCGTGCCGATCACCGCGAGGAGCAGCGCTTGCGCGCCGACGCAGATGCCGATCCCGACGGAGAAGAAGAGGAACGCCGTGTCGCGCGTGTCCTTGATCGGTGTCCGGAAGCGCACGAGCGCCAGCGCG
>JAEUHW010000273.1 GCA_016793245.1 Planctomycetota bacterium
CTGAGGGATCGCGCCGTCGTGCTTCGCGACGCGATAGGCGAGCTTCACGACGTTGGTCGGAGTCGGGCGCGCGGGACCGCCTCCTTCGGCCTTGGCCTGGTCGGCGCGATTCCAGGTCCCGTCGCAGCAGAGGATCAAGCGTTTCACGGAGATCACCACATCGTTAGCGGAGCACGACGCCCCGAGGGCCGACGTCGTGCTGCCTCGAGGTGGGTGATCTTCTCTCGGGCCGCGCGATCGTCGGCGCGAGCCTAACAGAGAGGCGCGTCGGCGCGGGCAAAGCCGCGCCGAGCCGTCGCTGCGCGGCGGCGGCTCGGCGGTCGACGGATCGCGTTCCGCTCAGCGATGCGCGAGCTCGAAGCCCGTCCAGCCGGAGTAGGCGATGTACGGGCGATCCGTGGCATCCAGCGCGAGGGCGACGCGGCCCCAGATCTCCGGATACACGATCTCCTGGGTCCATCCGCTCGGACCTTCGCTGTAGAGCACGAGGTCGCCGTTGCCGTTGCAGCAGGCGACGCGCAGCCAGCCATCGGAGGTGTAGGCGAGATCGCCGTAGGGGCCTTCGGGCACGAAGAGCTCGAGCACCCAGGCGTTGCCGTCCCAACGCATGAGCCGCAGCCCCGCGCTCGGACGATGCAGGATCGCCGGCCGGTTCGTGACCGGGTGGAACGCGAGCGCGGGCAGCACCCCCGTGCCCTGCGGTCCCGATTCGACCGTCTCGCGCGTCCACTGTGCGCCGTCGAAGCGCGCGAGCTTCAGCGCACTGAGCCAACCATCGCCATCGGGATCGTCGGAGTAGGCGATCGCGGGCCGGCCGTTCGCATCGAGCGCCAGGGACTTCCAGCGCGCGTAGGGATCGGGAGACGCCTGCACGCTCGTCCACTGCGTCGCCTCGCGCGTGAGCAGGCGCAGCCCGCCCCGGCCTTGGTCGCGATACGCGATCAGGGCGCGCCCGGCTCCGTCGAACACGAAGCCCGGGTCCTCGTCGTTGCAGCGGGTGTCGGGCGTCTCGCGCGTCCACGCGGTCCCCGCCCGACGGTAGTAGTCCATCTGGTTCCAGCCGTGAACCACCGCCGGTGCGTCATCGGGCGCGAACGCGGTCGCGACGCCGGCCTCGCCGACGCCGAGGTCTTCCATCGTCCAGGCGATTCCGTCATGGCGATAGCGCACGACGCGGCCACCGAGGATCGTCGCGAGGCCGATCGCGCCGCTGGTGCGCGAGACGGCGACGTCGAGATAGAACGACGAGGGCGAGGCGCCCACCGTCTCGATGGTCCAGCCGCTGTTCGCCGGCGCGGCGGTCGCGGTCATCACCGCGTTCGAGATGTCGCTCGCGTTGCCCGCGGCATCGAAGGTGCGCAGCGCGAAGTAGTAGGTCCACTGGCTCAGCAGGCCCTGGACGACGGTGCTCTGCGGAGAGCCCGCGACGAGCGGCAGCGCTTCCTCATCGACGCGATACGTCGCCGGATCGTTCCAGTTCGAAGCATCGACCGGCGCATCCTCGCGATAGCGCAGATCGTAGAGATACGCCGTGCCGACGGCGCCGTCGCCTCCCGGAGCCGTCCAGGTCAAGCGCACGCTGGAGTGCGTGGCCGCGCCGACATCGGCCGCGAGATCGAAGACGGTGGACGGCGCCACGCCATCGGGGGGCAGCGCCGGGGCGCCGATCGCGCGCGCGGCGTTCAGGCGCCCGCCGCACTCGACCCAGCCGCTCCACGCGGGCAGCGGATCGGCGGTGGCGAGCAGGCGCGCGCGCAGCGCGACGCTGTCGAGCGCGGGCTCGCGCGAGAGCACGAGGGCCGCGACGCCGGCCGCGTGCGGAGACGCCATCGACGTGCCGCTCATCAGCCGCATGCCGCCGCTCGGATAGGTCGAGAGGATGCTCACGCCGGGAGCGGCGATGTCGACCCAGGTGGTGCCGTAGTTCGAGAAGCTTGCGCGCGCATCGGCGGCATCGCTCGCGGCGACCGAGAGGATGTGGTTCCCGGCGTAGCCGGCGGGATAGCTCTTCGTGCTCGAGCCCGAGTTCCCGGCCGCGGCGACGAAGAGCGCTCCGGCGTTCAGGATCGAGAGCTCGAGCGCGCTCGACTTGCGACCACCGCCCCAGGAGTTGTTGGTGATCTTCACCACGCGCGCTCCCGTGCTCGTGCGCAGCCCCGCGGCATAGTCGATCGCGGCGATGGCATCGGCCGTCGAGCCGGAGCCGTTCGAGGCGAGGAACTTCAGCGGGAGCAGACGCACGCGCGGCGCGACCCCGCGCACGGCGATGCCATTGTCGCCGACCGCGGCGATGGTGCCGGCGACGTGCGTGCCGTGGCCGTGGTCGTCCATCGGATCGGCGTCGTCGTTCGCGAAGTCCCAGCCGCGTACGTCATCGACGAAGCCGTTGCCGTCGTCGTCGACGCCGGCGATTCCCGCGGCTTCGCGCGCGTTGACCCAGATGTTGGCGGCGAGATCGGGGTGGTTGTAGTCGATGCCGCTGTCGATGACGCCGACCACGACGTCGCTCGAGCCTTCGCTGAGCACGTTCGCTTCGAGCGCGTCGATGTCGGCATCGGGCGTGCCGCCGCTCTGACCGAGGTTGTGGAGCCCCCAGAGCTCCCCGCGCAGCGGGTCGTTCGGGGCTTGGAACGCGTGGACGATGTAGTTCGGCTCGGCGTGGCGCAGCGCGCCGCGCCAGCGCTCGCTCGCCAGCTCGGCGCGCAGATCGCCGAGGTTCGCGCTCGGATCGCAGCGCCAGAGCTCGACGCCGACGTTGCCGAAGCGCCGTCGCTCGCGTGCGCCTACGGCGGAAGCAGCTGCGGCCCGCAGGGCCTCGGGAGCGCCCGGATCGGGGACGACGAGCAGCTCGCCGGGGACATGCTCGCGTCCGGGGCCCACGCGGGCCTCGGCGCCGATCTGATCCGCGCGCTGCTGTGCGAAGAGGACGGGGCTCGCGAGGGCGAGCCCAGCGAGCGAAGAGGCGATGCGGAAGCGGGAGATCATGGGCTCCTCCGACGGGTAGCGTTGCGATCTCGGGTTCCGCGTTCCCGCGTCGCTTCCTTAGGCTTTCGCGCTTTCGTGATACCGCAGGCCTTCTCTGGGGCGTGTGAGTGGCGGCTACGCCGATCAGCCCCTTGCGCTGGCCGCGCAGAGGCGGCAGGTTGCCCGCGTTCCGTTTCGGTGCTCTCTCCCCCAGGCGCCTGACGATGGACTATCCGCATTCGACTTGTTGGACGGTGATCCGCGGAGCCGCGGAGCGTAGCGATTCCGCCCTGCGCGAATTCGGGCGACGCTACGCCGCGGTCCTCGCCGCATACTTCGTCGCCCGCTGGCATTGCCCTCGCGATGACGAGCGCGTGCAGGACGCGGTGCAAGAGACCTTCCTCGAGATGCTGAGACAAGGTGGCGGCCTCGAGCGCTTCGATCCCGAGCGACCCGGAGGCTTCCGGCCCTTCCTCTATGGCGTCGCGCGCAACATCGCTTGGCGCGCCGAGGAACAGGCGCGGACGAGGAAGGCACGCCATGCGGCGAGCTCGATCGACTTCGATCGCCTGCCGAGCGAGGAAGAGTCCCTCGCCCTGCACTTCGACCGCGCCTGGGCGCGCGCGATGCTCCGCGAGGCGCGTGAGCTGCTCGAGAGTCGCGCCACCGCCGGAGATGCACGCTTGCGCGAGCAGCTCGAGCTCCTGAAGCTGCACTTCGAAGAAGGGCTGAAGATCCGCGCCATCGCGGCCCTTAAGGGCCTCGACGAAAAGGCCATGTATCGCGCGATGGACCGCGCGCGTCAGACCTTCCGAGAAGCGCTCGTCGAGGTCGTGGGCTTCCATCATCCCGGTGCGCCCCGCGAAGCCGAGGCCGAGGTAAAGCGGCTGCTCGCGGCTCTCGAGTGAGTTCCGATGAGCAATCTCCGAATCTCGAAGGAACTCCCTCGGTCCACCGGAACCGGGACCGGCGCTGCGCGAGGCGCCAGAGGTGTGCCTCGATGGGTCGATCGATCGAGCCGCGAGCAAAGCGGGAGCGGCGCCCGGGCCACACGACGGAGTTCTCGCGATGACGGAAGATCTTGGGCCGAAGCAGGCAGGTGCTCCGGACCCGAGTGCGACGGGCGAGTACGGCGGCTCGCTCGACAAGGGCTTGCGCCTCGCCTTCGGCAGCTCCGGTAGTCGCTGGGGCGAACTGCGCGCGGAACAGAACAGCGCCGCGCCGAGCAGCTTCGCGGAGGATGCACCCGAGCGCTACGCGATCGAGGGCGAGCTCGCGCGGGGCGGCATGGGGATCGTGTATCGCGGCGTCGATCGCGCGCTCGGGCGCGAGGTCGCGCTGAAGGTCCTGATCGGGGAGCGCGCCCCGCGTCCCGACGTGCTGGAGCGCTTCGTCGAGGAAGCCCAGGTCGCCGCGCAGCTCCATCATCCGGGGATCATCCCCGTCTACGAGTTCACGCGAGCTCGCTCCGGCGCGCCGGTCCTCGTGATGGAGTTCGTGAAGGGCGAGACGCTGGCGGCGAAGCTCCAAGACCGAGGCACGGCGACGCGCGAGCGCACCGAGCTTCTCCGGATCTTCGAGCGTGTGTGTGAGGCGATGGCGTACGCGCATGCGCGCGGCGTCGTGCATCGCGATCTCAAGCCGAGCAACGTGCTGCTCGGAGAACATGGCACGGTTCTGGTGGTCGACTGGGGGCTCGCGAAGGTCCTGCCTCGCGCGAGCGAAGCTCCGCCCGCGGCTGCGAAGAGCGAGCCGCGCGATGGATCGATCCACACCTTGCGGACCGACGGGCCCGGCTCCGCTTCGCTCGCCGGATCCGTGCTCGGTACGCCGGCGTACATGTCGCCGGAGCAGGCGCGCGGTCGCGTCGATCTGGTCGATGCTCGCGCGGACGTGTTCGCTCTCGGCGCGATGCTCTGTGAGATCCTCACCGGTGCGCCGCCTTACGTCGGTACGACGGGCGAGGATCTGCTGCTGCAGGCACGCGATGGCGATACGCGCGCGGCCTCCGCGCGCATCGCTCGCTCCGGCGTCGCTCCCGAGTTGATCGCCTTGGCCAGCGCGGCGCTCTCGAGGGATCGCGAGCAGCGCCCCGCGGACGCCGAGGCATTGTCCGAGGCACTGCGTCGCCAGCGCGAAGCGATGGAGGAGCGTCGGAGAGAGGCCGAGGTCGCGCGCGTCCGCGCGGAGACGCAGGCGGAGCAGGATCGCCGAGCCCGGCGTCTGGTCGTGGGGCTCGTGGCGGTCCTCGCTCTGATCTCGAGCGCGGCACTCGCGGTCCGCGAGCGGTATCGTCGCGAGGTCGCGCGGCGCGCCGAGGAACTCCGCTCCGCGGGCCGGCGTGCATTGAGCGAGGTCGCGAGCTTGCGCGGCGAAGCGCTCGCGAGGAGCGGAGAGGACGCTTGGATGCGCTGCGCCGCTCGCGCGCGAGATGCCGTGTCGCTGCTCGCAGCGCCCGAAGCGGATGCCGAGCTGCACGCCGAGGCGCAGAAAGAGCTCCTCAGCGCCGAGGAGCAGCGCCTCGCGGCCCAAGCGCTCGCGTTGCGCCTGCAACGCGAGCAGAGCTTGCTCCTAGATCTGGAGCGGATCCGCTCCCACTTCGCGGATCATTCGAGCTTCGCGAGCTTCGAGCGGCTTCTCGGCGAAGCGCTCGGGCGGGCCGGCTTCGACGCGAACGCCGAGGACACGGCCTCGCTGGCGGGTCGCATCCGGGGAACTTCAATCGCGCTGCCGCTGCGCGAGCTCTTGGAGTGCTGGGCTCTGGGCGTCGATCGCAGCGTGGCCCCGACGTTGCCGGAAGAGCGCGAGCGGCTCCTCGCGTTGCTCCGCGAGCTCGATCCCGATGCCGCGCGCGAGGCGATCCGCTCCGCGTGCGCGAGCGCCGATCCGGCGGCGCTGCGTGCGCTGCTCGCCGCTCCCGAGGCTCTTCGCGCGGATACGCATCTGCTCGCGCTGGTCTGCGATGTCGCCTACCACCGTGCCGCGCGCGAGCTGCAGCAGCGCGCGATCGCCTTGCTCGAGGAAGCGGTCGCCGCGGCGCCCGGGGACTTCTGGTTGCAGGCGACGCTGGCTCACGCGCTCTCGTTCGAGGGCGACGCGGCGAGGCCTCGCAGCGAAGCGGCGTTCCAGGCCGCGGTCGCGCTGCGGCCTTCGTTGGTCGTCGCCTGGAGCTGGTGGGCCGTGGCGGGGAACATGTGGCGCGATCTCGCGCTGCAGGAGCGCGCGCTCGTGCGCGCGCTCGAGATCGATCCCACGGCCGCGGCTGCGCGCAACAACTTCGCCGTTCTGGAGATCGGCCGCGGTCGTTTCGCGGAGGCGGAGGTGCACCTGCGCTTGCTCGTCGCGCAGCACCCCGAACATCTGAAGGGCTGGTACAACCTCGGCGTCGTCTGCGCGCGGCTGTCTCGTCCGACGGAAGCGCTCGAGCACTACGACCGCGTGCTCGCGCAGGCGCCCGACATGAGCGATGCGCTGGTCGAGAAGGGCGTCGTCCTGCTCGCCCTCGGGCGCGCCGCGGAGGCCGAGCCTTGCCTGGAGAAGGGGGCGCGGTCGATGCCGCGCGATCCGTACGGTCGGATCCAGCTCGGCAAGCTGCGCATGCGCCAGGGCCGGCTCGCGGAGGCGATCCAGACCTTCGACGCAGCTCTGAAGCTGGCACCCGATCATCCCGAGCTGCTGCTGCAGAAGGGCATCGCGTTGCACGATCTGCAGCGCTATCGCCAGGCGCGGCCGCTCTTCGAGCGCTTGGTGGCGAACGACCCGCAACACGTGCAAGGTTGGCACAACCTCGGCATGGCCTGTGCCGAGCTCGGTGACGTCGCCAAGGCGGAGCTCGCGTATCGCCGTACGCTCGAGCTCGATCCGCGCGTCCCCTGGAGCGCGCACAACCTGGGCCGCCTCCTACAGGTGCGCGGGGATCGCAGCGGCGCGGAGGAGCTCTTCCGGCGCGAGATCGCCCAGCATCCCGATCGGTGGGAGAGCTGGCTCGAGCTCGGCAACCTCGGAACGTCGAGCCAGCGCCACGACGTGGCCGTGGTCTGGATCGAGCGCGGCCTCGCCGTGCATCCGCGCCAGAAGTCGCTGCTCGAGAATCACGCATCGGCGCTGCGCATGCTTGGCAGCGTGGAGGAAGCGATCGAGCGTCTGGAGGCTCTGCTCCAGCAGGGCATCGATGATCCCATCCTGCGTCTGAACCTGGCGTACGCCTACCGCACCGCGGGCGCGGAGGAAGCGTCGTTCCAGCATCTGAGCGCGTTGCTGGAGCGCGAGCCGAAGCGCCCGGAGGCCGTCATGGGCGTCGCCATCGAGCTCTTCGAGAGAGCCCGCTTCGAGGAGACCGCCGAGCTGCTGCGCAATGCGGCGCGCGACAAGGTGCCCAACGCGGAGGCGGCTCGCCTCGGGCTCGAGCGCCACGCGGCGCTCTTCCGCGCGCTCGAGGCCGGCGAGCGCGTGGAAAGCTCCGATCTCGCGGAGATCGATCACATCGGGCTGGCGCGCATGCTGATCGTGCGCGGCCATGCACGCGCTGCGCTCGACTGGCTGCAGCCTCTGCTGGAAGGGCCGGCGAACCGGCGCCCCGGCAGCGCTCGCCTGACCGCAGCTTGCGCCGCGTTGCGGCTCGCGGAGGAAGCCGTGGAGAACGACGCCGAGAGCGCCGCGGCGTCGCGAGCGAAGGCGTTCTCCTGGCTGAGCGAGGACTTGGAGGCGTTGCGCTGTTGGCGTGAGGACGACTCGTTGGCGACTCTCGGGCAGGTTCGCGGGGCGCTGGTGCGTTGGCGCAAGGAGCGCTTGCTCGCCGGCGTGAGGGATGCTCCCGCTGCGACTCTCGCCGAGGATGCGGAGACCGCTGCCGCGGCGTGGCATGCGCTCTTCCGCGACGCGCGCGAGCTGGAGCAGGAGCTACGGAAAGAGGTCGAGGAGCGGCTCGCCGTCGCTCGGGAGGAGACGCGATGAGCACTTCGTTCTTCGTGCGCGGGCGTCGCAGTGCCTTGCCCGAGCTCGAGTCGGCCGCTCGCGGGCGTCTCGATACGGTGCGTCTCGGCGATCCGCATCCTCGCGCTACGGAGCTGCCGCTCGAGGAGCGTCCGCCGTATCTGCTGCTCGGCCCGGCCGATACCGAGCCCGACGCAGCCTCCGACGAGCGGCTCTTCCTCGCACGCGACATGGACCTCGGCAGGGAGATCGAGCTGCGCGTCCTCGTGATCCCCGCCGAGCGAGCCGCCGAGCGTCTGCGCGCGTTCGCGGACGAATCGCTCGTCGCCGCTCGAGTGCAGCATCCTTGCGCGCGCACGATCTACGAAGTGGGGGAAGCGCGCGATGGATCGCCTTTCATCGCCTCGGAGCTCGTACCGGGGCTCTCGCTGCGCCAGCTCTTCCGATCCTCGGGCGAGCGCCCCTTTCGCTGCGCGATGGTGATCCCCGTGCTCGAGCTCGTGGCGCAAGGCTTGGCCGCCGCTCATCGCCGCGGCATCGCGCACGGCGATCTCCGCGCGGAGCACGTGCGCCTCGGTCGCTTCGGCGAAGTGAAAGTGCTCGGCTGGGAGCATGCGCGCCGATTCGAGGCGAGCGCATCGAGCGCGGCGTACGAAGTGGAGGACGTGCGAGCCTTCGGCCGCCTGGTCGGCGAAGCGCTCGCCGCGGATCGCGACGCGAACGGCGTGGACGAGCGAGCGGGTGGGGACCCCGCGCTCGAAGAGCTCGTCGCCCGCTGCACGCGCAGCACGGAGCTGGCCGGCGCAGAGAGCGAGCGCATCTCGGCCCAGAGATGCGCCGAGGAGCTCGCGGACTGGATCGCGCTCTCCGATCGCCGCGCGCACGAGAGCGCGCTCGGCGCCGAGCGCGCGGCGGTGGTGGCCCGCGGTGTGCGGCGTCGCCGCATCCTGGGCACGGCGATCGCGAGCGCGATCGCGTGCGCGATCGTGGGAGGGGGCTGGGCTTGGAGCGCAGCGATCGAAGCGGAGCGCGAGCGGATGGCACTCGCGCGTCGCGACGTCGAGCCGCGCCTGCGAGAGACGCTCGCGTTGGTCTCCCTGGCGCGCGCGGGCAGCGCGGACGCGCTCGAGCCTTGGCTCGAGGCCGCGGCGGCCCTGAAGGCCGCGGAAGAGCTCGCGGCGGCACGAGCGACGCCGCGGGAGCTGCATCTCCAGATCGAGGAGCTGGTCCGTGAGGTCGAGACCTCCTCGAAGGCCGCGGGTGCCGAGCGCCAACGCCGCGAAGAGTGGCGGCGCCACCTCGCCGAGCTGCGCGAGCTCCGCCGGGAATGCGCGCGCACGTGGGACTTCGCTCACGCGGATCGACGCTACGAGGAGATCTTCGCCAGGCTCGGCTGCGGCGCGGAGATCCCATTCGCACAGCGCGTCGAGCGGCTGGGCGCGAGCGGGTTCGTCGACGAGCTCGTCGCGGCCCTGGACGCTTGGTGGGACTTCCGGCGGATGAGCTCGTGGGAGGCCGGCGAGGTCTTGCTGCGGCTCGCGAGCGCCATCGACAGCGACCTGCTGCGACAGGACCTACGACGTGCGCTGTCGCAGCGGCAGACCCTGGTCGAGTTCGCGCGTTCGCGCGAGCTCGATCGCCTCGCGCCCTCGACGTGGATCTTGCTCGCGCGGGCGTTGGATGCTCATGGCGAGGGAACTCTCGGGCTCGAGATGCTGGAGCGCGCGTGTGCGCAGCATCCCACGGATCTCTGGCTGCACATCGATCTCTCGGCCGCGGCGCTCGACGGCGTCGAGCCGAAGCGCCTCGATCTCGCCTTGCGGCACGGGTGGGCGGCGTTCGCGCTGGATCCGCAGAGCGAAGGCGCGCGCAACCGCCTGGCGCTCGCGTGGCTCGAGAACGGCGAGCACCAGCGGGCGATCGAGCTGCTCTGGCAGGGTCGGCAGACGGGCGAGCTCGGTCTCGGGACGAGCTTGAACCTTACCTTGGCGCTGCAGCGAGCCGGCGAGGCATCTGCGGCGATCGCGGTCGCCGACGAGGCCTTGATCCGTTTCCCCGACAGCGTGGAGCTGCGCGTGAATCGCGCCCTGGCCCTCGATGATTCGGAGCGCCCCGCGGAGGCGCTCGAGCAGCTTCGGGCAGCGCTCGCGATCGAGCCGCGCCACGCGGAGGCGAGGGGCGCGCTCGGCGCGCTTCTGTGCGATCGCTTCGGTCGTCTGGACGAAGCCGAGGAGCTCTTCCTCGACCTTCTGCGCGACCAGCCGAAGAAGGTGCACCTCTATCTCAATCTGGCGGTGGTCGCGCGTCGTCGCGGCGACGAAGCCGCGGCCGTCGCCTGGGCTCGGCGGGGGCTCGAGGTCGTGGAGGCTCCCGTGCTGCATGCGCTCGCGGGGAACTCCCTGCATCTGCTCGGGAGGGTCGAGGAAGCCGCCGTGCATCTCGAGCACGCGGTGCGCGACGCCGAGCCGTCGGTGCAAGCTCTCAATCTGCTCGCGGAGATCCGCATCGGACAGAAGCGCTCCGCGGAGGCGCGCGCGCTCCTCGAGCGCGGCATCCGCGCGCAGCAGCCGCAGAGCGCCTGGTCGTATCTGCGCCTCGCGGAGATCCTGCAACTCGAAGGCAGCGAGGAGCGCGCGATGGCGATCGCCGAGCAGGGACTGAAGCGCTTCCCCCGGTTCGCCGGTCTCCATCGCGTGCGGGGCTCGCTCTTCGAGTCGCATCGCCGAGAGCTCCACCGCGCGCTCGAGTGCTATCTCGCGGGCGCGGCACCCAGCCCCTTCGATCCCACCGTCGATCAGCTCGGCTGCCTGCTGATGGCGGGGGGCGTGCTGATCGACCTGCGGCAGCTCGAGCGGGCCCGCGCGCTCTTCGATCGCGCCGAGCTCCATCCGCTCTGCGATGCGCGCTTCAGTGCCGCCCTCGGCAGGAACCGCTACGCCGCCGGAGATGTCGAAGGAGCGGAGAGAGCCTTGCGCCGCGCCGTGGATGGGCACGTCGACAGCCCCGACGCGTGGAAGCAGCTCGCGCGGATCTACGCAGAGAGCGATCGTCTGGAAGAGATCGAGGTTCTCGCGGAACGCGTGCCCCAGCTGTTCCCGAAGGACGCGAGCGTCGCGGGCTATTGGGGCTTCCTGCTCGTCACGGCGAGCTCGCCGCGCCCCGAGTGCGCCGAGCTGCTGCTGGCGCATGTGACCGCTCTCGAGCCGCAGAAAGGCGAGCCGTGGTACTACCTCGGCGTCGCGCGCAGCCAGCAGGGTCGCTACGCCGATGCGCTCGCCGCTTGGGAGCGCGCGTTGGCGCAGAACGTCCGCGGCGTCGAGATCTACACGAACCTCGGCTACGCGCACTATCGCCTCGGCCGCCATGAGCTCGCGCGTCATTGGCTGGAGCGAGCGCTGCAGCAGAAAGGCGATCACGCCACCGCGCTCAACGATCTCGGGCTGGTCCTCTGGGATCTCGGCGAGCTCGAGGAAGCCGCCCAGGTCCTCGAGCGCGCCCTCGAGCGCGATCCCGCCAACGGTGCCGTCCAGCTCTCGCTGGCGCAGATCACGCTCGAGCTCGGGCACTTCGAGCGCGCACGGGAGGCCTTCGCTCGGGCGGCGCAGCTCGAGCTTCCTCCCACCCTCGGCGCGGAGCTCGCGCGGGATCTCGTCGAGCTCGAGGCCCTAGAGCGGTGGTCCGCGCGTTGGCCGCAGATCGCCGCGGAACGCTCGAGCTGGCCGCAGGAGCCGAGCGAGCGATGGCGGCTCGCGCAGATCGCGCTGCGGCATGAGGAGAGCGGCGTGGCGCTCGAGCTACTGCGCGATGTGGTGGTCGCACCGCCGGCCGGCGTGGCTCTCGATCGCGCGCGCTTCCGTGCGGCGTGGGCGGCGTGCGAGCTCGCCGGTCGGAGATCGCTCGCGGCGGAGCGCGCGGCGCTCTACGGGGAAGCGATCACCTGGCTCCGCGACGATCTCGAGTCCTTCGCCTCGCAGCGTCCGCTCGACGCGCGGCTCGGCATCGAGCGCCGCCTGCGACATGCCGCGCTCGCCTTCCTCCGCGATCCCGAGCTGCTCGTCGAGCTCGCGCCGGAGCCGCTCGACGCGGCGCGTTCGCTCGCAAAGCGCTACGCCGAGGTGAACGCGTCGCTGCGCCTTCTCCTCGGCGATGTGCTCCCCGCCGGCCCATCGAAATGACGCGTGGCGCTACTGGAAGAACACCTGCGTCGTGCGTGAGAAGTCGAGGCCGAGCGGACTGTTCGGGTTCAGCGTCACGGCCTGGAAGTTCACGCCGTAGTAGCGGAGCGCCGCCCAACGTGGGATCGGCAACGCGAGGCTCACCGTGCCTTGCGCATCGGTCATCAGCGAGAGCTGCGATTCGATGGCGACGCCGAGCCAGCAATCAGGCAGCCCGAAGGGCGTGAGGTCCAGCGGCATGTTGATGCCGTTCCACTGGGCGGCCACGCGGCCGATGAACATCACGGTCGGCATGAGCGGAGCGGCATGGCGGAGCGTGAGGCCGAAGCCCGGGTTGCCCGTCATCACGCTCGGTGCGCCGCCGAAGCCCTGGATCAGCGGTGCCAGAGAGCTCCCGCACGGGCGGAGCCAGTAGTAGACGCCCGCGGTGCCGAGCAGTGAGCATACCGAGACGCGGCCGCAGCCGAGCGTCGCGGCGTTGCGGTCCGCGTTCGGCGCGCCGAACGCGATGTCGACGAAGCCATCATCGTCTACATCGCCCACGTTGACGGCCGAGAGGCCGAAGGCGTTCGTGGTGCCGCCGAAGCTCTGCAGCAGCGTGCCGTAGCTCGAGAAGACGCGCACGAAGGACAGCGAGTAGGAGCCGACCACGCCGGCGCCGATGGCATAGTCCGGCTGCTGATCGCCATTCACGTCGCCGAGCGCGCTGACGCGCATCCCGTAGCGCTGGTTCACGCTGCCGGAGCTCTGGTGGAGCACTTGGTTCGTCGCGCCGGAGAAGACGAACGCCATGCCGTAGTTCAGCGAGGGCAAGGCTCCCGCCGCGCGAGCGCCGATGAGGACATCGTCAGTGCCGTCTTGATCGACGTCGCCGATGCCGGCGACCGCGCAGCCGAAGAGATCGCCGACTGCGGCGCCCGCGTAGAGACGCAGGAGACTACCGTCGTAACCCGAGAGCACGTGGACATAGCCCGGCAGCACACGGGGGAGGACTTCGCTCGGGGCGCCGATCACGAGATCGCAGATTCCGTCGCCGTTTAGGTCGCTGCCCGTCGAGAGCGACATGCCATAGGTGTCCTGCGCTTGGATTCCGTAGTGCGTGCGAAGAAGCGCTCGCGTTCGTCCGGAGAAGACCTCGACCATGCCGAGATTCGGCTGACCGCGAAGTCCGATCCACGGGCTGCTGACCGCGAAATCGCACGCGCCGTCGTTGTCGATGTCTGCCAAGCCGGCGATCGCGGTGCCGAAGCCGATGCCCGAGTAAGGCGTGGCGATCGAACCCAAGGGCGATCGCGTCGCGCCGGAGAAGATCCACACTTCGCCACCGACTCCCGCCGTGGGCGCGCCGACGAGCCAGTCACGGACGCCATCGCCGTCGATGTCGCAAACGTCGGTGATCGTCGCGCCGAAGCGTCCGAGGGGCGCTGTGCCTTGGTGCGACCACATCTCTCGGCCGGTGGCACCGGAGATCATCGCGATCGCGCCGGTCCCGTTGCGTCCGGGGATGCCGACCAGGAAGTCATCGCGGTCGTCTCGATCGAAGTCGCCGACTCCGAGGATCGCCTCCGCGAGCTGCTCGTCGACGGCCGCCCCCCAGATGTCGGTCCAGATCCAGCGCAACGACGTCTGGCCGGTTACCGGCGAGCCGCCCCCCAAGGCTGCGAGCATCGTGGTGCCGAGAATCGATAAAGCACGGCGGCGCGCGGGTGCGGAGCGAAGCATGGGAACCTCCGGGGATCTCGAGAGCTGCTCCCGGTTCCGCCTCGTCGCGCGGGTTCCTCGCGGTCTCTCCGATTTCTTCGGACCGAGCTGTGACCCCCACGGCTCCGCGGTTCTATGCAGGGCGAGAGCGATCCTTCCGCCAGCCCTCGCCGTCCCATGTCCCACGCCGCTGCTCCTCTCTGGCTCTCCGTCGTTCTCTGTCTCGCGACGTCCTGCGCCGACAGCGACAGCTCCGGCAAGCGCTTCTGTCTCACCTCGACGGGCGACCTCGTCGACGGCGCGCGCTGGGCGGCGAACCGCCCGATCGAGCTGCGCTTCGATCGGCCGATCGACTTCGGCACGGTGGGACCCGAGACGGTGCGGATCTTCGAGCTCGGGAGCGGTGTGCCGGCGCGCGGGCGCTACGCCTTGGCGGAAGACGGCGAGGGGCGCGTGCTCCTGTTCCAGCCGAGCTGTCCGCTCGATGCCGCGCTGCGCGACACCGGGCTCGCGCGCGGCGCGCGCTATCGCTTGGCGCTCCCCGGCGGAAAGGGGCCGCGGGCGCGCGTCGTGCGCAGCCGCGACGGCGCGCCGCTCTCCCTCGGACGCGTGCTCGACTTCGACATCGAAGATGATCCTTCGCGCGCGTTCGTCGATCCGCTTCCCGGCGCCGGGCCGCGCGTGATCGCGGCGTCGCTCGGCAGCGAGCCGATCTTCCCCGACCCGCGTCCGGGAACTCATAGCGAGCCCTTCGTCATCGCGGCGAACACCTTCGCCGAGCCGGCGGAGCCGCTCGTGCTGCACTTCGATCAGCCGCTGCACCCTCGTGCGGCGAACTTCTCTGCGTCGAACCTGCGCCTCGCGCTCCGTGATGCTCAGGGCGTCGAGGTTCCGGTGCCCGTGCATACGACCTTGGTCGAGAGCTGCGGTCGCTTCGGCGCCACGGTGATGCTCTCGCCGATCGGCGCGCTGCCAAGCGGCGAACGCCTCGTGCTGCAGGTCGGCGCAGAGCTCGAGGACCTCGTCGGCGAGCGCAGCGCCGAGCTGCGCGAGCCCTTCGCATTACGCGTCGCGACGCGGACGGAGCCGGTGGTCTTCGATCGGCTCTTCGAGGAGCTCGGCACCGCGGCGAGCTTCGACGAAGAGAGCGTGCAGGTCGAGCCGCGCGCGACGTGGTCGCCGCGCGAGCGGGCGTTACGTGCGACCAGTGGCTTCCCGGACGAAGCGCTGGCGAGCGAGTTCGACTGGGTCGTGCGCGGCGTGCAGATCCTCGACACTTCATCGGATCTCATCACCGATGCGTCGAGCGGGCGCGTGCAGCTCGTGGAGAACGGCGTCGTGCACGTGCGCTCGCTCCGCATCGAAGCGGGAGCGGTGCTTTATGCGCAGGGGCCGCTGCCGTTGCAGATCTGGTGTGCGGGAGATGCGGTGATCGATGGCGTGCTCGACCTGAACGGCGGCAACGCACTTCTCAGCGGTGGATTCCCCTGTCGTTCACGTGGTTCGCATTCGGGCGGCGTCGGGCGAGCCTCAGGAGGTGATGGGGGCGATGGTGCGCCGGAGGCCACGCGCTCTTCGCCCCGCGGTGGTGCGGGGAACGGGCCTTACCAACTTAGGGAAGGCGGTGGGGGAGGCGGTGTATCCGCTTGCTTCGGCCCCGCCAATGTGACCAATCCTCGGGCTGCTGGAGGAGGCGGGGGTACTTGGCGCGAGTCGATCTGTTCCAGTTCCCAACCGACGGCGCCCGGGCTCGAAGGTCGTTGCGGCAGAAACGGCAATGGGCGCGGGCAGAGCTGTGAGGGCACAGCCGTCGCGAGCGGCGGGAGCGCTGGCTCCGAGATCTTCCGCGACGCCGACGCGACCAACGACTTCTTCGGTTTGCGCATCGATGCCGCGGCAGGATCCGCCGTCGAGGGTGAGGTCGCGCGATTGCAGGGTGGCCAGGGCGGCGGCGGAGGTGGCAACGGGATCTATTGGTCCACGTGCATGAATCCCTACTGGAACAACCGCACGCTTCCGAACCGGTTCTGCGACTTGAAGGGCGGCGGTGGCGGGGGCGGCGCCGGAGCGCTGGGCTTGCGTTGTCTCGGAGTGCTCAACGTGCGGGGCATCGTGCGAGCGAATGGAGGGAACGGGGCCCGCCCGGATTTCTCGACAGGTTCGGATCCGGCAGGGGGTAGTGGTGGAGGTGGTGCGGGAGGCCTGGTCGTGCTCATGTCCGCGACCCGGATCGAGCTTGTGGGGGCGACGCTCGAAGCGCGAGGCGGACTAGGCCCATGGGTGAACGGGAGTTCGCAGCAGGAAGGGAGCGGCGGCCACGGCGGCGCCGGCCTCATCCAACTCCACGTCCCCGATCCCTCGCGGAACCTGCTCGCGAGCCAAGCCCAGGTCTT
>JAEUHW010000309.1 GCA_016793245.1 Planctomycetota bacterium
CATGGGGAGGCGCGGGCGAGAGGTCGGGACGGCGCGCAGAGCTTGCGCGCGTCCGGCCTGATTCCGCAAGCGTGCGCGAGCGCGGCTCAACGCGAGACCTCGAGCTGCCGCGCGCGATGGCCCCGGTCCTCGGCGGCGCTCTCGGCGCTCACGCGCTCCCCGTCGAGCGCGAGCTCGGCGCCGCGGAGCGTGCGTTGCGCGTCGTAGGCCAAGAGCACGAGCACCAGCGCGGCCCCCGCCCAGCGCACGCGCTGCCAAACCGCATCGCGCTGGAGCCAAGGTGCCGCGAGTGAAGCGATGCCGAGGATCAAGAACGGCTGCAGGAGCGCGCCCTGCCGCGCGTAGCCGAAGAACGCGAGCACCACGGCGAGCTTCGTCGCCAGGATCGCGAGCCACGGCCAGGCGCTCGGCGTGCGCCGCACGCGCCAGAGTCCGAGCAGACCCAGCAGGATCCAAGCGGCACTCGCGAAGCGCGCCGCGAGATGCTGCGGCGTCGCGAGATCGACGGATCTCCGGACGCCGCCGAGTCCGACCGGTAGGCCCGCGGCACCGAGCCCACCGCCGGCCCCCTCTGAGGCGTGCATCAGCTTCTTGCCGCAGCGCGCGAGCGCGCCGCCGGGATCGCGCGTCAGCTCGGCGAAGCCGAGCGCATAGCCGTGGCGCAGCGCATGCAGATGGGGCGGATAGCCGAGGTTCACCTCGCCTTCCTTCGGCAGCACGTCGCGCAGGCCCGGAGGATAGAGCGCGTCGCCGCCTTCGAGCGGCGGCGGTCGATAAAGTGCTGCGTTCGAGAAGCCGCCGTCGGCCTCGGGCGAGTTCGCGAGGAAGAAGTTGAGCCCGCCGTAGAGCGCCACGAACGGCGTGGGCAACGGTTCGGGAAGCGCGCCGTATGCTTGGCGCAGCACGTCGAAGTCCGCGGCCGTGACACGCCTGGCGCCGCGCGTCCGCAGCGTCTCGTCGAGGAAGCCGTGCGTCGCGGCCCGAGCGCAACGCGGCGTCGCGGCGAGTTTCTCCAGCGCATCCGGCTGCCAATCGAGGAACTGCGGCGGTCGCCCCGCGTTCCTCGGCAATGCGGGCCCGCCTTCCTCCTGATAGCGCTGCGTCGCCTCCAGCGCGTGGAGCTGATACGGCACGAGCACGACGAGCAGCGCGAAGCTCGCGAGCCCTAGGCTCGCCTTCCACCGCGGCGCGCGCGCGAGGACGAGCAGCGCCGCGAGCAGGGCAAAGCTCAGCAGATGCTCGACGCGCACCAAGCAGAGCAACGCGTGCATGGCACCCCACCTCAGCGCCGCGACCGAGGTCGGCGCCTCCCGCAGCCGCTCCTGATCGAAGAGCGTCGCGAGCAGCAGCACGAGATAGAGGATCTCGGAGTGCGGTCCGCTGGAGAGCAGGATCAGGTTCGTCGCGAGCGCGGCGAGAACTCCCGCGAGCAGGGCCGCGCGCTCCCCGAGCGGCTTCCGCGCCAGCAGATAGAGCAGCGGTGCGACCAGCGCGCCGAGCAGCAGGAACGCGACGCGCACCTTCCACGCGCCGTCCGCGCGACCGTCCCACAGCGCCGAGACCACCCAGGTCATCGCCGGCGGGCGGAGGGGGAGGGAGAGCTCGCGCGCGAGGTTCTCGTCCCGGCTCGACTCGCTCGCGGCGAGCGCGCCGGCCTGG
>JAEUHW010000328.1 GCA_016793245.1 Planctomycetota bacterium
TCACGCGCGGCGGGCGCGGCGCTTGCTTCGCCGGAGGGCAGGCGGAGCGGTCGTCGCGCAAAACGCGTCCGAAGGTTCGCGCTCGTCGTTGGTTCGGGTACCGATCCCGCATCGACGGCTCCGGCCAGAGCGGCGCGAGCCCCACAGACTGCCATCAAGCCAACGGCATCAGCTGTACCACCAGCAACCACGCAAGCTGGGCTGGGTCGCACCACCGCGAGGGTGCAGAATCACCCGTACGCGGCATGATCTCGCGCCTCTCGTCCTTCCTGGCTGCGTTGCGTCTCGTCGGTGGGTTCCGAACACGCGTTCGGTCGCGGCGCCTTGCCAGGAAGACCGAGCTCTCGCGATCTATATGCCCCTTCTGTGTGAATCAGACCACGAGCGCTCCGTCGTCGGCGGTGCGCGGCACCGGCTCGGTGTCGGCGGATCCGTGGGTGCTCTTCGTCGCGGCCGGCGGCGCGCCGGCCGTGGAACCAGGCGTCACGCGGCTCACCACGGAGCTCCCCGCGCTGCGCGCCGAGCTGCGTTGCGACCTGCAGCTCGTCGAGATCGAGCTCCGCGGTCCGGGGCCGGCCAGATTCGCGCTCTTCGCGGCAGGAGTCTTGGATGCGATGGGGCCCGTCGCCGCCGCGCCGGCCGTGCCGGGCGATCCCGCGCTCGTCGGCGTGCGCGCGGGCTTCCAGGCGGTGCGCGCGCCGCGGCGACGTTTTTCCGTCGCGGCGAGAACCAACTCCGCAGCGCTTCGTCGCCCGCGCCCTTCTCGAGGAACTCGTGGGGCTGCGCGAGGCGCATCCGTTCCTTCAGGCCAGGCGGGTGGAGTGATGCGGAGGCGGTGATGGATCGTCGCGACCTCGGGGCGGAGCTACCGTGCGCGGGAGCGCCGCTTCTGGCGTTCGGGCGCTTCTTTCGCGCGACGCGGGCTCTGCGCGAGGACCGCGGCGTTGCGCTAGGATCGGCCCGGCGCACCGCCTTACCCACGGACGGAGCGCGGAGGAGCGAGCGATGATGCGGAAGGACGAGGTTCTCCGGCTGTGGATCGGTGCAGGTGTGGCGCTGCTCGCGTTGGTCGCGGGCGCGTTCATCGCCTTCGGCGCGGGAGAGGAGCACGGGGACCAGCCCGCGGCGACTCTCGAGACCGAGGCCGAGCGCACTTCGCGTGAGAGCTGGCTCGCGGCTCAGGGGCGCGGACAGAAGCTCTCGAGCGGAGCCGGGCAGAGTGTTTCCGGAGAGCGCATGACGCGCACCGCCGAGCAAGGCGCGGGCATCGTGCTCGCTCCGGACGGCACTCCCGTTCCGGGCGCGAAGCTCGTGCTCTTCCTGCGACCCGCGACACCACCGCAGGCGGCGCCGCCGGAACGACCCTTCCTCTACTCGATGCCAGAGGCGGCTCCACCGAGCAGCGGAGAATTCGTGAGCCTCGCTCCCGCGGGAGAGTCTCGGGTGCACCTGAGTTTCGCCTTGACGGACCTCGTGGACGAGTCCGAGAAGCGCTCGAAGGCCCGCGTTGGCTTGGGCGGCTGGAAACTGTCCGCCAGCGAAATGGCGGCTTCGGCCGCGCCGGCGTTACCGCAGTGGACGGTCGCGCGCACCTGGACCGCCGATGCCGAAGGGCGCTTCGTGTTGGAGGAGCTGCCGGAAGGCGAGCTGCTCCTCGACGCGCACGACGGACAGCGCACGCTCGCGGCTCCGCTCACGCGCGGCGAGATCGAGAGCGCTCCCCCGAGCGGATTGCGCCTCGCTCTCGTCGTGGGGCATTTCGTCGAAGGGCTCGTCCGCGACAGCGCGGGACTTCCGCTCGCGGGCGTCGAGGTGAGCTGCCGCGCCGCGGCGTGGGAGGACGGGCGGATCGATCCTCTGGCCCAGCGCACGACGGTCACGGATGCCGTCGGCGCGTATCGCATCAGCGGTCTGCGCTTCGGCGCGCGCTATCAGCTCGGGTTCGCGCGCGAGCACTACTTCTCCGCCGCGGAGCCGGATCTGCTCGAGGTGCGGCGCGACGAGAAGCTGGATCACGTGCTGACCGAGCACGCGACGCTCGCGGGCACGGTGCAGGAAGGCGGCGTGCCGCTGGCCGAGGTCGAAGTGGAGCTGCGCGGGTTCGGCGTCGAGAAGAGCGATGCCTCGGGGCGCTTCCGCTTCCGCCCGCGCCTCGAAGCGAATCGCACGCTGGAGCTCTTCGCGCGCAGCGCCGATCGCCGCTTCTTCGGCTATCTCGGCGTCGAGCTCGACGTCGCGGCGAAGCGCGAGGACATCGCTCTGCGCCTCGAGCGGGCTTGCGTCGTGCGCGGGCGCGTCGTCGATGAGACCGGGCGCGGGGTCGGTGGGGCGATGGTCGCGCTGCAGTGGGAAGAGCGCACGAACGAGCATCTCGAGAACCGCGGCATCGCATGGGGCAACGCGAAAGGCGGGTCTGGCAGGGTCTTTCTCGGGGACTTCGCGCGGGTCCTCCAATCGCGTGTCGGGCAGAGCGCCTCGTTCCGCGTTCAACTGAGCTCGCCCGTCATCACGCTTGGGCGGCCGGCGCAAGAACCGTCGACCTCGGTGATCACCTACGAGGCTCCCGCGGTCTCCCTGTCGATGGACTCCGACGGGAAGCTCGTGGATTTCCTGAGCGGCCTGTCGTTCGTGGACGACGGCAGCGGCGGAGCCGCGGGGATCTTCGAAGCACGGCGCACGGCGGAGGCCGATGCGGAGGGGCGCTACGAGTTCCTCGGCGTCTGGCCCGGGCGCTATCGCGTGAGCGCCTCGCATCCCGAGCATCTCGCGGGCGAGGACCGCGAGTGTGCTATGGCTCCCGGAGACGAGCGGGAGGTCGATCTCGTGCTGCCGCGCGGCGCGAAGGTCGCGGGCACGGTCTTCGACCTCGAAGGTCGCCCGGCGGAGAACGCCACCGTGATCGCGGTGCGCGCGGGCGATGAGCAGCAGCGCACGCAAACGGATGCGAGCGGTCGCTTCGCGATGGTCGGCCTCTCTCCGGGCGAGCTCGATCTCGTGGCGAACGCGGAAGAAGGCGGGAACGCGGCGCTCCGCGGGCTCTCGCTCGCGAACGGCAGCGACATCGGCGAGCTCGTGCTGCGCCTCGGCGCGGGAGCCGGGCTCTTCGGCCGGATCGTCGATGGCATGGGCGCGCCGATCGCCGGTGCCACGGTGA
This sequence comes from Planctomycetota bacterium, assembly GCA_016793245.1. GTDB lineage: Bacteria > Planctomycetota > UBA1135 > UBA1135 > JADKAF01 > JADKAF01. The sequence goes on from JAEUHW010000328.1 coordinate 3,155, forward strand.
CGCTGAGCTCGAAGCTCGCCTCTTCTTCGCAGCATCAAGTCGAGAGCGGCGCGGACGGCAGCTATCGCATCGAGCGCGCGCTGCACGGCGAGCACACGCTCCACGTGCAGGCCGCGGGCTATCTGCCCTTCGAGCTGGACGGGCTGCTGCTGGACGGGATGCTGCGCCGCGACGTGACGCTGGAGCGCGGAGCGACGCTCTCCGGAACGATCTACGGACCCGACGGTGCGCCGCTCGCCGGAGCGCCGATCTTCCTCTTCCACGGAGACGCCGAGGACACCTCGTTGGCGGATGACGCCGGGCGCTTCCGCTTCGAGGGGCTGCGTCCGGGGACCTTGCAGGTCTACGTGCGCGCCGAGGACTACAGCGGGAGCGCTCGCGCGAGCCGAGAGTTGGCGCTGGGCGAGAACATCGAGGGCTTCGATCTGCGCTTGCGGCCTTCGGGCGTCGTGCGCGGCATCGTGCGCGATGCCGCAGGCAAGCCGGTCGCCGGCGTCGAGGTGAACGGCGTGACGGAGCCCGGCGGCAAGGGCCGGCGCGAAGCGACGACGGGCAGCGATGGACGCTTCGAGATGCGGCGGCTCTATCCCGATCACTACCGGATCTATGCCGGCTCTGATCCGAACCAGGGCATCGTGATCGATGCGCGCGCGGGCGGCGAGCTCGCGGAGATCGAGCTCGTGAACGCGCGCTGAGCGCGCAGCCTAGGAACTCTGCGTCGCGAGCTCGAACGACGATGCGAGATCGATCCATCCGCGGGGCCTGACGCTCCCCGCCGCAGCAGGAAGAGGAACGATGGGGCAGGCGAACGGCTCGAGTCGGTTGTGGATCGGAGGTGTGCTCGCTTCTCTCGCGGCCATCCTCGGAGCGTTCGTGGCGCTCGGTCCGAGCGGCGATACCGCGGCGAGCTCGAGCGCGCTCGCCTCCGAAGAGGAGCTGATCGCGCGCGAGCGCTGGCTCGCGGCGCCAGGGTCAGCGCAGAGCTCGTTCCACTCCGGCGCACGAGAAGGCGAGCCTGCGCGCACGACGCGCACGACCGGGCGTGGTGCGGGCATCGTGGTCGCGCCGGATGGCGCGCCGGTGCCCGGAGCCACGCTGGTGCTCTCCACGCGTCCGCATCTGCCGACGGTGGTTGAAGCCCCGCAGGCCGAAGAGCACGCGATCCTCTCCTCACCCGCTGCAGATCCGGCTCCCTCGCTCGCTGCGGCCGCTCGCTTGGAATTGGTGCGGAACGACGTCGTGCTCGAATCGTTGCAGCTCTCGAAGATGCGACGGCGCCTCGGAGGGAGCGGCGCTGGGGTGGCTGCGCCGACGTGGGGGATCCTTCGCACGTGGAAGGCCGACGCCGAAGGTCGCTTCACCCTCGAAGATCTCCCCGCAGGCGATCTGCTCCTCGACGCGCACGACGGGCGATGCACGCTCGCGGAACCGCTCGCGCGCCACGAGATCGAAGCGGCTCCTCACGTTGGATTGCGCCTGGCACTCGTCGCCGGGCATCGCGTGGAGGGGCACGTGCGCGACGGCGCGGGGCTCCCGCTCGCCGGAGTGGAGGTGAGCTGTCGATCGATCGCGTGGGAGGACGGCCGCATCGATCCCGTGGAGCAGCGCCGCGCGGTCTCCGACGCGAGCGGTGCCTATCGCCTCGCGGGGCTGCGCGCAGGTGCCCGCTATCAGCTCGGGTTCGCGCTCGAGCACTTCTTCTCCGCTGTGGAGCCCGAGCTGCTGGAAGTGCGTCGCGACGAGACGCTGGATCATGTGCTCACCGCGCATGCGATCGTGGCCGGTACCGTGAGCGAAGGCGGCGTTCCGAAGGCCGGCATCGACCTCGAGCTGCGGGGCTTCGGCGTCGAGAAGAGCGATGCGTCGGGGCGCTTCCGCTTCCGTCCGCGCCTCGACGAGAAGCGCTTGCTCGAGCTCTTCGCGCGCAGCGCGGATCAACATCTCCTCGGCTATCTCGCGATCGAGGTTGATGTCGCGGCGCGGCACGAGGACTTGAAGATCGCGCTGGAGCGCGCGTGCGTCGTTCGCGGGCGCGTCGTCGACGAGACGGGGCGCGGCGTCGGTGGCGCAAACGTGGAGCTTCGCTGGGAGGATCGCAGGAGAGCCTCCGAAGCGAACGCGGAGGCCGCCCTCGCGCATGCGCTGGAGCTCCAGATGCTCGAGCAGGTGCTCGCGACCTCCGGGGCGTCGAACCTGGGGGAGGAGCGCCGAGCGGCCCTCGAGCAGCTCGCGCTCGCGCGGGCCAGCTTGGCGTCCGCCGAGCGACGGGCCCGCGAGTCGATCTCGTTCTCGCGCTCGATCACGCTGTCCGTCGGCTCGGACGGACTGCCGACGGGGTCGCTGTCGCGGAGCGCCGATGGACTGCCGACGCGCGTGGTCTTCGAGGACGTGGAAGACTTCATCGTCGGCGATGCCGGCGCCAGCGCGGGCGGAATCTTCGAAGAGCAACGCAGCGCTGTGGCCGATGCCGAGGGGCGCTACGAGTTCCTCGGCGTCTGGCCCGGGCGCTATCGGGTGAGCGCTTCGCATGCCGAGCACCTGGCGGGCGAGGACCGCGAGTGCGCGCTCGCGCCGGGCGACGAACGCGAGGTCGATCTCGTGCTGCCGCGCGGCGCCAAGGTGTCCGGCACGGTCGTGAATCCCGCGGGCCAACCCGAGGCGAACGCGATCGTTGTCGCCGTGCGCGGAGGCGAAGAGCTGCAGCGCATGAGCGTCGATGAGCGCGGCCGCTTCGCGCTGGTCGGGCTTGCGCCCGGCGAGCTGGACCTGATCGCCAGGGTCGAGGACCTCGGCGAGAGCGCGGCGCTCCGCGGGCTTGTCCTCGCGAACGGCAGCGAGATCGGAGAGATCGTGCTGCGCCTCGGCGAGGGTGCGGGGCTCTTCGGGCGCGTCGTCGACGGTAGGGGGGCGCCGATCCCGGGAGCTTCGATCCTCTTGCACTCGGCGCTCGTTTCGTCCGCGCACGTCTCTGCGGAATCCGCGGCCGACGGCAGCTATCGCGTCGAGCGCGCGCTGCGCGGCGAGCACCGCCTCTTCGTGCAGGCACACGGCTATCTGCCCTTCGAGATGGAGGGGCTCATGCTCGACGGCCTGCTGCGCCGCGACATCACGCTGGAGCGCGGGGCCACGCTGCACGGCACGATCTACGGACCCGATGGTGAGCCACTCGCTGGAGCGCTGATCTTCCTCTTCCACGGCGACGGAGAGGAGCAATCGTCGGCGGATGAAGCCGGACGGTTCCGCTTCATCGGCCTGCACCCGGGGAGCTTGCAGGTCTACGTGCGCGCCGAGGACTACAGCTCGAGCGTGCGCGCGAGCCGCGAGCTTGCACTCGGTGAGGACGTCGTGGGCTTCGATCTGCGCCTCGTGCCTTCGGGCGTGCTGCGGGGCATCGTGCGCGACGCCGCCGGCAAACCCGTGGCCGGAATCGAAGTGAACGGCCAGACCGAGCCCGACGGCCAAGGCCGGCGCGAAGCGACCACGGGCAGTGATGGACGCTTCGAGCTGCGCGCGCTCTATCCGGATCACTACCGCGTCTACGCGGGCGGCGATTCGAAGAAGGGCGTCGTCGTCGACGCGCGCGCGGGGGGCGAGCTCGCGGAGATCGAGCTGGTCTACGCGCGCTGAACGCCACCTCCGCGCCGGCGCTGAGAGGGCGCGCTGTTCCCCTCTCAGCGCAACATGCGGTAGTAAGCCCGGTCGATCTGCCTCTGCATCGCGAGCTCGGCCGACGGAGCCTCGAGGGCGATCCCCTCGCTCGATGGCGGCGCGAAGTCGAGCAGCAAGATGGCCTTGGGCTGTTCGCTCTGGTTCCAAGCGGTGTGGAGCACCGCGTCGTCGAACACGAAGCTTCGCCCTTCTTCCCAGAGCATCGTCTCGAGACCGACGCGCAGGCCGCAGCCTTCGGGGACGCGCAGCGCGAGGTGGCAGCGCAGGACGCCCTGACTCTCCCCGAAGTGCAACGGTAGCCGCGAGCGCGGACCGAGGAGCGAGAAGCCCGCGGTATAGAGGCCATCGATCGAGCGCAGGAGGGCCGCAGTCCGCGGACAGCGACGCTCGTGCTCTTCGATCCACTCCTCCGCCAGGCAGAAGGCATAGACGCCCCAAGCTCCGGAGACGGCGCCATCCTCGGGCCAACTGCGCAGCTCTTCGAGCGAGAGGGCATCGCATTCCTCTCGCACGTCGCGCCAGGCCGCCTCGAGTCGAGAGCGAAACCCGAAGTCCTGGTCGTAGAAGCGCTGCCGCGCCCGCGGGAGCGGTCCGCGAGCTTCGATCGGGGCCGGGCTTCGCGGCGCATCGAGCTCCGGCGACGGAGCTCCTTCCCTCCGCGCGAGCTCGCGGAGCGCCGCCGCGTCGGTTTCCGCTGAGCAGAACTCGCGGAGCTCGGGTGGCAGCACGAAGCTCCGCCCGAACTCGCTCGTCGCCACTCCGCGCTCGACGCGGTGCGGGAGATGCGATCCGTTGCAGATCAGCGTGCGGTTGTTCGTCTCCGCCAGCAAGCGCTTGAAGAGCGGCAGCTCGGCCATCTGCATGCCGCTCTCGACGATGTAGCTGCAAGCGCCGTTCACTTCGGCGGTGACCTCGACGCCGAAGTCGGCGGGGCGCTCGTAGACGATGGTGTCGGGGTGGAGCTGATAGGTGCTGACGAACGCCGAGAGTCCGTAGAGATCGCGGTGCCGATCGAGGAACTCGAGCGTCTCGAGCGCTTCCGCGCGCGTCTCCGTCGGGAACCCCACGAACCAAAGCAGCTCGGGAGCGATCCCCGCACGGTGCAGGTTGGCGAGCATGCGTGGAGCGTCGGCAGCGCGATAGCCCTTGTCCATGCGGTCGAGAACGCGCTGGCTCGCGGACTCGAGACCGATCTGCAACGAGCGACAGCCACCCGCGGCGAGCGTGCGGCAGTATTCCTCCTCCAGCAAGCAGCGCTCGAGCTTGAAGCCGCCGACCCAATAGAGGCCGAGGTCTTCGCTTGCGATCGTCTCCGCCAGCAGGCGAGCCGCTCGGGGCGGAACGCTCGAATCCTGGAGCTGCACGTAGCGAGCGCCGTAGCGTCGAGCGAGCTCGCGCGCATCCGCGGCGATCTTCGCCTCGGCCGCTGCGCGGTAGTTCTCGCGCCAACCGATGCTGCAGAAGGTGCAGCGGCCCCAATAGCAGCCGCGTGAGAGCATCAGCGGATAGATGGGCTCCGGCGTCAGGGCCATGCGGAGGTCGGCCGACTCGAATCGAGGAGACGGCAACTCCTCGAAGCGCTCGAGCTGCGGTGGTCCCGCCGGTTGGCGCAGGTGGCCCTGGGCATCGCGCCTCCAGAGATTCCGCACCGAGTCGAGAGGGCGTCGGCCTTCGAGCGCTTCGCAGAGCTCGACGAGCGCCGTCTCGCCGTCGCCGATGCATACGCTATCGCAATGATCGAGCAGCCAGCCGTCGGCCAACCAGCGCTCGGCGAACTGCGTGATGAGCGGTCCGCCGACGCAGAGGTGCAGATCCGGTCGGCGTCGCCGGAGAGCGCGCAGCAGGCGCAGCGCATCGACACCCTGCTCCGGGAAGGCGACGCAGATCCCCACGGCTTCGGGGTCACGCGCGAGCACCGCGTCGAGGAGCTCCTCGTCATAGAGATCGCGCAGGGGCGTCCAAGGATCCACGCGCAGGAAATCGCTGAGGCGCTCTCGGAAGTGCGCGTCGTGGGGCGAGATCACCGGGTCGAGCTGATAGTGGAACGCGAGGATGTCGACCACATCCTGGAACGCCTCTCGGAAGGTCGCTGGATCGAAGTAGCGGCGCGGGTCGCGCAGCACGCTCTTCACCTTTAAGCTGCGGGCGATCCGCGGCTCGATCTCGGCGAGGCCGCCGATCAGGGACTTCGATGCCTCGCGGTGCCCTGCGCGCGCCAGCTCACGCGCCGCCTCCGAAGCGCGACCGAAGAACCCGAGGAGGCGCGTCGGCTCGAGGATGCGGTCCGCAGCGAGCAGATTGAGATCGGTGATCTGCGGCTCGTGTCCCGCGCGCTCCAACGCTCCGGCGAGCATCGGGAGCGCGTAATAGAGCTGATTCGGGAGGCAGAGCGACGGGGGGAATAGGAGCGCGAAACGCATGGACGCAACCCGCTGGAGAGATGGTGCCGCCCCATGGAGAGCGGTGGGCGCGGTGCAGCCTGGGTCCCGGGGCCATCGGTAGCCATTGCCCGCTTCTGGACCGTGGTTCCCTCGCGAGGCGATCATCGATCTGCGCCCGGGCCGAGGTGCCCCTTTTACCTCAATCGGATCGAGGGCGGTCTTGGAGCTAGGTCAGCGCCGAGCTCTCACCGAGACCTCGTCTCCCGTTCCTTGCGCGCGCACGGATTTGGCGCCTTCCGTCCCGCCGCCGCTCTGCGCCTCGGGCCGGCCCAGCAGCTTGCCGATCATCAGGCCCATGCCAGGCGCTCTGAGCCTGTCGCCTGCTTCAGCCGAGGTCCGCGTCTTCGTCGTCTTCCGAGCGCGGCTCGCCCGCGGCGCTGCCGCCGGCGAGCGCTTCGCCGAGGGCTTGCCCCATCTGCTGCATCGCGTCGCCCATCTGCTGCATGGCGCCGCCGAGGGCTTCGCCCATCTGCTGCATCATCTGGTTCGCGAGCGCATCCATCTCCGGCGAGGCCTGCTCGCGCGTCGCGATGACGTCGAGCTTCCAGCCGCCGTCCTCCTGCACGAGGACGCTCGTGAAGGTGGCGATCGGCGGAGTGTCCGCGGTCGCGCCGGGGGGCATCAAGCGCATCGGGATCAAGACGCGCGCGCCATCCTTCCGCGGCGTTCCGGGCACGAGCGCGAGCTCGGGAGGCGGCGGGTTGTCGTAGCTGCCGTCGGCGATCGACGCGCGCGTCAGCGCGCGCTGCATGCCCTCGCGATCGCCGCTCGCGCTTGCCGCGAGGAAGCTCTGGAGGGTCTCCAACGCGGCGCGCAGATCCTGATCGGTCATCGCTCTTCACTCCGGGGCTCGGCGCGGCCTCCTGCGCCGCGCGACGGCGGCACGCGAGCGTCGCGCAGGAACGCGGCTAGATCGTCGAGATCGTAGTTCGGGGAGAGCGGCTCGCGCCAGAAGTCGAGGAAGAAGGTCGCCGTCGCGAGATCGACCTCGATCCACGTGTGCATGCCGCCCGGAGGCACGGGGCGCGGATCGTCGAGGATGACGCGCGAGAACGCAGGCCCCGCCGGGATCGCGACGAGGTGCAGCGGCGCGAAGTCGATCTCGACAGCGCCATCGGCTCGAAGCAAGCGCGCGTCCCGCGTCGCCTCGTCCCATTGGATGCGCCAGCGACCGTCGCGTGTCGCGAGCTCGCGTGGCAGGGGCTCGCTCCGCGGGGCCTCGCTCGGCGATGGGACGCTCTCCGTGCGCACCTCCGGGGCCGTGGTGGTCGCGCTCGGTGCGGAGCTCGCGATGTCGAGGATGGGCAGCGGCTCTTCGAACGGCGCCGGAGCGCTCTCGCTCGACGCCGCTGCGGACGGCATCGCTCTCGTCGGCGCGGGCGGCTCGGGTGGCAGTTCCCAGCGCGGGATCTCCTCCGACGCGCGCTCGCGCGGCGCGCGCGCCGTGGCGAAGACTTCGGCCAGCTCGGCCACATCGCCGAGCGGTGCCGCGGCGTGGCGCGGATCGCTCGCGAACCAGAGCCCGGTGGCGAGCTCGATCACCGCGGGCAGCCGCACGAGCTTCCGATCGTTCCTCGTGAGCGCGAGCACGAGCTGCGTCGAATCCGGAGTGAAGTACGCGACCTCGGCATCCCCCAGCGCCGCGTCGAGCGCGAGCAAGCCGCGACCGCTCGCGACGTGCACGAGCTCGAGCTCGAGCTGCGCACCGCGTCGGAAGAGGAAGCGTCCGTCGGGAGAGAGGAGCTCGCTCAAGAGATGTCGCTCCGAAATGCCGACGCCCGCGGCGGAGCTGCCTCCGACCGCGGGCGTTCCCAGCGCAGGGGGGAGCGTCGGCTCAACGCCCCTTCAGCTTCGCCTTGAAGAACTCGCGGTTCATGCGCGCGATGTTCTCGATCGAGATCTCCTTCGGGCACGCGGCTTCGCATTCCTGCGTGTTGGTGCACGCGCCGAAGCCCTCGGCGTCCATCTGCGCCACCATCGCCGAGACGCGGCGCTCGCGCTCGACCTGGCCTTGCGGCAAGAGCGCCAAGTGGGAGACCTTGGCCGAGGTGAAGAGCATCGCCGAGGAGTTCTTGCACGAGGCGACGCACGCGCCGCAGCCGATGCAGGCCGCGGCATCCATGGCCTTCTCCGCGTTGTCCTTCGCGACCGGCACCAGGTTCGCGTCGGGCGCGGAGCCCGTGCTCACGGAGACGAAGCCGCCAGCTTGGATGATGCGGTCGAAGGCGCTGCGATCGACGACGAGGTCGCGCAGCACGGGGAACGCGCTGGCGCGGAAGGGCTCCAGCACGAGCTTCGCCCCGTTAGGGAAGCTGCGCATGTGGAGCTGGCAGAGCGTCGTGCCCTTCTCGTGGCCGTGCGCCTGACCGTTCACGACGCAGCCGCAAGCGCCGCAGATGCCTTCGCGGCAGTCGTGATCGAAGGCGACGGGCTCCTGCCCTTCCTTCACCAGTTTCTCGTTCAACTGGTCCAGCATCTCCAGGAACGAGTTGTCCGGAGAGACCGACTCCAGCACGTAGGTCTCGAAGCGGCCGGCGTCTTCCTGGCCCTTCTGCCGCCAGACCTCGAGCACGAGGCGCAAGCCCTGTTCCTTGCTGCTCACTTGTAGCTCCTCTGCGAAGGCTTGCAGTACTCGAACGAGAGCTCCTCGCGATGCAGCGCGGGCTTCTCGCCGATCCCGGTGAACTCCCAAGCCGCGACGTGAGAGAAGTTCTGGTCGTCGCGTTGCGCCTCGCCTTCCGGAGTTTGGCTCTCCTCGCGGAAGTGTCCGCCGCACGACTCCGTGCGGTACAGCGCGTCGTGCACCATCGTCTGCGCGAACTCGAGGAAGTCGGCGACGCGGCCGGCCTTCTCCAGGCTCTGATTCAGCTCGGTGCCACTGCCCGGCACGCTCACGTTCTTCCAGAACTCCTCGCGCAGCTCGGCGATGCGCCCGGCCGCGCGGCGGAGACCCGCGTCGTTGCGCGCCATGCCGCAGTGATCCCACATCAGCATGCCGAGCTCGCGATGGAACGAGTCCACCGTGCGCTTGCCGCGCGCGCTCAGCATCTTCTGGAGGCGCTCCTTCGTCTCGGCCTCCGCCTGCGCGAACGCGGCGTGATCGGTCGAGACCTTCGAGCCGAGCGGCTCGGCCGCGAGGAAGCCGCCGAGCGTGTAGGGGATCACGAAGTAGCCGTCGGCCAGGCCCTGCATCAGCGCCGAGGCGCCGAGGCGATTCGCGCCGTGGTCGGAGAAGTTCGCCTCGCCGAGCACGAAGAGCCCGGGGAGGTTGCTCATCAAGTTGTAGTCGACCCAGAGGCCGCCCATGGTGTAGTGCACCGCGGGGTAGATGCGCATCGGCACGCGGTAGGGGTCATCTCCCGTGATCTTCTCGTACATCTGGAAGAGGTTGCCGTAGCGCTCGGCGATCGCGTTCTTGCCGAGGCGCTGGATCGCGTCGCGGAAGTCGAGATACACCGCGAGGCGCGTCGATCCCACACCGCGGCCTTCGTCGCAAACCTGCTTCGCGGCGCGCGAGGCGACGTCGCGGGGGACCAGGTTGCCGAAGCTCGGGTAGCGGCGCTCCAAGAAGTAATCGCGCTCGTCCTCGGGCACGTCGGCGCCGGGGCGCGCCTCGCCGGCCTTCTTCGGCACCCAGACGCGCCCGTCGTTGCGCAGCGACTCGCTCATCAGCGTGAGCTTCGACTGGATGTCGCCGTGGACGGGGATGCAGGTCGGGTGGATCTGCGTGAAGCAGGGATTGGCGAAGAACGCTCCGCGGCGATGCGCGCGCCACGCGGCGGTGACGTTGCAGGCCTTCGCGTTCGTCGAGAGGAAGAACACGTTGCCGTAGCCGCCGGTGCAGAGCAGCACGGCGTGCGCCCCGAAGCGCTCGAGCTTGCCGTTCACCAGGTTGCGCGCGATGACGCCGCGCGCCTTGCCGTCGACGACGACGATGTCGAGCACGTCGCGGCGCGTGAGCATCTTGATCGTGCCGGCGCCGACGTTGCGCGAGAGCGCGCTGTACGCGCCGAGCAGGAGCTGCTGCCCGGTCTGGCCGCGTGCATAGAAGGTGCGCGAGACCTGCGCGCCGCCGAACGAGCGATTGTCGAGGTAACCGCCGTACTCGCGCGCGAACGGGACGCCCTGCGCGACGCACTGATCGATGATGTTCCCGCTCACCTCGGCGAGGCGGTGGACGTTCGACTCGCGAGCGCGGTAGTCGCCGCCCTTCACCGTGTCGTAGAAGAGGCGGTGGACGCTATCGCCGTCGTTCTTGTAGTTCTTCGAGGCGTTGATGCCGCCCTGCGCCGCGATCGAGTGCGCGCGCCGCGGGCTGTCGTGCATCGTGAGCACGGTGACGTTGTAGCCGAGCTCGGCGAGCGAGGCTGCGGCAGCGGCGCCGGCGAGGCCGGTCCCGACGACCAGCACCTCGTACTTGCGCTTGTTCGCCGGGTTCACGAGCTTCAGCTCGAACTTGTGCTTGGTCCAGCGGTCGGCGATGGGGCCCTGCGGGCAGCGCCCGTCGAGCGTGCCCTTCGGCGCTTGGCTCGGAGCGATGCCAGAGGGAGCCGCCGTGGTCGCGCCGCCGGTCTTCTTGGATTCGGCCATGGTCTCAGCGCCCCCCGCGCAGGAGCGCGTAGACGACGATCAGCAGGAAGCCCGCGGCGAGCAGCGCGCCGACGGCGCGCGAGATGCCGGTGAGGCGGGCATGCCAGCGCTTGCTGTTCCAGCCCAGTGTCTGGAAGAGGCTCCAGACCCCGTGGGAGAGGTGGACGCCGACCGCGCAGACGCCGACGGCGTAGACCAGGGCGCCGAGGGGATGCGCGAGCGTGCGCAGGACCCACTGGCTGCCGGTCTCGACCGTCGGGTTCCCGAAGAGCGGGGCGCGGAACTTCATGTGCGCGATGTGCACGATCACGAACACGAGCACGGCAGAGCCCGTGATCACCATCGTTCGCGAGGCGAGCGTCGCCTTGCCGCGCGTCGCGGCCACCGCGTACTTCTGCGGCTTCGCATCGCGGTTCGCGCGCGCGCAGGCGAGCGCCAGCGCGACATGCACCACGAAGACCGCGAAGAGCCCGATCTCGGCCAGCGGGAGCAGCGGGCTCGCGTGCAGGGCCGCGGCGTACTGATCGAAGGCCCCCGGGATCAGGATCAACAGGTTCCCCGCCAAGTGGGCGAAGAGGAACCCGACCAAGGCGAGGCCGCTCATCGCGACCGCGTACTTCTTGGTCACCGAAGAGAGGCCCGCGTGCAGATGGCCTGCTCGCGGTGTCGCGATCGGCGCGGCGATCCGCGCGCTCGATCCGGGACTCGGTGCAGCTTCGGACATGAGGTCTGATCCGGCTCGAGGAAGGGCACTCCGGCGGGAGTTGCGAGCCGAAGAGGATCGCTTTCGCCGGAGGGGGCGTCAACCGCGCGATGTGCGGTGCGCCGTCGAAGCGCGCTCCCTTCGCCGCGTCGGCGCGCCGGGAGGCGGCGGGAGTGCAGCCGCGGCGCTTTGCCGCGAGGAGCGCGCGCTCGCGCGCGGCGCGGCCTACAATCCGCGGCATGAGCGACCTCCCGCCGATCCGGCACCGCCTGAGCTTCCCCGCACCCTGGACCCACGACTTCGAGGTGGAGACGCGCCTCGAAACCGAAGGGTGCCGGAGCTTGGAGCTCGCGATGGCGGTGTGGACCCCGGGCTCCTATCTCGTGCGCGAGTATGCGCGCCACGTCGAGGGGCTCTGCGCCGAGGACGAGCGCGGCGCGCCGCTCGCGGTGCGGAAGACCCGCAAGAACCGCTGGCGCTTCGAATGCGCGGGAGCGAGCGCGATCGTCGTGCGCTATCGCCTACACGCGCGCGAGCTCAGCGTGCGGACGAACTGGGTCGATGCCGAGCTCGCGTTGCTCGCACCCGCGGCGACCTTCCTGTTCGACCCCGCGCATCCCGAGCGGCCGCACGAGCTGCGCATCTCCCCGTACGAGCACTGGACCGCGGTCGAGTGCCCGTTGCCGGGGCTGCGCGACGGGGCGGAGTTCGTCTTCCACGCCGCCGACTACGACAGCCTCGTCGATGCGCCGATCCTCGCCGGGGGACTCGAGATCCACGAGCGGGTGGTCGAGGGCCGACCGGTGAAGCTCGTGCAAGCCGGCGATGTCGCGCGTTGGGATGGCGCCGTCGCGGCGGATGCCTGCGCGCGCATCGCCGCGACGCAGGCGCGCTTCTGGGGCGGTCTGCCGTACGAGGAGTACCGCTTCTTCAACGTGGTGCTGGAGTCGGGAGGCGGGCTCGAACATCGCGACTCGACCGTGCTCCTGAGCGGGCGAGCGGTCTTCGCGCAGCGGCGCGAGTATCGCCGCTGGCTCGGCACCGCCTGCCACGAGCACTTCCACGTCTGGAACGTGAAGCGCTTGCGTCCGCTGGAGCTCGGCCCCTTCGACTACGAGAACGAGAACCTGACGCGCGGGCTCTGGTTCGCCGAAGGTGCGACTTCCTACTACGACGAGCTCTTGCTGCGCCGCAGCGGCTTGGTGAGCGTCGAGGAGTACCTGGAGGAGCTCGGCGAGTTCCTCTCGCGCTATCTCGCGACGCCGGGGCGGCTCGTGCAGCCGCTCGCCGAATCGTCCTACGACGCGTGGATCAAGCTCTACCGCCCGGACGCGAACGCGAGCAACAGCCGCATCTCGTACTACACGAAGGGTGCGGTGCTCTGCTTCCTGCTCGACGCCGAGCTGCGGACGCGCACCGCAGACCGGGTCACGCTCGACGACTGGATGCGCGCGGCCTACGCGCGTTGGAGCGGCGCGCGCGGCTTCGCCGAAGGCGAGCTCGAGGCGCTGGCGAGCGAGCTCGCCGGCGTGGATCTCTCCGCGTTCTTCGCGCGGGCGCTCCACGGCACCGAAGAGCTCGATCTCGCTCCGGCGCTGGCGGCGTTCGGTCTCCGCTTCGCGCCGGAGACGACGCCCGCGCCCGCGTGGCTCGGCGTCGCGGCGCGCGCGAGAGAAGGCCGCATCGTCGTGGAAGAGGTGCGCCGCGACGGCCCCGCGTGGTGCGCGGGCGTCTCGCCGGAGGACGAGCTTCTCGCGCTGGACGGCTTGCGCCTCGAAGTCGCGGATTGGAGTGTGCGCCTCGAGTCCCTGCCCGTGGGGCTGCCGCTCGAGCTCCTGCTCGCGCGGCGCGGGCGGATCCGCCGCGTGAGCGTCGTGGTGCGGCCGCAGCCCCAACGCGTGCGGAAGCTCGAGCTCGATCCCGCGGCGACGCCCGAGGTGCAAGCGCGACGCGCGAGCTGGCTCTCCGAGCTCGCCTGACGAACGCGCCGAGCCGACGCGCAACGGCGCCCGCTCTTCGCCGGATGTCGCTGCGCAGGACATGGGCTAGGATCGCCAGCGGTCTCCCTCGGCGTATCCCGACATGCTCCGCACTCCGCTCCTCGCGCTCGCGTCGTTGGCGCTCTGTCCTCCCGCGGCTCTCCCTCAGGGCTTCGGTGGGCAGAAGCTGCGCTGCGATGCGCAGGCACTGACCGCCCACGCAGGCAACGGCAACGCGATCGACGACGCCTTGCTCGGCGTGCAGTACCTCGGCGGGCACTTCTATGTGACCGGGCGCGACGCCGCGAACGCGGGCGGCGCGCATTCGATCTATGTGCTGGACGCGGCCTGCCAGCGCGTGCGCGTCTTCGATCAACCGGCGTACACCACCTCGAGCGCCTGGGGCTTTCGCGATGGGATGAGCGACGGCGTCGGGCTCGCGTTCGGCTTCGAAGATGGCCTCGGCTTCCTCGACGCGTTCGGCGCGCCGCTGACGAGCTTCGGCGGCGTCGCCTTGGGGAGCTCCCCGGTCGTGCTCGCGGGCTATCCCGCGGGGCTGGTCTACCGCGCGCTCGCGTTCGATGCGGTGGCGCGCAGCGTCTTCGTCGCGGACTTCGACAGCGCGATCCACGAGCTCGACCTCGCGACGGGGAACCTGCTGCACTCGTGGCCGAACCTCGCGGGCGGCGACGCGTGGAGCGCGTACGGTCTCGCGCTCGATGCGCAACAAACGACGCCGGCGGAAGCCGCGCTGTGGGTGAGCGGCGACAGCGGCTCGAGCGCGATCCGTCTCTACCGCTTGCCGCGCCAAGGGCCGGGCTCGACGGCGCTCGCGACCAGCGCGCGCATCGCGCGCGATCAGCCGCTCTCCGCCGTCGGCGGCCTCTCCGAGGTGCCGGGCGGCACGCCGCTCCAGCCGATCGCGAGCGCGTTCGACCTCGTCGCCTTGGATCAGGGGGCGCGCGATGTGATCTCGACCTATCGCGTGCATGCCTACGCGACGTGCAACGGGGCCGAGGATGCGTATCTGGTCGCCGGGAGCGGCTTCTCATTCGCGCTCGCCGAGGACGATCGTGCGCGCGTGGACAGCGTGCGCTTCTATCCCGACGACTGGATCTATTGGAGCTACGTCGAGCCACAGCCGTCCGCGCGCTTCGGCGCGGTGTGGGGCAACGTGAAGGTCACCGTCCTCGACGAGACCGACGATCGCCTGAGCACGCTGCTCGACCCGAGCTTCGAGCTGCGCGTCGCGTGGGGTGGCTCGGTGCCGCAGGGCTTCCTGCCGCTCTACCTCGGGCCGAACGTCACCGCCGGCGGTCCGCCGTCGGCGATCCCGATCCCGCCGGGCAACTTCGAGCCCGGCGAGGGCCTGCGCCTGCAGGGCTTCTTCATCGACTTCTGCAACCCGGGCTTTCCGATCGTCGCGACGAACCAGGTGCGCTTCGTCTCGGAGAACGGGTTCCGCCCGCCGGTGCGCGTCGTCGCGGAAGGCGCGGACAGCTTCGATGCGGATCCGTCGCGCGGGTTCTGGCGCATCGTGAACGAGGATCGTCTCGGGCGTCGCATCACCGCGGTGACGCTCGACTGGATCGGCTCGCCGAATGTGCGCCAGGCCACGATGCGCTTCGACACCGATCAAGTCGGCATGGGCTCGCTCTTCGAAGGCGGCAACAGCGCGCTGCCGGGCTGCGCGGGGACCTATCGGCGGGGCAGCGATCTCGCGACGGGGCTCGTCTACGACGCGAGCTGCACGACGCCCGCGACGCCGTGCGATCCCGGCGCGCGGACCGGCTGGATCGGGACGAACGCCGGTCCTTCGGTCGAGGATTGGCGCACGCTGCACTTCCGCTTCACCGGCTTCGATCCAGGAGAGGTCTTCGAGTTCGACGCGGACACCGATGGCGGGCAAGGCGTCGCGGGCGGCGACATGGAGGGGCTGCGCGTGCGCGTCGAGCTCTCCGACAGCACCGTCCTGAACGGCGTGCTCGTGGCCGTCGCACGCGATCGCGCGCAGGTGTCGCTCTGACCGCGGCCGAGCGCGACGCGCGCGGCGCGCCGAGCCCCGCGCTGCGCTCCGCGATCGAGGAAGCGCTCGCTCGTCAGCCCGCGCGGCGCGTCTTCGCGCTGCGCTGGAACGAGCGCGAGGTGTGGGTGAAGCGCGCGGCGCGTCCCGCGCTGCGCTCGCGTCTCGGCTTCTCGTTCTTGGCCGCGCTCGCCTGGCTCACTCGGCGCGAGATCCTGCGTCCGCGCACGAATCCCGGCGGTCCCGCGGGCCTGCGCAGCGAGGCGGAGCTCTTGGATCGGCTGCGCGCGCGAGGCGTGCAGGTGCCAGAGGTCCTCGGGCTCGCGGACGATGGGAGCTGGCTCGCGCTCGGCTCGCTCGGCGCGAGCATCGGGAGCCAGCTCGCGCGGCTCGCGGAGGTGAGCGAGCGTCGCGCGCTGCTCGTCGCCGCGGCGCGCGGGCTCGGCGAGCTGCATGCGCACGGCTTCGTGCACGGTGCGCCGCTGCCGCGCAATCTCACCGCGAGCACGGGCGCGCCGCCGTGGATCGGGTTCCTCGACTTCGAGGATCACACCGGCTCGCGCATGCGCCTCGAGTGCGCCCAGGCGCGCGATCTCGCGCTGCTGCTCTGGGGTGCCGCGCGCTGGGCGGAACGGGACGGCGAGCTCCTGCCTTCGATGCTCGCCGCGTGGAAGCAGATGGCTCCCGAAGCGGCGCAGGTCGAGCTCGGGAACCTGGCGCGCTTCGCGCGGCGCTGTCGCGCACCGCTCCGACCGTTCTTGCGCTGGCTCGGCGGGGATCTTCGGAGGGCCTCGCTCGCCATCGATGCCGTCGTGCGCGACGCATCGCGCGGCGGAAGGCGCGACGGCGAGGTGCCGAGCCGTGCGGACGCGGGGGCGTCGCGCGCTGCGAAGAGCCACGCTGTGCCGGCTATCTTCGCCGACTTCAACAATCGCGACGAGCAGGGGCGCCTGCGTCTGAACTGCGTCGGCACCGGTCAGGACCTTCTTGCGCTCGGTCTCGAGCTGCGCGAAGGGCTCGAGATCCTGTGCACCGACCGCGACGAGCTGGAGGTGGAGGCGCGCGTCACGTTCTCGCGCGAGGAGGGGATCTGGGTCGGCGAATACGACGGACGCTCGGTACGGCAGCGGAGCTCGGACTCGCGCTCCTGACGCGTCCGTCGAGCGCTCGGAGGTCGCCCCTCTCCGCCGACTCTCGCGTCGCCCGGAGCCGCTCTGCCGGGCAAGTGCAGCGGGCTGCTAGCCGTATTACGGCTTAGGCTTTTGCGTGATGCGCCACCGGCTTGCACTTTCTCCGCCTACATACAGGGCGCGGCGTCGGCGGAGCCGATGGTCTCGGCGGGTGAGAGCGGCGAGGCTCTGCGTTCCGCTGACGGGTCATTCGCGCTCCTCGCGGCGTTCCTCGTCGCGGCGACGGCTGGCGCGCCGACGCGCGCTCGCTAGAATCCCCGCCTCACTTTCCGCCCCGACCCGGCCGCAGAGCGGCGGGGCGGCGGTGTCTCGGCATCGAGCCGTGCTGGCCTCCGGCGCTGTGGAATGCCGGCCTCCGGCGCGGTGGAATGTCGACATCCGTCTCCACGGATGACCCTTCTCGTCGGCTCCTCTCTTCTCGACGGCTCCCTCAGCCATGCTCGAACAACTCGCGCTGCTCGCCGCCTTCTCCGACATCGTGAAGGCGGTCATGTACTTGGTGATCATCGGCGCGTCGCTGCTGTTGATCGCCGTCGTCCTCCTGCAGGAAGGGAAGGGCGGCGGCTTCGGCGATGCCTTCGGCGGCATGGGCACCGAGACCTTCGGTGCGCGCGTCGGCGGCGTGAACAAGTTCACCGCGTCGATCGCGGCGTTCTTCTTCGCGGCGATCCTCGGCGTGCACCTCATGAATCGCCCGGCCGCACCGACCGAGCTGGAGATGGAGACCGCGCAAGTGCAGCCGGCGACGCCGTCGCCCTCGCCGTTCGGCAACGACGCGAATCCCTTCGGCAACCCGGACGCGATGGGCGGACAGCCGAACACGCCGCCGGCTCCGGGATTGACGCCGCAGCAAGTGGCGGAGCGCCAGTTCCAGCTCTTCAACGCGGCGGCAGCGGATGCTCCGCAAGCGATGCCCGCTCCGCTGAACGAAGGTGCTACGGCACCGGCGAATGTCGAGAGCGCACCATCGCCGGCGAATGATCCCTGGAGCGATCCGGCCTGGGGACTGACCCCCGAGGAGAGCGCGCGCGGAGCTCTCGGTGCGTCCGCGGCGGCGACGAGTGGCGCGAGTGCGCCGACCACCGGCGAAAGCGGCGGCAAGTGAGCCCCTAGGGATCCGCGCGCCTGGCGCCTCGGCGCTCGGCCCGTCCGCGGATCCATGGCCGTGCTGCGCAGCATGACCGGATTCGGCGTCGCGTCGGACGCCCTGGGAGCGACGCGCGTCGAGGCCGAAGCGCGTTCGGTCAATCACCGCGGACTGCAGGTGAAGCTGCGTGTGCCCAGCGAGCTCGCGCCTCTCGAGCCGGACCTGGAAGCGCTGGTGCGCGCGCGCTGCGCGCGCGGTTCGATCGGCCTCTCGTTATCGATTCGACAAGGCGCCGCGAGCGCAGAGAGCGGCCTGATCGACGAGGCGCTCCTCGCCGCCTATGTGGGCGCGGCGCGCGTCGCCGCCGAGCGCTGCGGGTTGGAAGCGCCGCGCGAGCTCTCGGCGTTCCTCTCGCTTCCCGGCGTCTCCGGCGCGCGCGCGATCGAGCCCGAGCGCGCCGAGGAGCTCGCGCTGGCCGCGAAGCGCGCCGTGGAGGCCGCGCTCGCCATGCTGGACACGGCGCGCTTGCGCGAAGGCCGCGCGCTGCACGCCGATCTCGCGCAGCGGGCGAGATTGATCGAAGCCGCCGTCGAGCGCATTCGTCTCCGCGCCCCGCGCGTCGTCGCGGAATGGCGCGAGCGGCTCGCACGCCGCATGAGCGAGCTCTTCGTCGGCGCGAGTGGCGCGCCGCGCGAGGAGGATCTCCTTCGCGAGGCGGCGCTCTTCGCCGAGCGCAGCGACATCGCGGAGGAGCTCACGCGTCTCGCCGCGCACCTCCAGCATCTGCGCGAGCTCCTCGTCGCGCGGGAACCCGTCGGGCGCAAGCTCGACTTCCTGCTGCAGGAGATGCACCGCGAGGCGAATACCATCGGATCCAAGGCGAGCGATCTCGAGATCGCTCGCGATGTCGTCGAGCTCCGCTCCGAGGTGGACCGCTTGAAAGAGCAGGTCCAGAACGTCGAATGAGCGCCCGCGAGCCGCACCGCCTGATCGTGCTCACTGGCCCCTCGGGCGCCGGCAAGTCGTCCATCATCGCGCGCTTGAAGAGCGATCCGCGCGTCTACTTCTCGGTGTCGGCGACGACGCGCGCGCCGCGAGCCGGCGAGCGGGACGGCGCCGATTACTGGTTCTACGACGAGGAGCGCTTCGCGCGCGAAGTCGAGCGAGGCCTCTTCCTCGAGCACGCGCTCGTGCACGGGCGGCGCTACGGCACGCCAAGGCGTCCGATCGAAGAGGCCCTCGCGGAAGGGCGCTTCGCGCTGCTCGACATCGACGTGCAAGGCGCGGAGCAGCTCCGGAAGCAACGCGTGGACGGCACCTACATCTTGCTCGTGCCGCCTTCGCTGGCGGAGCTCCGCCGCCGCCTCGAGGCGCGCGGCACGGAGTCGCGAGAGCAACTCGAGCGCCGCCTCGCGCGCGCCGAGAAAGAGCTCGAGCGGCGCGACCTCTTCGATCACATCGTGACGAACGACGTGCTCCCTCGTGCGACGGCCGAGATCAAGCACTTGATCGGACTCGAGGACGCGCGCGGCGCGGACGGCTGCGGCGGTTGAGCGCGGGACCAGCGGCCCGCGCGGAAGGAGCATCCATGCAGATCGTGCTCGGCGTCAGCGCTTCCGCGGCTTGCTACAAGGCTTGCACGCTCGCTTCGCGACTGACGCAAGAGAGCTTCACCGTGGACGTGGTGCTCACGCCTCATGCCGCGCAGCTCATCGCGCCGCGGCTCTTCGCGGCGCTCACGGGCCGCCCCGCACTGGTGGACGAGTTCGCCGCGGAGTCGAGCGAGGCGATGGCGCACATCGCGCTCGCGGATCGGGCGGCGCTGTTGCTCGTGGCACCCGCCACGGCGGCCACGATCGCGAAGTTCGCGCATGCACAAGCGGACGATCTGCTCTCGACGCTCGCGCTCGCGCTGCGCGCGGAGACACCGCGTTGGATCGCGCCGGCGATGAACCCGCGCATGTTCCTGCACCCCGGCGTGCAGCAGAACCTCCGCACCTTGGCTGCGCAGGGCTGGCGTCAGCTCGAGCCGGAAGCGGGCTGGCTCGCCTGCGGTGATCGCGGGCCCGGGCGCATGCTCGAGCCCGAGCAGATCGCGGCGCTCGTGGTCGCGTGGCGCGACGCGCAGGCGAGCGAGCGATGAAGCGCCTCCTCGTCACCGCGGGGCCGACGTACGAGGCGCTCGACGACGTGCGTTTCCTCGGCAATCGCTCGAGCGGGAAGCTCGGCTACGCCGTGGCGGCGGCGGGCGCGCGCCGCGGCTGGAGCGTCGAGCTCGTGAGCGGTCCGACGTGTCTCCCCGATCCCGCTGGGGTCTCGGTCGCGCGCGTGGAGAGCGCGCTGGAGATGCGCGCGGCGCTGGAGCCGCGCTTCGCGCGCTGCGATGTGCTCGTGATGGCCGCCGCGGTCGCCGACTATCGCCCCGCGCAGCGCTTCGACGGCAAGCTGAAGAAGCGCGAAGGCGAAGAGACGCTGCGCTTGGAGCTGGTGAAGAACCCCGATCTCCTCGCCGAGCTCGCGGCGCGTCGCACGCGGGGACAAGTCCTCGTCGGCTTCGCGCTGGAGGCGCAGGACGCGCTCGAGAACGCGCTGAAGAAGCTGGTCTCGAAGGGCGTGGACTGGTTGGTGTTGAACGGGCCCGCGACCCTCGGAGCCGAGCGCTCCGACTTCCAGCTCCTGCGCCGCGGCGCCGAGCCCGAGCGCTGGCCGGACCTCGCCAAAGACGACTTCGCGCGCCGGCTTCTCGAGCGGATCGCGCCGCACGATTGAGCCGCGGACCGGATCGCGAGGTTCCACCGACTTCGGGGTCTCTCGATGCGGCGCCCGACGGCGCTGCTTCTCGTGGCCGAGGCGTTCTCAGGCGCTCTCCGAGGCCGCGGCAGGGCCTCGGGCGCCGTGAATTCGCGAGCCGCGGCCATTCGGCTCTTGGCAGGCGGGGAGCTTCGAGTTACCCCTAGGGGCTGTACCCCTCCTCCGTGCCCGCCACAAGATCTGTACCCATGGGCGCTCCCCAGCGACCGCCGGCGTGGCTGCGCCCCGAGCAGCTCGCCGAGCTCTGCGCGCTCGCCTTCCTCGCAGCGGCTCTCTTCGGCCTCTTGGCCGTCCTGAGCTTCCGCTTCGACTTCGTCGCCGGAGGACCGGGCAACTGGTGCGGATCGGTGGGCCACGGGCTCGCCTACGCGCTGATCCTCTGGTTGGGCTACGGCGCGCATGTGGTGTGCTCGCTGCTCACCGCTTGGGGCGTCGTGCTGCTCTTCCAGCGCGCGCCCTATCCGATCGTGCCGAAGGCCTTCGGCCTCGTCGTGCTCGCGGCCGGAGCGGCGATCCTCTTCGAGCACCATCTGCCGCTCGATGGCCGGGTCTCCAGCGCCTCCGCGAAGTTGCCTGCCGGCGCCGGCGGCCTCTTCGGCTATCGGTTGGCTCCCTATCTGCAAGAGGGCTTCGGTCCGTCCGGGACCTACCTCGTGCTCGCGCTGCTGCTCGCGATCGCGTTGCTGCTCGCGACGGACTTCGCCTTCTACGGCGCAGGCCGCGCATTGGCGGAGCGCTGGCGCGCTTATCGCGCCGAAGCGGGCGAGCGCGCGAAGCGCAGCGCTTCGGCCTCCGCGGCGCGGCGCGCGAAGCCGGTTCCGGAACCCGAGCCGCGCGAGCCGATGTTGCGCGCTCTCGCGGGCTGGTTCGCCCGGGCGCGTACCTGGCTCGGTTCGGCGGCGCCGGAGCCCGTCGTGCAATCGGCCGGCGGTGGCGCGGCCGTCGCGGATCTGCCCGCGCGTCCGGCTCGGCGCTCGACGGCGACGCCGGCGAGCGCGGCTCCTCCGCTCGTCGTGGAGAGCGCGCTCGCGGAGCCCGCGGTCGAAGGTGCCGCGGGGGTCGGCGCCGATCTCGAGCTCGAGGACGAGGCCGAGCTCGACCAGGCCGCGGACGACGGGGGCGAGGACGACGAAGAGTTCGGCGATGACGAAGAGGGCGACGACGACGTCGACGAAGAAGCCGACTTCGACGAAGACGACCTCGAGGACGACGACGAAGACGCCGACGCCGAGGAAGACGAAGCGTGGGAAGAGGACGAGCTCGCGGAAGCCGAGACCGCTTCCGACGACGACAGCAGCGATGAAGGCGACGAGGACTCCGCTGCGGATGGCGCAGGCGAGAGCGCGGACGACGGCGAGAGCGCTGGCGCTGCCGTCGCGGAGATCCCGCAACCGCGCTTCGACGTGGAAGCCGCCGTCTCCGGCGACCGCGGCTTGAGCGAGATGACCGCCGCCGAGATCGTCGGCGACGAAGACGGCAGCGACGGCGTGCCGGTGGAGATCCGCCCGGCGCGCACCAGCACCGGGAAGCGCCGCCGCGATCAGGGGCCCGAGCTGCCCTTCCCTTCGCCGCCGTACTCGCTCCCGCCGCTGCGCCTGCTCGACGATCCCCCGCGAGTCTCGCCCGCGGCCTCCGCCGAGGAGATCCGCCTGAACAGCCGCATCCTGGAGCAGGCGTTGGGCTCCTTCCGCATCGACGCGAAGGTCGTCGGAGCGCATCGCGGACCGGTGGTCACGATGTACGAGGTCGAGCTCTCCGCGGGGACCAAGGTCGCGCGCATCAGCGCGCTCTCCGACGACCTCGCCATCGCGCTGAAGGCGCCGAGCGTGCGCGTCGTCGCGCCGATCCCCGGCAAATCGACGATCGGCATCGAGGTGCCGAACATCGAGCGCGAGACGGTGTTCCTGAAGGCCCTCTCGGTCGACGAGATCTACGACGAGCGGCGCTTCGCGATCCCGCTGCTGCTGGGCATGGACGTCGGTGGCAAGAAGCTGATCGACGACCTGGCGAAGATGCCGCACCTGTTGATCGCGGGTGCGACCGGCTCCGGCAAGTCGGTGTGCATCAACGCGATCATCTGCTCGATCCTGCTGACGCGCAGCCCCGACGAAGTGAAGCTGATCCTGATCGACCCGAAGATGGTCGAGCTGCAGTCCTACCAGCGCGTGCCGCACCTCCTCTGCCCGGTGGTGACGAACATGCGGAAGGCCCCCGGCGTGCTGGAGTGGGCCGTGCAGGAGATGGAAGAGCGCTACGAGCGCCTCTCCGAAGCCGGGGTGCGACACATCTCCGACTACAACAAGCTAGGCGAGGCCGGCTTGAAGGAGCGGCTCGAAGACGCCTTCTCCGACGACACGCCGATCCATCTGCCCTACATCGTGGTCGTGGTCGACGAGCTCGCCGACCTCATGATGCAGGCCGCGAAGGAGATCGAGACCTCGATCACGCGCCTGGCGCAGAAGTCGCGCGCGGTCGGGATCCACGTGATCCTCGCCACCCAGCGCCCCTCGACGAACGTGATCACCGGCCTCATCAAGGCCAACATGCCCACGCGCGTCGCGTTCCAGGTCGCGAGCAAGATCGATTCGCGCGTCATCCTCGACTACAACGGCGCCGAGGCGCTGCTCGGGGCCGGTGACATGCTCTACGCGCCGCCGCGCCTCTCCGCGCTTTGGCGCGCGCAGAGCACCTATGTCTCCGACGCCGAGATCCGCCGCATCGTGAACCACGCCGCGCAGAGCGGCGCGCCGCGCTTCATCCCCGAGCTCCTCTCGCTGAAGAAAGGCAGTGAGGGCGAGGATCTGGAGGCGGACGAGCTCTACGACGAGGCCGTGAGGATCATCCTGAAGTCGCAGCGAGGCTCGGCGAGCCTGCTGCAGCGCGCGCTCGGCATCGGCTACACTCGCGCCTCGCGCCTCATCGACATCATGACGGCGAACGGCGTCGTGGGGGACTTCAAGGGCTCCAAGGCTCGCGAGGTCTTGATGTCGCTCGACGAGTGGCAGGCTGCCAAGGCGCGCGCCGGGTTCGCGGCGGAGCAGGGTGAAGCGTGAGCGGTCGGGTGCGGGTGGGAGCGGAGGTGGTGGCGATGAGCGGATCGCAACGGGCGGACGCAGGTGCGAGCGACGAAGGCACGAGCGCGTTCCGTCGCTTCGGCCCCTATCTCCTGCTGGTGGCGGGGGCGTTGCTCTTCGGCGGCGGGCTGCGCTACCACCTGCACTTCCGCGAGGTCCCGGCCGCCGGCGGGTTCGTCGGGGTGGGGATCGCGTGGCTCCACGGTGCCTTCGGTCTGGTGCCTCTGCTGCTCCTCGCTTCGCTCCTCGTCGGTTGGTCGGCGTCGATGATCCAGCCCGGGCGTCTGCGCTTCGAGCGGTCCTGGACCTGCGCCTACACCGTGATCTTCGTCTGCTTCGCGGCGGGGCTCGCGGGCGTTTGGGATGCCGGTGGCACTCTCGGTCAGATCGTCGGCGGCGGCGTGCGGGAGGTCGTCGGCACCGCCGTGGCGATCGCGTTGCTGGGCCTCGGCTCCTGGCTCTCGCTCGGGCTCGCGACGGATCGCTGGAGCTTCGGCCGCGCACGGGGCGAGGAGGAGCTCGAAGAAGCCCTTCCGACCACCGTGGGAGGCGGTGTTGCGTCTTCTCCCGCCGATGGCATGATGCCGACCCGCACGGGGGCGGAGACGGCTCCGCACCTCGCGCGAGCTCATGGAACCACCGTGCCGACGATCCTGCGCACGGTGGTCGCGCCCAGCGAGGAAGACGTGGCCAAGACGCTGCATCCAGATGCAACGGGCTCGCTCCACGGTAGCGAAGATGCGGCCTTGGCCGTGCTCGACGCGCCCGTGTTCGAAGCGCCCGTGGCTCTCTTCGAGATCGAGCGCCTGTCGGCGCCGGCGAGTGACGACGCGCGCCTCGGCGATCGAGCAGAGCTCGATCCCGAGCGCTTCATCCCCGAACTGATCTTCGAAGCCGAAGAATCCGCCGCCCCCGAAGCGCCTGCAGAAGCTGCCGCGGCTGCGCTCGTCGCCGAGTGTGGCGTCGCGGAAGCGGCGTTCCTCGGCGTCGAGACGGCGTCGGCGCAAAGCACCGCGGAGCCTGTGATCCAGGCCGCCGCGGGTGATGACGATGACGACGTCGACTTTGGCGACGACGACGACGGCGACGACGGCGACGACGACGAAGAAGACGAAGAGGACTGGGACGACGACGACGACGACGACTGGGACGACGACGAGGAAGAAGAAGAGGAAGAGGAAGAGGAAGAGGAAGACGACTCGAAGGACGGAGAAGAAAGCGACGGCGGAAGCTGGGACGATTCGGAGGAAGCCGACGACTCCGGTGACGACGACGAAGAAGAAGACGACGACGACTGGGATGACGACGACGACGACGACGAAGACGACGACGAAGACGACGAAGACGAAGACGACGACGAAGACGACGACGACGAGGAAGAGGACTGGAGCGATGGAGGGGACGGCGAGGAATGGAATGCCTCGCCGGCCGGCCCCTCCCGGACGACCGAGCTGACTCCCGCGGCGCGCCGCGGGAGCAGCCCGGACGCTCCGCTCCCCGCAGCGGCTGGAGCCGACGAGGAAGAAGCCGGCTCCGAGGTGGTGTTGCGCCCGGCGGCTCGCCTCCAAGACACTCGGCCCAGCTCGATCTCGCGGCCGGCCGTCGCCTCCGCGATGGGGCCAACCTCTCTCGGGCCCGCGTCGATGGGACCCTCGATCGTCCCCACCGAGGATCCGCGCTTCGAGCGCGCCGTGGAGCTCGTGCTCGGATGCCGGCGCGCGGCACCTTCCCTGCTCCAGCGCCGCATGATGCTCGACTTCCCGACCGCGACCCGCTTCCTCGAAGCCATGGAGCAGAAGGGGTGGATCGGTCCCGCTCGCGGCGGACTCGACCGCGAGATTCGCGTGAGCCTCGAAGACTATCGCCTGCGCCGTAGCTGATCCCGATCCTCGCCCGGCTGTGAGTCCCCGGATGTGATCCCCGGTCTGTGATTCCCGGTCTGGCCTCCTCCTGACCGGCACATTCCTGGTCGACATTCTTCTGGTCGCCACCCTCGCCGCTGGCACTCTCGGCATCGACCGCGAGGCGCGAGAGCGGCCCAGGACTCCTGGCCTAGTTCCCGAAAAGCGCGCGCCGCGCGAACCGAAGCTGGAGAGACGCTCGGTTCCGTCGCATCGGCTGCGCCGCTAAGATCCCGCCTCGCGCTCCGTCGAGCCGCTCGCCGTGCGAGCGCCGCCGCCCGCGCCGCTCCTACCGCCGAGCCTGCTCGTGGTCCTTTCTTCCGCGCCGAAGTCCGGCGATGTCGCCCCCGTGCGCGTCGCGCTCGTACATCTGGGCTGCGCCCGCAACCAGATCGACTCCGAGGTGATGCTCGGGCATCTCGCCGACCAAGGGGTGTACCTCGCTTCCTGCGTCGAGGACGCCGAGGTCGCGATCCTGAACACCTGCGCCTTCATCGGCCCGGCGCGCGAGGAGTCCGAGGCGCGCATCCGCGACCTGGTCGCGCGGAAGCAGGCCGGTGAGCTGAAGGGCGTCGTGGTCGCGGGCTGTCTCCCGCAGCTCCGGCTCTCCGAAGTCGAAGAGCGCTTCCCCGAGGTCGACGCGTTCCTGCAGCTCTCGGACTACTCCGAGGTGCCGAACATCGTGAGCCGCGTCGCCGGCGGCGCGCGCGACCTCCGCCGCGCCGTGAGCGGCGCTCCGAAGAACACGAGCTCCGACCGCGTGCGGCTGCTCGCTTCGCCGCCCTCGTATGCCTACCTGCGCATCTCCGAGGGCTGCGATCACCAGTGCTCGTTCTGCATCATCCCGACGATCCGCGGCAAGATGCGCTCGAAGCCCATCGAGACGCTGGTCGAGGAAGCGCGCCAGATCGCCGATCTCGGCGTGCCCGAGATCGTGGTCGTGGCCGAGGACTCGACGGGCTATGGGCGCGATCTCGGCCAGCGTCATCTCTTGCCGCGCGCGATCGAAGCCTTGGCGGACGTGCCGGGGATCGCGTGGGTGCGGGTCATGTACGCGTACCCGAACGACTTCCCCTGGGACCTGACTCGACTCCTGCGCGAACATCCGCGCGTCGTGCCCTACCTCGACATCCCGACCCAACACATCGCGACGAACATGTTGCGCGCCATGCGCCGCGCCGGCTCCGGCGACGCGGTGCGCGCGGTGCTGGAGCGCCTGCGCAGCGAAGTGCCGGGCATCGCGCTCCGCACGACGCTGCTGGTCGGGTTCCCCGGCGAGAGCGAGGCGGACTTCGCCGAGCTGGAGCAATTCGTCGAGAGCTTCGCGTTCGATCGCCTCGGCGCCTTCGCGTATTCACCCGAGCCGGGCACTTCGGGCTACGGCTTGCCCGGGCGCGTCGATGCGGCGCTCGCCGAGGCGCGCCGCTCCCGGCTCCTCGAGCTCCAGGGGCGCATCGTCCGCGCCGCGAATCAGGCCCGCGTCGGCGAGACGCTGCCGGTCCTGATCGACGAAGTCGACGGCAAGAGCTTCGTCGGCCGGACCGAGCGCGACGCCCCGGAAGTGGATTGCGCCGTCCTCGGCCGCTCTCGCCGCGCACTGGAGGCGGGGAGCATGATCCGAGCGCGCGTTCTCGGGGTTTCCGAAGACGGCTACGATCTGCGAGTTGAAGTGGTCTCCTGACCGAGGGAAGAATGCAGGCGCGTCGCGCGCATTTTTGCGCGTGACCTCCCGTTTCCCCGAGCGTCTCCACCGCGAGCGACGATCGACGAGCGCATGGGCTGGACTCTCCCGAACACGATCACGGTCCTGCGCCTCGTCTTGGCAGTCGCGCTCTTCGTCCTCCTGGCCTTCGAGCCGCGAGTCGCGGACCAGACCTGGCTCGCGGCAGGGGAGCAGGGTCTGCGGACCGAGGGCTTCGCCGCGCTGCTGCTCTTCGTGATCGCCGCCGCGAGCGACGCGCTCGACGGTTGGCTCGCGCGGCGCTACGGCTGGACGAGCGCCTTCGGTCGCGTCGCCGATCCCTTCGTCGACAAGATCCTGGTGTGCGGCGCGCTCGTCTTCCTCTGCTCGAATCCGCTGATGGCGCCGTTCGTTCCACCTTGGTTCGTCGTCGTGCTGATCGGACGCGAGTTCCTGGTGACGGGGCTCCGCGGCTTCGTGGAATCGAAGGGCGTCGCGTTCCCCGCCGATCGCCTCGGCAAGTTGAAGATGGTGCTCCAATGCGTCCTGATCTCTCTCGTGCTCTGGCGCTTCGCGAGCGAAGCGCGACCGCACGAGGCGGGCGGCTGGAGCAGCGCGGCGATCGCCGTCAGCCTCTGGCTCACGCTGCTGCTGACGGTCGGCTCGGGAGTGCAGTACGTCTATCGGGCCCGCAGGATCCTCTTCGCTTGAGCGCACGCGAGGCACGGTCATGAGCAGCTCGGCAAAGTCGAAGACGAAGGCGCGCGGCGGTGGCGGGGCCGGCCTCGGCTTGGTGCCGCGGATCGTGCTCTTGGTCGGGGGACTCGTCGGCGGTCTCTCGATCGTCTCGGCGCTCTGGCTCGCGTCCGTCGCCGGCGGTTACGTCGAGGAAGCCGGGCGCACCGGAGCGCGCTACGCGGTGGCGTCGGCCCGTGGCCTCGACGGCCTGCAGCGCATCACGCTCTCCGAGCGCGGCGACTATCTCGAGCTCACCAGCGAGGACTCGCTCGGGAAGACGCTGCCGCCGGTGAAGGTGCCGCGCCAGGCCTTCGACACCTTCTCCTCGTCGGCGCGGGCGGCGATCCTGGTCGCCGCCATCGCGCTCGCGGTGCTCACCTTCGCGACCGCGTTCTTCATCGCGATCCGCGTCGCCGCGCCGCTGAATCGCATCTTGGAAGACGTGACCGAGATCTCGCGCGGCAAGCTCGAGCACCGCGTCCGAACGTCGGGCGGCGGTGAGATCGCGACGCTCGCGCGCGCCGTGACGCGCATGGTCGACGATCTGATCGAGAAGCGCGCGACCGACGCCGAGCTCGGCCGGCGCGAGCACGACGTGAACATCGCCGCGGAGATCCGCCGCGCGCTGATCCCCGACTCGATTCCCCAGCTCCAGGGCTGGGAGCTCGCGGCGACCGATCTCGCGGCGATCGACGCGGGCGGGGACTTCTTCGACGTGCTCGAATTCCCCTCGGGGCGCATCGGCCTGCTCGTGTGCGAGATCGCCGGCACGGGGGTCTCCTCGGCCATGATCATGACCATGGCCCGAGCGTACCTGCGCGCGGAGGCGCTCCGCGTCGAAGAGCCGGTCGAGGCTCTCGCGCGCGCGAATCGGCTGATCCGCGGAGACATCCGCCGCGGCATGTACGTCACCGCGCTCTACGCTTTGCTCGATCCGCAGGCGGGCGAGCTGCGCTTGGCGAGCGCCGGGCACAAGGTGCCGTTGCTGCGCTGGCAAGGAGACAGCCGCCGCCTGCAGATGCTGCAGTCCGAAGGCATCGCCCTCGGGCTCGACCCCGGTCCGGTGTTCGAGCGCACGATTCGCGAGGCCAAGGTGCAGGTCGCGCCGGGCGATCGCTTGGTGCTCACGAACACCTGCGGCGCCACCGTGCGCAACCCCGCGGGAGAGGAGCTCGGCGAGAAGGGCTTCTACCGCCTGGTGGCACAGCACTCGTCGTCCGACTCCGATCGCTTCCTGCAGGGCGTCCAGACCGGCATCGAAGCGCACGCGCAAGGAGCGCCCCTCGAGCGCAACTTCGTCATGGTCACACTGAAGCGATCGAGCTGAGATGGAGATCGCCGAGTTCCAGCGCTTGATCGAGCGCATCTACTTCGAGCGCGATTCCGCCCGCGGCCTGCACGCCACGCACATGTGGTTCGCCGAGGAAGTGGGCGAGCTCACGCGTGCGCTGCGCCGCGGCGATCGGAAGAACCTCGAGGAGGAGTTCGCCGACGTGCTCGCGTGGCTCTCCACCTTGGCCTCGATCGCCGGCGTCGATCTCGAGGCTTGCGCCGCGGCGAAGTACGCGGCGGGATGCCCGCGCTGCCAGCGCGCGCCCTGCGCGTGCCCGCACGCGTAGGCCGCGCGCGTTCGCGCGAGGAGCAACGGTGGCCGGTCCATCCGCGGAGAGTGCGTCGCCGCAGGCGGCGCGTTGGATCGAAGTCGCCGTGCAGCGGCCCTTCGCCACGCCGCTGACCTATGCGCTGCCCGCCGAGCTCGAGATGCCCGCTCGCGGGGCGCTCGTGCGAGTGCCCCTCGGACGCACGCGCGAGATCGGCGTGGTGCTCGGCGCGAGCGCCGCACCGAAGATCGAGCTCTCGAAAGTGCGTCCGATCCTCGGGTTGCTCGAAGGCGGACTCGCGCTGCCCGAGCCGCTCGTCGATCTCGCGCTGTGGATCGCCGACTTCTACGCCTGCGGTCCGGGCGAAGCGCTCTCCGCGTGCCTGCCTCCGGCCGCGCGCCAGGGCCGCGGTGCGAGGCAGGAGCGCCGAGCGCGGCTGGCGCGCGTTCCCTCGCCGGCGGAGTCGAGTGCGCTCGAGGCGCGCGCGCCGGCGCGCTTTCGGGCGCTGCGTACGCTGCGAGAGGCCGACGGGCCGATGCCGGTCGCGGATCTCCTGCGCCGCTGCGGCGCGTCGCAGGACGCGCTGCGAGCGCTCGAGCGCGATGGCTGGATCTCGATCGAGGTCGGCGAACGCGAGGATGCCACCGCGCCGTACACGGGCGCGCGCGATCTACCGCCGGAGCTCTCGCCGGAGCAGCGCCGCGCCGAGGAGCGCATCGCAGTGGCGCTGGCGCAGCGGAGCTTCCGACCTTTCCTGCTGCACGGGGTCACGGGCTCGGGGAAGACCGAGGTCTATCTCGCCGCGATCCAGCGCGCGCTCGATGCCGGGCTCGGTGCGATCTTCCTCGTGCCGGAGATCGCGCTCACCCCGCAGACGACGCAGCGCTTGGAGCGCCGCTTCGGCGCCGTCGCGATCCTGCACAGCGGGCTCACCGAGAAGATGCGCGGCCAATATTGGCGCCGCATCGCCGCGGGCGAAGTGCGCGTCGTGGTCGGAGCGCGCTCCGCGATCCTGGCGCCCGTGCCGCGCCTCGGCTTGATCGTGGTGGACGAAGAGCACGAGCCCTCGTTCAAGCAGCAGAGCACGCCGCGCTATCACGCGCGCGATGTCGCGGTGCTGCGCGCGCAGCGCGAAGGCGCCGTGGTGGTGCTGGGCTCGGCCACGCCGAGCTTCGAGTCGTGGCAGAACGCGCGCGAGGGGCGCTACGAGCTGCTGAAGCTGGAAACGCGCGTCCCCGGGAGCTCGCTGCCGCAGGTCTACATCGTGGACATGCGCGGCGAGCATCGCACGCAGGGCGGCCAGGCCGTCTTCTCCGGTGCTTTGCGCACCGCGATCGGGGAGGCGCTCGCGCGCGAAGAGCAGGTCCTGCTGCTGCAGAACCGCCGCGGCTACGCGCCGGTGCTCTTCTGCGCAGCCTGCGGGACGACGCTGCGCTGCAAGCAGTGCGATGTCTCGCTCACCGTGCATCGCAAGCGCAACCGCGCGCTCTGCCATCTCTGCGCGGAAGAGGTCCCCGCGACCACGACCTGCCCCGACTGCAAGCAGGCTTCGCTCGTACTCCTCGGCACGGGCAGCGAGCGCGTGGAGGAGGTGCTCTCGCTCGAGTTCCCGCGCGCGCGCATCCGCCGCATGGACTCCGACACGATGCTGACGCGCGAATCGTACGCGGAGGTCTACCGCGCGATGAGCGCGCGCGAGATCGACGTGCTCGTCGGCACGCAGATGATCGCGAAGGGGCTCGACTTCCCTCACGTGACGGTGGTCGGCGTGATCCAGGCCGACACCGCGCTCGCGGTGCCGGACTTCCGCGCCGCCGAGCGCACCTATCAGCTGATCGCCCAGGTCGCCGGGCGCTCGGGGCGCGGAGCCTCGGCTGGGCGCGTCTTCGTGCAGAGCTTGGAACCCGAGCACGACGCGATCCGGCGCGCCGCGAAGAACGACTTCGAGGGCTTCGCGACGGCGGAGCTCCTCGATCGGCGCAAGCACGGTTATCCGCCGTTCGCGCGCTTCGTGCGCTTCCAGATCGAAGGCGAGGACGAGGCCAAGGTGCAGGCCGCGGCGGAGGAGCTCCATGCGGAGCTCGCGCCGCATTGCGACGAGGCGCAGGGCCTGCGCCTGCATCGCCCCGCACCCGCCGTCGTGCGCTTGGTCCGCGGGCGCCATCGCGTCCAGGTGCTCGTCCGCGCGAAGCCGCCGCAGGCGCTCGGCGCGCTGCGCACGCGGCTGCGCCGTCTCTCGCGCGGCGTGCGCGCCGGAGTGCGCGTGGATCTCGACGTCGATCCCGTCGGGCTCTGGTGAGCGCGGTCTCGGCTCAGAGCCTGTCGGAGAAGGACTCCGACAGGCTCTTCGGTGACTGCTGGCCCAAGACCTGACGGTGTTGGAGCGGCGAGCTGGCCCAACACCTGACGGTGTTGGCGTGATGAGCTGGCCCAACACCTGACGGTGTTGGCGTGGCTAGCTGGCCCAACACCTGATGGTGTTGGCGTGGCTAGCTGGCCCAACACCTGACGGTGTTGGCGCGGCGAGCTTGTCGATTCATCGACGAGCTCTCAGCGTCGCGGCGCGCGCAGTGCACGCACGACGGCGGCGGGATCGTCGGCGGCGAGGATCGCCGAGCTCACCGCGAAGCCGAACGCGTCCCGGAGCTCGCGGGCGCGCGTGGGATCGATGCCCCCGATCCAGTACGCGGGCTTTCCGGCGACGCGCTGCATCTCCGCCGCGAGCTCCGCGCCGATGCCGCGCGCGTAGCCCTTGGTCGCGGTGGGGAAGAGCGGGCCGATGCCGAGATAGTCGACCGCGGCGTTCGCGCCGGCCTCGCGGGCCTGCTCCACGTCGTGCGTCGAGAGGCCGATCGCGAGCCGGCGCTCCCCCGCGAGCGAACGCACGAGCGCCGCGGGCGCGTCGTCCTGTCCGAGGTGCACGGCGTCGACGCCCGCCGCGAGGGCCAGGTCGGCGCGGTCGTTCACCGCGATCGCGACGCCGCTGCCGCTCAGGCGCTCGCGCAGCTCGTGGACGAGCTCCAGGTGCTCGGCCGCGCTCGCCTCCTTCTCGCGGATCTGCACGGCGTCCAGGCCCGCGGCGACGCAGCGCTCCACGAGGGAGAACGGGTCGCGACCCGCGGGCACGAGGGCGCGCGTCAGGAGGAGCAAGAGCCGCGGTCGGCTATCGGGATCGGGTTCGAGCCAGCGCATGTCGCCCGCGCTGTCGCGCAGCGCTCAGAGGTGCAGGTTCTCGAAGCGCCCCTTAGCATGGCGCGAGTCGCGGTGGAAGCTCTCCGCGCGCTCTGCCTTCGAGCTGCGAGTCTCCTTGCGCACCGTTGCCTCCGCCAAACGATCGGCTGCTCGCGCCGTCCGCGCTGCTCCGCGGGCTGGAGCCACGCGTCGGTGCTTCGCGCTCCTCGCGCTCCTCGCTCTGGGTCTCGGTGCGGGCTGCCCTGGCGGCGACCAGCCAGCGCCGACGTCGTTCGCGCTCACCGACATCAGCTTCGGCGCCGAGCGCGCCGTCGTGCTCTCGCGATGGGTGGTGCGCGGTGAAGTGCAGCGCTTCGGGATCGGCATCGCGCGCGTCGATGCGCCGCGGGAGCTCGAGCTCGATGTCGAAGAGGAGAACGCCCCGTCTGGCTCGCGGCGCTGGCGCGCGCGCGTGATCTCGGTGCGCCGGAGCCAGAGCATCGTGCTCGGGAGGAAGGAGCTCCTCGATGTCCGGGGCGAGGCCGCCCGGAGCGCTGCGCCGTTCGGCGATGGAATCGAGGGGCTGGCCGGCCAACAGCTGCGGGTGCGCAGCGAGGGAGCGGGGAGGCTCTCTCGCGCGAACGAGTTGCCGCGACTCGAAGTGCCGAGCGAGGAGCTCGAAGCGCGGCTGCTCTCCTCGTTCGATCTGCGCGTCCTACCCTGTCCCGAGCACGCCGCGATCGGAGAGCGCGCGCCGGAGCAGTCGGCGATCTGGCGTTTGCCGGCCGCAGGGGGAACTCTCGAGCTGCGCTGGCGCTCCTCGGCGCTCCCACCGACGAATCCTGCGCGCCTGCGTCTCGCGGCTCCCGTGGAGGCCGCTTGGTGGCGCGAAGGGACCGCTCGCGAGGGGCCGCCGACGCGCCGTGGTCGAGGCACGGCGACCTGGGAGCTCGATCTCGAGCGCCGGCGCTTCCTCGCCTTCGAGCTCGTGCTCGAAGGTCTGCTCGAGCCCGACCTCGGCGCCGAACCCGAGGTCCACGTGAACGCCAACCTCACGATCGAGCTGCGTTGGGAGCCCTTCGATCGCTACGGGCTGGTCGGGCGCGACGTCTCGCGCGCGTTCCTGGAAGCCACGCTGCGCTACGCGCGCGCGGCGTCGGAAGTCCTGGCGCGAGTGCTCCGCTGATCGCGAGCCACGCGCGAGCCACATGCTGCGCGGCGACGTCGCGCGGTCGGATCCCGAAGGAACCGGTCGATACGAGCGATCCGGCGTCGAGCCTCGGCGTCGCTCCGCGCCTCGAAGCCTCCCATCGACTGACCGGCACGCCAAGCTGGGTCGGGACCGGGCGGAGGCGCCGCGGCCTTAAGTGGGTGAATCGCGGCCCCTGCCCGGAGTCAGCCGGCTCCCTCGAGGGACAACGCGGCCCTCGCCAGGAACGGCGTTCGCTAGAAAGAACCTCTCTCGCAACGAAACTCCGCTCGAGCGAGCGCCAGCTCGATCGAACGCCAGCTCGTCCGAACGCCAGCTACGCCCAGCGCTCGAGGTTCGGTTCCGCCTTGTCGCCGCCACCTTCCGTCGTCTTGGCGCGGAAGTTCCGCCAGTCGTCCTTCGAGAAGAGGTGCACGACGCTTCCGCATTCCACGCAGAAGGACTTGTCGATGCTGAGCAGGAAGTGCACGTACGCGCTGCAGCGCTCGCACCACTTCTTGTCCGCGTAGAAGTCGCCTCGCTCCATGGAGGATCTCGCGTTCCTTCGCCCGGGGCTCTCCCCCGAGCGCTGTGGTTCTCACGCGGTCCAGGGCCCCCGCGTGTCCGGTCGTGGCTCGCCGTCGAGCGCTGCGCGCTCCGTATGGCTCGACCACGGCGCGCAGATGCTACGACGAACGGTCCGATTCGTAAGTTCCCCAGCTCGGATTCGCAAGGTCCTCATCGCCGGTCCGCGAAGATCTCCCGCAGCTCTTCGCGCGCGAGCGCGTCGCTCTCGAGTGCCGCGCGCGCCTCGAGCTCCCGCCGCGCTCGATCCCGGTCGAGCTCGCCGAGGGCCCACGCCGCGTGGCCGCGGACGACGGGATCGGCATCGTCCAGGGCGCGCATGAGCGTCGGCCACGCGTCGACGCGCCCGAGGTTCGCGAGGGCGATCGCCGCATTGCGCAGGAGGCCGGAGCGCCCCGGACGCCGCAGCGCGCTGCCGGCGAAGGCCGCCGCGAACCCCGGCTCGTCGAGCTGGAACAGATCCTCCAGGCGGAAGCGCTCCAGCGCCGGATGGTGTCCGAAATCGAAGCCCGTCGCCGGCGCGCGCGCGCCGAAGGGGCAGACCTCCGAGCACACGTCGCAGCCGAAGACCCAGGGACCGAAGGAGCGCCGCAGCTCGCGCGGCACGAAGCCGCGGGCCTCGATGGTCCAGTACGAGATGCAGCGGCGCGCATCCACGACGCGATCGGCGACGATCGCCCGCGTGGGGCAGAGATCGACGCAGGCGGTGCAGGTGCCGCAGGAGCCGGGGGCCTTCTTGGTCTCGATGGGGAGCTCGCGGTCGATCAGCACCTCGGCGAGGAAGAGCCAGGGGCCGTAGCGGTGGTGCAGGAGATTCGAGCTCCTCCCGATGAAGCCGAGGCCGGCGCGCGCGGCGTGCGCGCGTTCGAGGACGGGGCCGGCGTCGACCACCGCGCGCGCCTCGCCGGCGAGGCCCCGCGTCACGAGGGAGCGGGCCCAGCGGCGCAGCTCGTTGCCGATGGCGTTGTGGTAGTCGCGGTGCGCCGCGTAGCGGGCGACCCGGCCGCCATCGCGGAACTCCGCTGGCGGCCGCGCGTGCGAGATCCCGAGGCAGAGGATCGTCCGCGCTCCCGGCAGCACGAGGCGCGGATCGAGGAGGCGCTCGCGCTGGCGCTCGATCCAGCTCATGTCGGCGTGGTGCCCCGCCGCGAGCCAGGCTTCGAACGCCGCTCCGCTCGACGGGGGCTCCGCGGGCGCGACGCCGAGGAGATCGAATCCCGCCTCGAGTGCGAGCTCGCGATAGGGGGCTAGAGGATCGGGGCTCATGGGCGGTGGTCGAGGGAGCGCTGGCGCTCCGGACGCGCCGCGCGATTTTTTTTGCGACCCCCCTAGGTTACTTCGACGCAACCCCTGCGTATGCTCGGGCTGGCGAGGAACGCTCCTCACCGGGTCGCACGCCCCGAGACCTCCCACGTCGCGTGCCCCCCGGTCTTCTGCACCTCGCAGTCGCTCGTGCCGAGTCTCGTGTTTGCCCACCGAGAGGCTTGTTGCGCCGATG
Source organism: Planctomycetota bacterium (assembly GCA_016793245.1). Lineage (GTDB taxonomy): Bacteria > Planctomycetota > UBA1135 > UBA1135 > JADKAF01 > JADKAF01. Next base: position 39,086 of record JAEUHW010000328.1, read on the forward strand.
CGGTCCGCCCTCAACCGAAGCGAATCCACCCGCACCCATCGCGCCAGCCCCGACCGCCCCGCGCGCGTCGGTAGTGCCTGGCTCGTCGAAGACGCGCGCACCCGCGATACTCGCGGGGCGCTCGGCGGCATTCCCCTCGACGAAGTCGTGCGCCGCGTGCGCTCGCTCGCGAGCGAGCTCGGCGAGGCCGACTGGGAGCGCTCGGAGCTCGAGGCCTCTCTGGCGGCCCTCGCCGCCGATCCGGAGGTCGGCGAGGAGACGCGCGATCGGCTCCACACGCGGCTGATGGAGATCTATCGCAACCATCGCTCGGCCGGGGCCTTCGCGCTGCTCTACGATCTGAACCAGCGCGTCTTCTTCTGCACGATCTACTCGCGTGCCCGGCGCTATGGCTGTCTGGTCGATGCCTCCGACGTGCTGCAGGAGGTCTTCCTCAACATCTATCGCTACCCCGATCGCTTCAAGAGCGAGAAGGCGGCTTCGTTCCGCAATTGGGCCTACACGATCATCCGCAACACGCTGCTGAAGAGCCTGCGCGCGCACGTGCGCACCAGCAGCGCCGAGCTCGGCGTGGAAGATCTCTCCGAGCGCCGCGACGTTCGCGCGCGGACGCCTCTGCGCCATGCGATCCAAGAGGAGAGCCAGGCCGAGACCCAGCGTTCGTACGCGATCTGCCTGCACCTCTACCTCGCGATGTTCAATCAGCTCTCCGCGAAGGAGCGGCGAGCGCTGGAGCTCGTCGAGGTCGAGGACCGTTCGTACCGCGACACGGCGGACCTCCTCGGCATCAAGCTCGAGAACCTGAAGATGGTCATCTTCCGCGCGCGGAAGAAGATCTACCGCGCCATGCGCAAGGTGTTGAACCATGCTTCCTGAGCGCGATCCTCTGGCGGCGCCTCACTCGTCCCGCGTCCTGCGCGTGGTGAAGCGCCTCGATCCCTGCGAGGCGATCCAGCTCGATCTCTCGTGCATGGTCGATGGCGAGGCCGATGAAGCCGCCGTCCGCCGTGCGCTGATCCACGTCGAGGTCTGCTCCGAGTGCCACGGGTTCCTGGAGAACGTGCGTGGCCATCTCGAGCTGCACCGCGATCTCTGCGACCCGCGCCTGCTCATGCGGCGCCTGCGCACGATCGACGGCCTCGAGCTCTTCACGCGCTCTTCGATCCGGGCCAACCTGCGCCGGTTGTCGGAGTACTTCTACCAACTCGGCAAGGCCTACCTCCTGCTCGCGACCGACCAGCGCTACATGCTGCAGGTCTTCGATGAGCCCGTGCCGATCGCCGGGCTCGAGAAGCGCGGCCGCGGCTTCGTCGAGGATCAGCTCGCGTCGCGGCGTTCGCCGGCGGAGAGCGAAGCCGCCGACGACCTCCTCGAGCTCGATCTCGAAGCCGGCTCCTCGTACGACTGGGTGAAGGCGCGCTCGCTCCTCGACGGCCGGCTCGAGCGTGCTCCGCAGAACCTCGAGAAGGCCCGCAAGCTCCTCGAAGAAGCCCTGCTCGTCCGCCCCAGCTACGCCGAGGCGCGACTCTACCTCGGCTTCTACCACCAGCATGCGGGCGACCACGCGCGCGCCGAGCTCGAATACCGCCGCGTGTTCGAGACGGCTCGCAAGATCCGCAACCGCGCGCACGCCGCGGTGCAGCTCGGCGTTCTCCAGCACGAGCGCGGCGAGCTGCAGTCCGCGGTGCGCTGCTTCCGTTGGGTGACGCGCGCGGGGCTCGTGCGCCGCGACGGGCGCTTCTTCTTCGTCTTCTACAACCTGGCGCTGCTCTACGCGCGTCTCGGCGATTTCGAGCGCTGCACCAAGTGCTTCGAGATCCTGCACCACCGCCATCGCGCGCAGGGTGCTGAGATCGAGCGCTTCCTCGCGCGCGCCGACGCGTTCAAGGAGACGTTGCGCGAGCAGCCCGAGCTCGCCGCGGAGCTCGCGCGTTCTTGCCCGAGATGGTTCCCTTTGAATGATGGCCCGAAGCAAGCGGCCTCGGCCGACGAGGTCGCTGCGACGGACTCTCCGCGGAGGCCGGCATGAACGGCTACCCCAGAATCTGGTCCACTCTCGCCCGCACTTCGAGTGCGGCGCTCTCGGGTCTGCGAGCCTGCTCCGGCGTGTTCGCAGCGTTGCTCCTCTTGCTCCCGTGCTCGCTCGTGCGCGGCGGCGACGGCGTCGGGACCGACGGCCTGATCGGCAGCCTGCCTCAGCGGCGCGGCCCCAATGGCGAGTGCCTCTTCCAAGGGCTCGCGGCATCCTTCGTACCCGCGGCGGGGAGCTTCTGGAGCTCGATGCCGGGAGCGTCGGGGCTCTTGGCCTTCGAAGGCCCGGAAGCCGAGATCCGCGGCTCGATCTCCGCGGTGCGACGCGAAGCGGGGCGTACGCGAGTTCGGCTGACCGAGGAAGCGATCGCGCTGGCGTTCGGGTGCGATGTCGACATGAGCGTCGATTTCCAGCGCCTCGCGAACGCGGGAGCCAACACGTACCTGCAGCTCCCGTCGAGCTACGTCGCGACCTTCGTCTCCGCGGCGTCGTCGAGCGGGGTGATCTTGAGCGAGGGCGTCGCCGCCAACGCGCGCCACTTCTACCTGAACCTCGGCTTCATCGTGCGCACGATGGGCCAGTACTGGCTGCCCGACGTCGAGCTCTACTTCGTCGATCCCCAGGCTCGGCTCCTGCGAGCGCGCTTCTCTCTCGAAGCCGGCTCGTTGGTGAGGATCCAGGTGACCTCGAGCTGATCCCGTCGACGGAGCGGCGCTGGCGATCCATGCGCCGAGCACTGCGCTGCGAGCGCGAACCGATGCGGGGGCCCGAGCGGCCCCCGCGCCGTTTTCAGCGCGAAGATCCAGCACCGAGTCGAACGTGAGAGCAGGTCAGACGCCGATCTGCTCGAGGCGCCGCAAGCGCCGATCGAGACGCATCGCGGCGCGGCGCGTGCGCGCTTCGCGCACGGCGGCTTCTTCGATGGGCACGCCGAGCTCGAGCGCGCGGCGAGTGAGCGCGCGGCCGAGGCAGGATTCGCGCCAGCAGCACGACTCGTGCGGGCAGACGCTGTTCCCGGTGTCGAAGCAGGCCTCATAGCCCTCGCGCTGCTGGATCGAGCGCACGAGCTCGCTCAGATTGCGGCCAGCATGGGGCAGGCCGAGCTCCTCGGCCTTGGTTCGGGCTAGCTTCTCGATCACGGCTGCGTTCCGGCGCGGAGGTCTGCTCTCGCTTCGGTGCGAGCGAAGCCGCAGCTTGAGCACGCGCCGATGGAACGCGAATCGCAGAGCCCGCCGTCGGGTCATCGGTCGGTCTGCGCTCGCCGGACGAGCGCGACCGCGAAGCCCTCGCAACCGAAGGGACGACGGCGCGCGAGCCAGCGCAAGAGCGGTCCGCGCGCGGGGAGGATCCAAGCGCCCGAGCGGGCTTGAAGGCCCTCGCGCGCCGCGGCTTCGAGCAAGGTGAGCGGATCCAGCCAAGCCGTGTGGCGCGCGTGCACTTGCGGCTCGCCGCGGCGCAGGATCTTCGAGCTCTGCCGGAAGCTGAAGGGGTTCGGCGTGGTGAGGAGCAAGAGTCCCTCGGGTCGGAGATGGCGAGCGAGGTTTCGCAGGAAGGCGCCCGCGTTCCCCACGTGCTCGATCACCTCGCCCGCGACGATCGTCGCGTACGGACCGCCCAAGTCGTCGCGCTCGGCGTCGGCGAGGCGCACGGCGAAGCCGTGCTGCGCCGCGATCTCGACGGCGCGCTCGTCGGCATCGATGCCGTGGACCTCTGGGCAGCGCGAGCGGATCCACGCGTGCAGCGATGCGGCGATGCGCTCGGGGCGGCGCTCGTCGATGCAGCCGATGTCGAGGAGCGGTCCTTCTCCGAGGAGCGGAGCGAGGAACTCCTCGCGACGTTCGATCACCGGCAGCGCGCGCACCCAGCGGAGGCGCTCTTCGAGCTCGGCGCTCATCGAGCTCCCCGCCGCGAACGGATCGAGAGGAGCTCTTCTCGCTCGAGGAGGAAGCGAGCGGCGCCCTCGGCGATCCGCGCGTGGCCGATCGCGTTCGGGTGGATCGCCTCGCCGTGCGCGAACTCCGCATAAGGAGCATCGGCGCAGTCGTAAGCGGCTCCGGCGAAGCGTCCGCAGGGGAGCGCTCCGTCGCCCGGCTCGTCGTCGATGCGGTGGTAGACCAAGGTCATCAGACGCTCCATCGAGCTCGTTCGGTCTTCCAGGTAGCTGCGCGGCACGAGCGCCCAATCCCGTGACGAGCCGGCGTCGAGCTCGAGCCAGGCCTCGGAGGCGTCGCGCCGCAGCGAGCGCAGCTCGAGGTCGGAGTGCTCGCGCACGAGATCGCCCGGGAACGCGAGCGCCAAGAGCTCGTCGTCGCCTCGCTCCCAGCGCGCGCGGAGCTGCGGCTCCACCGTTGCGCGCAGGCGCCGCGAGAGCGCGAGCGGTGCGGAGGGCGCGGACGCGATCCCGAGCGGCGAGCGCCCATCGAAGAACGGCAGCGCGCGTCTCGCAGCGAACGCGCGCAGCGCATCTCCCGTGCGGGCATGGGGCAAGCAGAGGTCGGCGAGGAGCAAGGTGATGCCCGCGTCGCGGCAGAGTTGTGCCGCGTCTTCCAGCGCGTTCTCGAGCTCCGCCCGCGGCAACCGCCGCTGCAGCGCCGATCCGGGCGCTGGCCGCCCGGGCTCCTCGATCTCGAAGAGCCGGCGCGCGGCCCGGAAGATCGCGCTCTCGCGGCGCACCACGAAGAACGCGTGCGCGAGCGGGTCGGAGCTCGCGGCGCGCCGCAAGCGCTCCGCGTCGGCGGGACCGGGGCGCAGCCAGTGATCGTTGAAGCCCGTCGCGAGGACGACGAGGTCGGGCGCGAACGCGAGCGCGCGGGTGCGGAGCTGCGCGACGGCCTGTGCCGTGGTGAAGCCCGGCACGGCGAAGTTCAGCACCTCGACCTCGCGACCCGCGCCGCGCAGGCGCCGTTCGAGCACGCGCGGCCAGCACTCGCTCTCGGGTACGCGCCAGCCGAAGCTCACGGAATCGCCGAGCACCGCGATGCGGAAGAGGCCCGCGCGCTTCGCGAGCTCGACCTCGCGCATGCGCATGCCGTGCGCATTGGTGCGGATCTCGATGCCGAGGCGCGCGGGCGGCGGCGCCGAGAGACTGTTCGCGGCGCTCTCGTCCTGCGCGAGGACCGCACTCGCCCGCAAGCGCTCGAGCGTCTCGCGATCGGGGCGCAGCAAGGCGCGATGGAACGCGCGCGCGTGGGACGGCGGCAGATCCAGGTTCGAGCCCGCGGCGAACGGCAAGAGCAGCTCGAGCGAGAGGAGCGCGAGGAGCACACCGGCTCCGTGGCGCGCGAGGCTCCGCAGCGCGCGGCTCATCGCCCGCGTCTCGCGAGCGCTTGGTTCAGCAGCGGCAGTCCCAAGGCGACGACACTCGCCGCTGCGCCGAGGATGCCCAGCGCCACGAGCCAAGGTTGCTCGGTGCCATAGGGCGCGAGCCAAGCTCCACCCGCTCCCATTCCGGTGATCGCGAGCGCGAGAGCGGGAGCCGAGCACAGGCCATAGCGCGAGGTCGGCCGATCGTCGGCGTCCTCGACTTCGTCGGCGAAGATGTGCCGGATCAACAGAGCACCGGTGCCGAAGCAGAGGCCGAGCAGGGCGAGGCCCGCCCACGCGAACGAGCTCATCGCAGCTTCTCCTCGCCGCGCTCGCACGCGGCGAACGACCCCAGCGCATCGACGAGGCGCAGCGCTTCCGCCGCGCGCCCCGACCAGATGCGCCCGCGCGCGGCGCGCTCGACGTCGGCGTCGGACAGCCCGCGGCCTTCGGCGACGCAGCGGCGAAAGCGCGCGTAGATCGCGTCGATGGTGCGCTCGAGCAGCGCGCGCTCGTCGGACTCGAGCGGCCCGGTCCAACCGTGCAAGCCTTGGAAGCGGCCGCGGTCGACGTGCTCCGCGCCGATGCCGAGCTTCTCGAGCAAGCGCGAGGCGTCGAGCTTGCCGGCGAGCACGCCGATCGAACCGGTGAGCGTCGTGGCGTGCGCTTCGATGCGCCGCGCCGCGGTGGCGATGTAGTAGCCGCCCGAGGCCGCGACCGACCCCAAGTGCGCGACGAGCTCGCGCTCGCGCGCGAGCAGCGCGAGCTCGCGGTGCATGAGATCGGAAGCGAGGGCATCGCCACCGGGCGAGTCGATGTGCAGGATCCAGCGGTCGATGTCGCGGCGTTTCCGCGCCGCGCGCACCTCGCGCGTGAAGTCGACCAGCCCCGTCGTGCGCGGGAAGAACGGCAGCGCTCGTCTCCGCGAGCGACCGCGCACGATGGCGCCTTCGACGCGCAGGAGGCCCTGGCGCCGATCTCGCGGCGGAGGCGCCGCGCGGAGGAGCCAGCGCCGCGCGTCGCGCCACGAGCAGAGCTCGCGCTCTTCGCACTCGGGATCGAGCGCGGCCAAGAGCTCGTCCTCGTAGAGCACGTGGTCGATCCAAGCGCGCGCGTTCTCTTCGCTCGCGAGGCAGGGCCCGAGCGAGAGCCGCGCGCGCAGTGCCTCGACGCTCTCGCCGCGGAGCTCCTCAAGGCGCGCGAGGAACCACTCGTACACGTCGTCGAGAAAGGCGCCGAACGCTTCTCGCTGCGGCTCGCTCATGCGCTCTTCGGTCAGCGCATCCGCGGCGCCCTTGTACTCCGCGCGCTTCACGACTTCGGCGCGCAGGCCCGCGCGCTCGAGCAGGCGCTTGCCGTAGAGCTGCGTCACGCGCAGGCCGCGGAGATCGAGCTCGCCGAGAGGCGACATCGCGCGGCGTTCGCAGGCGCTCGCGATCAAGAGCTCCGCGAGCCCCCATGCGTGCCCGAACGCGGCGATGCGCAGCCCCGCTCTCCGCGCTTCGAGCAGCGCTTCGGCGATCTCGTCGGCGCTGGCGAACGGCAGCGCGCCGCGCAAGGTCCAGAGCTCCGGGCGCACGATCACGCCGCGCACGCGCGGATCGGCGCGGCAGCGCGCGAGCAGCGCGCGCAAGGACGCGAGATCGAAGCTCGTGCTGCGGGCGAACGGCAGGCGCCAGGTGCGCGGCGTCGGCAGGAGCTCGAAGGCCCACGGTTCGTCGAGGTGGATCCAGGTGCTGCGCCTGCGCCGGAGGCGCCGCAGCCCGTTCGACGCCCCGCGGAGCACGGCGCGCGTGGCGCGGCGCAGCGCTCCACGCCACGGCGCACGCGCCGGGCTCGGACGGGAGGGCGAGGCGGAGCTCATGGCGTGCAGGATCCCGCGCGGCGCCCTCTGCGCGCAAGGGTGCGCCGCTCCGCCGTGGAAGCCGAGCGCGGGCGCGGGCAGACTCTGAGGTCGCGCAGCTCACCGCTCCCCAGCCCACGCCGCTCGCACCTTGCTCGTCCGTCCGCTTCGTCCTGCCGCCGCACTCGCGCTGCTCTCCGGGCTCCTCGCCGCCGCATGCACGCTGCCGCTCCGCGAGCGCGACGAGCTCGATGCGCTCGATCCGACCGCGGGCCTGCGGTTTCGCGAGCCGCTCCGCGTCGTGCGCGAAGCGCCCCAGCGCAGCTTCGACGTGCAGCACCTCGCGCTCGATCTCGCGGTCGATCCCGAGCGCCAGTCGATCGAGGGTACCGCCGAGCTCGATCTGGTCGCGCGCGCAGACGAGGTGCGCGCGATCGCGCTGGATCTCGACGGGCTCGAGGTGCGATCGATCACCGACGGGATGGGGCGCGCGCTCTCGTACGTTCACCGCGAAGCAGAGCTCGTGATCGCGCTGGCGGAGACGCTCTCCCGTGCCGAGCCGTCGCGCGTGCGGATCGCCTATGGCGGGCGCCCTGTCACAGGGCTCTACTTCACGCGCGATGGAGCCGGGCGAGCGCAGGTCTTCACGCACAACCAGCCCGAGCAAGCGCGCGCTTGGTTCCCCTGCGTGGATGCGCCGGACGAACGCCAGACGCTCGCGCTGCGCGTGCGCGTGCCACGCGCGCTGGCGGTCGCCGCCGGAGGCGCGCTCCGCGAACGGACGGAAGACGGTATCTACGCGAGCTACGCCTTCGCGCTCGACTTCCCGTTGCCGAGCTACCTCGTCTCGTTCGCCGCGGGAGTCTTCTCCGAAGTGCGCGTGCGCGGCGGCGGGCGCGAGCTCGTTCTGCGCTGCGAGCCCGAGGACGAAGCCGCCGCTCGCGCGGCGTTCGCCGCGGCGAGCTCCATCCACGACTTCCTCACCGAGTGGACGGGGCTCGAGCTGCCGTGGGGCGAAGTCGGTTACACGCTCGTCCGCGGCTTGCCTGCCGGCGGGATGGAGAACCTGGGACACGTGCTGCTCGAGCGCGAGCGCTTCCTCGTCGATCCCGCGGTGGAAGACCTGCAGGATCCCGCGGATCTCCTCGCGCACGAAGCGGCGCACCAGTGGTTCGGCGATCTCGTCTCTCCGCGGAGCTGGAGCGATCTCTGGATCAGCGAGGGCTTCGCTTCCTATCTCCATCTCCTGTGGGTCGAGCACGCGCGCGGACGCGAGGAGTTCCTGCGCTGGATGCGCTGGAACCGCGACGATGCGCGCGCCGCGGACGAGCGCCGCGGGCCGCGCGCGCTGTTCGACGGCGTCTGCGCACATCCGCTCGAGCTCTTCGATGCGGCGGTCTACGGCGGAGCGGCGACGCGGCTCCACTTCCTGCGCGAGCAGATCGGCGCGGAGGCGTTTCGCGATGCCGCTCGTGCGCTGCTGCGCGAGAACGCCGGGCGTTCGATCTCCGGCGCAGAAGCGCTGGCGACCTTCCAGCGCTTCGCGAGCGCAGATCTCGCGCCGTTCTTCGCGGCGTGGTTTCACCGCGGCGGTGAGCCCGTGATCGCAGCCGACTTGGTCGATGCCGAGCCGCGCGCGACGCTGCGCCTCGCGATCGAAGAGCCTCGGGCGGGATCCGGCGCGGCTTCGGCGCTTATCTGGGGGGGAGAGCTCGAGGTCGCGCTCGGCGACGAACGCGGCGCGCCGCGACTCCTCCGCGTGTCGTTGCCCGAGCGCACCGTGGAACTCCCGCTCGAGCTCGATGCTGCGCCGCGTTGGGTCTTCATCGATCCGGCGGACACCGCGCCGGTGCGCCGCGCGGAGCCGCCTTCGCAAGCCGCTGCCCTCGGGGCGCTCGCGAGCGCGGATCCCGTGCTGCGCGCGGCGGGGCTGCGCGTGCTGCGCGCGAGCGAGGACATCGCGGCGACGCGCGCCGCGGTCGCAGCGCTGCTGGACGCGGATCCGAGTGCGGTGGTGCGCGTGGAAGGCGCGAGCGCTCTCGCCCGCCTCTCTCCGTCCGACGCGCTGTCGCCCTTGCGCGAAGCTCTCGGCGACGACAGCGCTCGCGTGCGCGAAGTGGCCGCGCGCGCATTGGGGGCGCTGGAGCCGGAGTTCGCGGTGGCGATGTCGCTGCGCCGTGCGTGGGAGCTCGAGCCGAATCCGCTCGTGCGCGCCGCACTCCTCGAGGCGCTCGGCCAACAACGCGCCGCCGGCTTGCTCGGCGTCCTGGACCTCGTGCTCGACGATCCCCTGCGCTCGCCACACGAACGACGCGGCGCGCTGCGCGCGCTGGAGCGACTCGCGGCGAGCACCCGCCGCAGCGCGCCCGAGCTCCTGGAGCGCATCGAGCCGAGCCTCGCGCGAGAGGTCGCTCCGCGCGAACGCGCGGCGGCGCTCGCCGCACTGGAGCGAGCTTCGCGCGGCGACCTTCACTCGCGCGCGCGCCTGGAAGGCTTCCTCCGCGATCCCGAGCCGCTCGTGCGCCGCGCTGCCGCGCAGGCGCTCGAGCTCCGCGGCGATCTCGCGGCCATCGCGGCGTTGAACCGCGCGGAACGCGCGGAGCGCGAGCCACGCGTGCGGACGGCGCT
>JAEUHW010000331.1 GCA_016793245.1 Planctomycetota bacterium
GCTCCGCCGCGGCTCGAGGTCACGCCGCTCGTCGCGATCCAAGGACAGACCGTGACCTGGCGCTTCGGCGGCGACAGCGATGATCTCTGGTCGCTCGCGATCGCAGTGAACAACCCCACGACGATCCAGCTCTTCGGCGACACCTTGCTCGCGATGGGCTACCCGATCCTCTCGGGAGTGCTCTCGCCCGCGGGGCTCGCGACCGTATCGCTCCCGGGCGTGCCGCGCTCACCGGGGCTCACCGTCTACTCGCAGATCTGGCTGCTCTCGAACACGACCGCCGGCTGGGGCGGGGCTTCGAACATCCCGACGACGGTCTTCTTCTGATGGATCGCGGGCACGGGCCCCCTGCGACGTTCGGCGCAGGGCGAAGACGCACCGTTGCGCGTCAGGCCCAGCGCAGCTCGATGCCGATCGGCTCGAGAGCCCGCGCCTCTTCCTCGAGGTCCGCGCGCAGCAGCGCTCGCGAAGCGAGCCAGCCGCTCGGGAACTCGAGCTGCAGCCCCTTCTTGCCGACGCCGAGACGGAGATGCGGCGGAGCCTCGGAGGTGCGCGCGCGATGCAGCACCAAGGCGAGGCGCAGCAGCACCGAGAGGCGCAGCGCGATGCGCGCGTCCTCGCGCGAGAGACCGGCGAAGCTCGCACGTCGCGCCGTGCGCCGTGAATTGCGCAGGATCGCCGCGAGCAGGAGCTGGTCCTCGCGCGAGAAGCCCGGCATGTCGGAGTTCTCGACGAGATAGGCCGAATGGCGATGGTGGTGCGACCACGAGATCTCGAGCCCGATCTCGTGAACGCGCGCGGCCCAGGCGAGGTAGAGCGTCGCCGGCTCACCTTCCAGATCCCACGCGGCGGCGACCTGCGCGTGGAGATCGAACGCCGTGCGCTCGACGCGCGAAGCCTGCTCGAGGTCGACGCGGCCGCGCTCCTGCAGCGCCTTGATCGTGCGCTCGCGCACGTCTTCGTGACGGATGCGCCCCAGCAGGTCGAAGATCACGCCGTCGCGAAGCGCGCCCTGCGAGACGGAGAGCACGCCGATCTCGAGGGCCTCGAAGAGCGCGCGCAAGATCGCGAGCCCGCCGGGCAGGACGCTCGCGCGCTCGCTCTTCAGTGCGGGCAGATCCAGGCGCTCCACATGCCCGCAGTCGATCATGCGGCGCTCGATCTCGCGCAAGGCCGCGAGCTCGATGCCGCGCGCGCCGAGCTCCGCTTCGCGCGCGATGTCGCCGAGGGCGCGGATCGTGCCGGAGGAGCCGACCGCCTGCTGCCAGCCGAGGGTTCGCAAGCGACGCTCGACCGAGCGCAGCTCGAGCCGCGCCGCGGTCGTCGCGCGCTCGAAGGCCGCGCGCGAGATCTCGCCGCTCGCGAAGTAGCGCTTCGACCACTCGACGCAGCCCATGTGCAAGCTGTGGCGCTCGTAGGCCTCGAAGCGCCGACCGAGGATGCACTCGGTGCTGCCGCCGCCGATGTCGACGACCAGGCGGCTCTCGCCGTCGTCGGCGAGCGTGTGCGCGACCCCGAGGTAGATGAGGCGCGCTTCTTCCGTCCCCGGGATCACCTCGATGTGATGCCCGAGCGCCGCCTCCGCGCGGCGGAGGAACGCGCGGCCGTCGGAGATGCGGCGCAGCGTCGAGGTGCCCACCGCGCGCACTTGCGCCGCCGGGAACCCGCGCAGCCGCTCGCCGAAGCGCTGCAAGCACTCCAGCGCGCGCGCCGCGTAGTCCTCGCTCAGGTGGCCGTTCGGCTCCAGCCCCGCGGCGAGCTGGATCTGCTCGCGCAGACGATCGAGCATGACCGGCTCGCCGCCGACCACGCGCGCGATCACCATGTGGAACGAGTTCGAACCCAGGTCGATCGCGGCGAGACGATCGGGCTCGGCGGATGCAGGAACGGCACTCGACATGACGAAGGGTCTCCGCCCGCAGGGTAGCATCCGCGCGGTGGGTGATTCGAGCCCGACCTTCTCCCGCGCAGAGTATCTCGAACCCAAGGACGGCTCGATCTCGCTGCGCATCCGAGCGACTAGGAGCGCTCGTGAAAGCAAGATGCGAGGAGCGAGAGCCGTTCGAGCGCAAGACCGCGCAGGCGCTCCGCCCGGCCCTACGGCGAAGCAAGCGCCGCGCCCGACGCGCGCGAACCACGTCGGTGGCGTTCGCGAGTTGATGCGTGGGCTGCGCGAGCGAGAAACGCGGAACGTCGCGCGTCGTTCACGTCACTTGCTGCGCCTTCGGGCGCGGCTTCGCTTCGTCGATAGAAGACGTGCGCCGTTTCGGAGCCCGCTGGAGGCGGGGGCTCCGAAACTCATGCTCATGGGGACGATCGGACGTCGACCCGAGAACGACGTCGATGGACACGGGGTTCCACGCCCGCGCGGCGGCAGTGCGGTGCGGTTCAGCGGGCGCGTCCGCGACTTGATTGCGCGAGGTTCTGTCGCGGACGTCCAGCCTGTTTGGTGTGCGGCATCTCGCGAATGTCGAGCAGGCCGTGGCGGCGCCAGCCGGTGGTGAGCAGCCAAGTCGAGGCGGGCGCAACGGCAGCCACCACCGGCGCGGCTCGGATCGCGGCGATCGACGGGCGCGCCATCCAACCATCGAACACGGGCGCGCTCGAGCAGAGGTCGATCGACGATTGCGCCACGACGCCGTGCTTCTTGCCGTTCTGCAGCACGTAGCGCAGCGCATTGCGAGCCTGCGTGGGCGTCGAGATCACCTCGTCGTGATAGCGCTCGGGGAATACCTTGCCGCGTCGGCCCCAGAGCTTGTTGAGTGCGCGCGCGAGCGGACTCAGCAGCGCGTTCATGGCACGCGCGACGCACTCTCGATCGTCGGCTTCGACCAGGAAGTGCAAGTGATTACCTTGCACGGTGTAGTGAATGACCCGCATCCCGTGCCGATCGCTGCTCGCACTCAGCGCGGCGAGCACGAGCTTCAACGCGCCACCGCGGCGCAGCGAGGGGAGGCCATCGGCAAGGCGCACGGTGATGAGCAGCGGCTCGCCGCGCTTCTTCGCCGAGCGCTGACGGTGTGGCATGCCGGCTTCGGCGTTCTTCGGCTTCCGTCCCGCGCCCTTCCGCTTGCCGCCGTGCTGACGAAAGTCGAACTCGAGCTGATGATCCTTGCGACGCATGCGTCTTCCTCTGCCTCGGTGCGCGTCGCCTTCCCCGGTTTCGTTCCAGCATGTAGAACGCAGAGGAATCGTGTATGGTTTCATACAAAGTCGGAATCTTGATAGAGCGACGTTGTTCGCAGCCCGATCTCAGCTGTGCAGATGAGCCGCGCTGTCGCCCTACCGCCGCGCGGGCGACGAACCGATGTCTCTCGACGCGGTTCTCGCGTCGACGTCCGATCTCTCCCGTAGCATGAGTTTCGGAGCCCCCGCCTCCCGCGGGCTCCGAAACGTCGCACGCTGTCTATCGACGTAGCGGAGCCGCATCCGGAGGCGACGCAAGCGACGTGACCGCCGCGCTCGCTCTCGAGTCGCATGCGACATCGAGCACGCTCCGACGCTCGATGTCATTCGACCTCGTTCACGCGCGGCGGGCGCGGCGCATGCTTCGCCGGAGGGCTGGCGGAGCGGTCGTCGCGGTACTCGCGTTCGAACGTTCGCGCGCGTCACGAGTTCGCGCGTCGTTCTCGCGTCGACGACTCCGGCCTCAGCGGCGTGAACCGTTGAGCCCACGATCATGCCGACGGACTCAGCCGATGCACCAGCCAGCGATCTAGCGGGGCTGCGCCCCCGCCCCACTAGCATGTCGGCCACCGAACTTCGATCGCCGCCGAGGAGCAGCGCAAGCACTTGCTACGCGAAGATCGCCCCGCGAATCAGGGCAGCTCCCAGAGGCGCCCGACGCGGGGGAAGAGCAGCGCGACGCGCACGGACTCCGCGGGCAGCTCGAACAGCGCGGCCGCGGCACGCCGATAGCCTTCGAGCTGCGGCGCATGCGCGAGAGCGCGCGCTTCGAGCGCGGCCTCGTCCTTCGCATCGAAGCTCTCCGTCTTGAAGTCCAGGACCTCGGCGGAGGCGACGCGTCCCTCGCGCAGCGCGAGCACGACGCGATCGAAGCGCCCGGTCCAGAGCTCGTCCCCGGAGCGCACCGCGAACAGCTCTTCGCGCAGCAGCACGAGGTCGCGCTCGGGCGCGTAGCGCGCGCGAGAGAGCGCCGTGCGCACGGTCTCGTCGCCGAGCGCTCCGCGCCACGCGGCGAGCAAGGCTTCGCCCGACGGACCTTCGAAGCCGGAGCGCGCGAGAGCCGCGCGCAACAGCGCTTCCTGCGGCTCGCCCTCTTCGATCCAGCCAAGTTGCTCGAAGAGGGAATGCCACGCGCGCCCCGACGAGCGCGCCTCCTCGGCTTCGAAGCGCAAGAGGCGCGCGAGCTCGAAGCGCGCGCCGCTCTCCGCCGCCGATGGCGCACGCCGCGTGGCGCGCGCCCTTTGCGGCGCGAGCGTGAGCGCGAGATCCAGGCTCGGCGGCGCGGGTGCTTCCGCCGCCTGCTCGAGCGTCCACCCGGGGGCACCGGTCAAGAGCAGATCCGCATCGGCCGCGAACGGCTCCGCCAGACCGAGGGCCGCGCGCACGAAGCCCGCCGCGTTGGGTGTCGCCTCGCGCTCGGGCTTCGATTCCGGGCCGAACACGAAGTGCAGCGCGTGGCGCGCGCGCGTCACCGCGACGTAGAGCACGCAGAGCGACTCCACGACTTGGGCGTGCTTGCGCTCGAGCTCGAGCAGCTCGAGCTGCGGCAGGAGCGGATGCAGCTCCTTCCGGAAGTGCTGGCAGACGCCGAGACCGAGGCCGGCGTCACGCGGATCGGTGCGCTGATGCCAGGTCGGCGGGCGTTGCCCTTCGAGCCGCGTCTCGAGCTCGGGCAGGATCACGACGTCGAACTCGAGCCCCTTCGCCTGATGCACCGTCATCACGCGCACCGAAGCGGCGACGCGATCCTCGACCCGCGCGCGTTCGATCCGGCGCACGAGCTCACCCGCGCGCAGGAGCGGGGAACGTTGCTCGAAGGCGCAGGTGAGCCGGACGAGCTGCTGCGCGCGCAGGAGATCGCGCTCGCCGAGCTCGTCGGCGAGCGCGCGGACGCAGCGCGCGACGAACGCGCTGGCGCCGCCGCGCGCGAGCGCCTCGCGCACGCGCTGCGCGAGATGGAGTGCGGAACGCTCATCGCGCGCATCGACGAAGCCGAAGTGCGCGCCGAGCGGCGAGCTCGCGATGTGGAAGCGATGCCGCGAATCGCCCGGATGATCGGCGAGCGAGAGCAGCGCCAGTACGAGCTCGACGGCCGGCGAGTCGGTGAGCGGGTTCCCCCCCTCGGCGCTGATCGGCACCTCGAGCGCCGCGCGCAGCGCCACCAGCAGCGTCGGGATCGAGCGATTGCGCCGCACGAGCACGCCGATCGACGCGCCGGGCTGCGTGCGAAGCGTCTCGCGCGCGATCTCGACGCAGCGCGCGATCGTCTCCGCCGCGCGCCCGCTCCGCGCGCCGCTCCCGCTCTCGCGCTCTTCGGCTTCGCGCAGCACGTGCAGGCGCACCTCTCCGCCGAGCGCCTCCTTCGCCGCGACGTGCCGCTCGAAGCCTGCGCTCCAGCGCAGGACGGCAGGTCGATGCACTTGCTCGTCCAGCACCGGGTTCTCCACGGCGTCGCCGAAGAGGCGGTTCACGAGCTCGATCACGGCCGGTGCGGAGCGATAGCTGCGCGCGAGGCTCGCGCGCTCGAGCTGCCCGCCGTAGTCCTCCTCCAGGCGATCGAAGAGCACCGCGGAGCCGCCGCGCCAGCCATAGATCGCCTGCTTCACGTCGCCGACGCAGAAGAAGCTGCGCGAGCCATCGCCGGTGGCGAGGATCTCCTCGGCGAGCGGCGCCAGCACGCGCCACTGCGCGATCGAGGTGTCTTGGAACTCGTCGAGCAGCAGGTGTCCGATGCGCGCGTCGAGGCGGAACCAGAGCTCTTCGCCGAGGCCCCGCGCCGCGGCGCGACCGAGGCGCGCGGTGAGATCCTCGAAGGTCGTCGCGGCGCGCGTGCGCTGCAGCTCCTCGTAGCGCGTCTCGAACGCGCCGAGGAACTCGCGGAGGCGCTTCATGCGCTCGGCGTGACGCGCGAGGAGCCGCCGCATCGCGCAGATCCCCAACTGCTGGATGGCCTCGACGATCTCGGGCGGGATCTCGACCAGCGAGAAGCGCGTCTCGCCTTCCCAGACCTTCTTCACGATGCCGTTCGCGGAGAACGCGATCCAGTCCTCCGCGAGAGCGCTCTCCACGGCGTTCGGCAGCGCGCGCTCCCAGTTCTTGTTCGGCGTGCCGCTCTTCGTGCGCGGCACCTGCGCTTCGGCGAGCGGGCGCAGCGTCGAGGCGAACTCCTCCGCGCTGGTCGGCGGTAGATCGGGCAAGAGGTTCCACACCGCGGGACCGAGCTCGCGATGCGCGGCGAAGAGATCGCGCACGAGGCGGAAGAGGCTCTCGCCCACGCGGAGGCGGGCTTCGTCCGCCACGCCGAGCAAGCTCGTCAGCAGCTCGGCGGCACCCGCGCCGCGCGCCGCGAGCGCCTCGCGCGCGGCCTCTTCGCGGAGCTCGGCATCTTCGGCTTCGTCGACGAGGCGCCACTCTGGAGCGAGCCCGAGGGCGTAGCTCTCCGTGCGCGCGATGCTCTGGAAGAAGGAGTCCATCGTCGCCACGCGCCAACGCGGCAGCGCTTCGAGGAGCGCGGCGAGCAGCTCGCGCGCTCGCGCGAGATCGATCTCGACGGCGCGCCCCTCGCTCGCGCCGATCTCGCTCGCGAGGCGGCGCGCCGAGGACTCCTCTCGCGCCGCGCGCGCGAGGCGCAGCAGCACGCGCTCGGCGATCTCCGCGGCAGCCTTCCGCGTGAACGTCGTCGCGAGCACGCGCTCGGGGAGCACGCCGCGCGCGAGCAGCGCGAGGAAGCGCGTCGAGAGCTGGAAGGTCTTCCCCGATCCGGCCGAGGCGCGGATGGAGAGATGCGCGGCTCTCGTCGGCGTGCTCATGCGTCCTCCGTTTCGCCTTCGACTTCGCTCTCGTCGTCGAAGGGGAGCAGGACGTTCCGCCGCTGACAGAGCGCGGCGAAGTCGTCGTTCGCGAGCGGGAAGTCGGGATTCGGCGGCCAGAAGCGCTCCGCTCGGATCGCCTCGGCGATGCGCACGGCTTCGGCCTCGGCTTCGGCGAGCTCGACCTCGGTCCACGTCGCGAGGTCTACGCCCGTCTCGGCGAGCTTCCTCGGCAAGCGCAGGAACCCGAGCTGCACCGGTCCGCGCAGCCCCTCGCTCGCGAGCTGCTCGCGCGCGAAGCGGTGATAGAGCGGGAGCTGCAGATCGACCCAGCGCTTCTGGTCGCCATCGCGCTCGCGATGCGCCGCCTCCACGCCGAGCGTGCGCTCACCGGTCTTGTAGTCGAGCACGCAGAGCTCGTCCCCGCGCGCGTCGAGGCGATCGATGCGGCCGCGGATCGCGATGGGGCCCGCGCTCGTCTCGAGCGTGCTGCGCGCTTCGCGCTCGACGGCCACGATGCGCCACCCCGCCTCCGCCCACTCCACTTGCCAGCGCGCGAAGCTGTCCAAGCGCTTCCGCAGCATGTCGAGCTGCACCGTCACCGCGATGAGCGGCTGGGGACCGAAGTGCACGCGCGCGCGCTGCTCGAGACTCGCGTGGAGCCACGTGCGCACGCGTTCCTCGTCGCGCGACGTGCGCACCTCGCTGTCGCCGAAGGCCTGGAGGACCTCGTGCGCGAGATTGCCGAAGAGCCGCGGATCGAGCTCGGCGAGGCGATCGTCGAGCGGCTCGAGCCCGAGGGCGTAGCGCAGATAGAAGCGATATGGGCACGCGAGATACGCGCGAAAGGCGCTGACCGGCAGCGTCTGGAGGTGCTTCCGCTGCGCCTCGTCGAGCGGCTTCGGACGCGGGATGGTGAGATTCGAACCACCGGCGCGCGCACCGCGCGCTCCGATGCCGGGCGGACGAGCGTACGGTGTCCGCTCCAAGGTGCGCACGATGCGCGCACCGAGCTCCTCCGCCGGTGCCCGCAGCAGGAGCCGGCTCGGCAGCAGCGCATCGTCCTCCACGCTGCGCCGGCCGCAGACGATGCGCCACGCGCGCCGCGGCGCGAGCATCGCGTCGAGCAGATAGGTATCGCGCGCCGCGCGCTGCCGCGCGTCGGCCAAACCCAAGCGACGGCGAAGCGCATCGGGCAGCCAACGATCGGCGTAGCGCGAGGTGGGGAAGCGCCCTTCGTTCCCACCCGCGAGGACGAGCACGGGCGCGTCCTCGAGGTGCAGCTCGAGCACGCCGAGGAGATCGAGGGCGCGCTCGCGCGGCGGCGGCGGGATCGCGGCCGTGCGCGCGACTCCCGCGAGCCAAGCCGCGAGCGCTTCGCTGCCGCTCGCTTCCGGCGCGAGCCCCGCGGGCAAGTCGGCGAGCTCCGCGAGCCCTGCGGCCAAGCGCTCGAGCGCGATCCGCGTCTCGTGCTCGTGCTCCTCGTCGGCCCCGTAGAGCGCGAGCAGCAACTCGCGCAGCGCGCCACACCACTGCGGCAGAGCTCGTCGCTCGTCGCCCAGCACCGCGAGGCGTTGGTCCAATGCCTCGGTCGCTCGCGCGAGCGACTGGCTCGCGCGCGTCTCGCGCTCGTCCGCGCCATCGATCCAGCCGTGAACGCCACACGCCGTCTGCAGATGTGCACGCCAGTGGCGATCGAGAGCGATCGAGAGGCGAGCGACCTCCTCGGCGCGTTCTCCTTCCACGCCTAGCGCGCGCGCGGCGTGCGGATGACGCGCGAGACGCGCGAGAGCGGCGAAGCTGCGCGTCTCGCGCCAGGTGCCGAGGCAGGAGAGCAGCGTGTGCGGAGCGCTGCGTTCGACGAGGAGCCCCGCCGCATCGCGCGCTTCGAGCTCGTGCCCCGCGAGCTCGTGCACGAGGAACGGAGCGAGGGCGGGATCGAGCACACCGAACGCCACTTCGTCGAGCGCCGCACCCGGCGCGGCTTCACGCAGCACGCCGACGACGGCGGCGGCCTGATCCGCGGGCTGATCGGCGATCCACAGTCGTTCCTCCGGCAGCGGCAGCGCGCGCGTGGCCCACGGTTCGGCGTGCGGAGCACCGCAGGCGTCGAAGTGCGCGCGATCGCTCTCGCGCGCGTGGATCCAGAGCTCGACGGCGACGGGAGAGCGCTCCAAGGCGCGGCGCGCGAGCGGGCTCCACTCCGCGATCGCGATCGCGATCACCCTCTCGAGCGACGCGTGCGGGGACACTTCGCGATCGAGGTGCTCGCGCAGCGCGTCGGCTTCGAAGCGCAGGCCCGCGCGCGCGAGCAGCTCCGTCGCGCTCTGCTCGATCTCGAACCACGCGCGCCACGCATCGGCCACCGGCTCGTCGGCGACGGCCCGGAGGACCGCATCGCGCTCGATCAGCCCCCAGCCGAGCTCGGCCCCGAGTTGCTCGAGTTCTTGCGCGAGCGCCCAACCGGCGCTCCCGGCGAGGTCCGTGCGGTGCTCGGCGATCCGCGCGCCGAACGCGTCGCGCAGCGCGCGCGGGTTCGCGCCGCGCAGCGCCAAGAGCCACGCGAGCTGCGCTTCGAGACGCGTGGCGGCCCCGCGCAGGGAGACTTCTCCGCAGAGCTCGAGCGCGAGCGTCCCCGGCGTCGCGAAGCGCGGCGGTACGAGCCGCACGCCGCGCTCGGCGGCGGCATCGACGAGCAACTCGAGCAGCCGACGCGCCGCGCGCGAGCCCGGCAGCACGACCAGGGTGGAACGCAGATCGATGGCGCCCAGCGCGCCGCGCGGGGCCGCGTCGATCAAGCGGGCGCACGCCGAGCGCAGGGGAGGCTCGAGCCAGGGCAGGATGCGGAGCGCGATGGCCATGGGAGCGGCCCGGGGATCCCTCGCCGCGGGCGTGAGCGTCTCCGCTGCAGCGCGCGCTGGCAAGCCCCGTGCCGCGGGGCGACTGGAAGCGCGCCGAGCGATCGAGCATGCTGTCGGGCCCCGGGAGACCCGAGGCCGACCTCTTGCTCGCAGACTGCCTGATCATCGTCGCCCTCGTGCTCCTGAACGGCGTCTTCTCCGGTGCGGAGATCGCGCTCGTCTCGCTGCGAGCGTCGCGGCTCCAGGAGCTGAAGGCGGAGCGCAAGCTCGGCGTCCTCTCGGTGCTCGCCCTGCGCGCGCACCCCGAGCGCTTCCTCGCGACGATCCAGGTCGGCATCTCGCTGATCGGCGCGAGCGCCGCGGCGTACGGCGGCTCCTCCATCGCGACGCAGCTCGAGCCCCTGCTGGAGCCGCTGCCTTGGATCGGCGAGAGCAGCGGCGAGCTGTCGATCGCGATCGTCGTGCTCGGCATCACCTTCCTCTCGATCGTGCTCGGCGAGCTGGTGCCGAAGTCGCTCGCGCTGCACGCCTCCGAACGCTACGCGCTGCTCGTCTCCCCGCCGCTGCAGGTCCTGTCCCGGATCACGGCACCGCTGGTACAGATCCTCACGTTCACCTCGAACCTGCTGCTGCGGCCCTTCGGCGACCGCACGAACTTCCTCGAGGCGCATCACACCGCGGGCGAGCTGGCCCACCTGATCGAGGAGTCGAGCCGCGCGGGCGCCTTGCCCCCGCGCGTCGCCGACATGACCACGCGCGCGCTCGAGTTCGCGGAGCTCCGCGCCGAGGACGTGATGGTCCCGCGCACCGAGGTCGTGATGCTGCCCCGCCGCGCGAGCACCGACGAGATCTCGCGCCTCGTCCTGGAGAACGTGCACTCGCGCCTGCCGGTCTACGACGGCAGCATCGACAACATCGTGGGCTATGTCAGCATCCGCGACTTCATCGGGATGGCCTGGGAGCGCGATCTCATCGTGCTCGAGGACTTGCTCCGCCCCGCGGTGTTCGTGCCCGAGACCGCGCGCGCGATCGATGTGCTCCACGACATGCGCTCGCGCCGCATGCCGCTCGTGATCGTGGTCGACGAGCAAGGCGGCATGTCCGGCATCCTGACCTTGGAGGACCTGGTCGAGGAGCTGGTCGGTGAGATCTTCGACGAGCACGCGCGCGGCGGCGAAGCGGAGGTCGTCTCCGAACCCGGTGGCAGCTATCGCATCCAAGGGCGCGCGCCGATGCGCGAGGTGAACCGCTTGGTCGAGCCCCCGCTGCCGCAGGAAGGCAACTGGACGACGCTCGCCGGACTCTTCCTCGCCCATCACGGGCATATCCCGGAGAACGGCGCGAGCTTCGTGTTCGAGGACGGTCGACGCCTCGAGGTCCTCGACGTCACGCACCGCCGCATCCGCTGGCTGCGACTGCATCCCGCCGCGGCGCCGCAACTGCCTCCGAGCTGAACCGCGGAGCGAGCTCCGCGCGCCATCGTCGGCGGAGCGACGCGTTCAACGCGGAGGCGCGGTGGGATCGCCGAGGGTGAGCGCGCGCGCGAAGCGCGCTCGGATCGAGCGCGCCAGAGCGTCCGAGCCGTCCGCAGCCGCGAGGAGCTCCTCGAGCTCCGCGCCGGCGCGCGGATCGAACGCGTCGAGCAGCGGCCCCTCCGCGCGGAGAAACTCTCGCAGCTCCACGATGGACCAGCTCGCCGCGAAGAAGCGCTTCCCGCGGCGCAGCGCCGCGGCGCGCGCGAGGAACGCCTCGCGGCGGTCGGGAGCTTGGAGATGCCGCTCTTCGGCGCAGACGATCTCCGGCAGCTCGCGCCGCAGGATCTCGGCGAAGCGGCCGACGCCGTCCTCGGAGAGGACGCGCGCACCGCGCTCGTCGTACACCGGCAGAGCTTCCAGGCCGCAGCTCGGTGAGCGGGACTTCAGCACGAAGCCATCGAGATCGGCCGCGGCGAGCTCGCGCGAACGCCTTGTCGCGAAGGCCGCCATGGCCGCTCCGTGCTCGCGCCCGCTCTCCGCGCCGACGAGCCGAACACCGGCGCTCCCGGCGCGCAAGTGGATCGGCTCCCGCGGCACGCCGAGCCCGAGCTCGCGCTCCGGGCAGACGGGCACCCACTCGACGCGCCCGGCGCAGGCGAGCAGCAGGCCCTCGTCGCGCTTCTGTCCCCCGTCCCAACGCACGCGCTCACCGAGCAGGCAGGCGGAGATCCCGAGGCGAGCGATGTGCGACATGCCGTCCCGTAGGTTGCGGGCGCGGCAAGATAGCATGGGTGCTCCCTCAGCAACCCCGACGCCCTACCCCGCCTTCCCCCATGCAACGGATCGCCCCCGGCCCGAGGCGCATCCTGCCCGCGCTCTTCCTGCTCGCGTTCGCTGCCGCGCCGTTCGCCTTCGCGCAGACACCGACGGTGTTCGTGCACGACGGCAGCGCCGGAGAGCTGCGCTCGTTCGCCTTCGATGCGCGCAGCGGCGCGCTCGCCGAAGTGCTGCCCGCCCTCGAGCTCCTCGGTGGCGCGACCGAGTGCGAAGCGGGTTGCGGCACGCTGGTGACGACCGCGGACGGAACGCTCTTCGCAGCCGCGACCGGCGCCGGCGTCGAGCTCTTCTCGCGCGGCGTCGATGGCCGCCTCGCCCGCGCGTTCGCGCAGGCGCTGGACGGAACCGGAGCGGTAACGGGGCTCGCCCTCCTCGAGCGCCCGCGTGCGAGCGTGCTCGAGCTCTATGCCGCGGATCGCACGAACGGCGTGCTGCGTCACGCGCGCATCGATCGCACGGCGGGCAGCGCGCAGTGGACTGGAACGGCGCTGCCGCTCGGAACCTCCGGCGGCGCGGCGAGCCTGGCACTCGGAGGCGGACGGCTCTACGTCGCGCAGCCGCTCGACGGCGCGATCCACGCGTTCGCGCTCGACGCGGCGAGCGGCACTCCCACCGCGCTCGCGAACTCGCCCTTCTCGTTCGCAGGTCTCGAGGCCCCGAGCGAGCTGCGGCTCGATCGCCGCGCGCGCACGCTGGTCGCGAACGACTTGCGCAGCGGGACCTACGCCCGCTTCGCGATCGACACGACGAGCGGAGCGCCGCTCGCGCCGACGCTGATCGCGTCCACGGCGAGCGCGACCCATCTCTTCGGAATCTCACGCAATGGTCGCACGCTCTACGGCGGAGGTCCCGGGGCGCTCGAAGCCATCGACCTCCGCACGGGCACGCGGACCGCTCTCGCCCAGCTCGATACGCCGCTCGCGGGCGCCCTCGACGCCAAGGGGCGTCATCTCCTCGTCTTCGCCGGCGCGGCGACGCGCGTGCACGGGCTGCGGCGCCAAGCGCCCGTCGATCCGCCGGTCTTCGCCGATCCCGCGCTGCTGACCCTCGCGGCCAGCGGGATCGTCGTGCTGCGCCGCTGACGAGTCGAAGGCGACGCCGAGCGAGCCGCTCGTTCAGGAATCGAGACATGCTCGTGAAACGATCGGAGGCTCGGAGATGCCCTGCATCTCCGAGCCTCCGATCGTTCCGCTCGACGCGTCTACTTGCAGAGATCCTTCACGACGGCGGCTTCGTCCTGCAGCTCCTTCAAGGTCTCGGCGATCTTGGCCTTGGCGAAGGCATCGTGCGAGGCGCCCTTCACGATCTCCCACTGGCCCTTCCCCTTGCAGCGCACGGGGAACGAGAACATCGTGCCATCGGGGATGCCGTAGCTGCCGTCGGACGGGACCGCCATCGATACGCAGCGATCGCCGGTGCCGAACCAAGCGTCGCGCATGTGATCGATCGCGGCCGCCGCGGCCGAGGCCGCCGACGATGCGCCGCGCGCTTCGATGATCGCGGCACCGCGCTGCTGGATCGTCTTCAGATACGGCCCTTGCAGCCAAGCGGCATCACCGACCGCTTGCACCGCGCTCGCTCCCGCGACCTTCGCGTTCGCGAAGTCGGGGAACATGGTCGAGGAGTGGTTGCCGTAGATGATCAGGTTCTCGACCGCGGTCACCGGCTTGCCGGTCTTCAGCGCGAGCTGCGCCACGGCGCGGTTCTGATCGAGGCGCGTCATCGCGGTGAAGCGCGAGCGCGGCACCTCGGGCGCGTTCTTCATCGCGATGAAGGCGTTCGTGTTGCACGGATTGCCGACCGTGATGACGAACACGTCCTTCGCGGCGTGCTCCTGGATCGCGCGGCCCTGGCCCACGAAGATCGGGCCGTTCACCGCGATCAGCTCGTTGCGCTCCATGCCCTTCGTGCGCGGGCGCGAGCCGACCAGGAAGATCTGGTTCGCGCCGCGGAACGCGACCTTCGGATCATCGGAGGTCTCGATGCCGGCGAGCAGCGGGAACGCGCAGTCCTGCAGCTCCATCACGACGCCTTCCAACGCCTTCATCGCCGGCGGGATCTCCAAGAGCTGGAGGATCACCGGCTGGTTGCTGCCGTAGCAGTCGCCGGCGGCGAGGCGGAAGAGCAGGGAGTAGGAGATGTTGCCGGCCGCGCCGGTCACGGCGACGCGCAGAGGCTGGGTCACGGGAGCTTCTCCGAGAGGGGTCGCGCGGGTCTAAAGAAAGCGCAGCAGGATACGTCCCTCACCTCTCTCGGTCAAAAGCCGGCGGAAGCGGTCCAGGCCGGCTAGCGCAGGGACGCCAGCGCTTGCAGGATCTTCTGCTGGGTCTTCTCGCGGTCGCAGAGCGCGCGCAGCTCGGCGCGATCGAGCAAGCGCTGCACGTAGACCTCGGCGGTGACGGGATAGGCGAGATCGTACGACGAGCTCCGGAACTCGAGGTCCACCTCCTCGCTCGCGACAGCCTCGCCGACAAGGCGCACGTGCGGCGGCACCGCGAAGGTGACGAGGAGCGGCTTGCGCGTCCATCCGAGCACGACCCAGACCTTCGTGCGGCGCCGTTCCACGTCGTAGAAGATCGGCACCATCATGCGCACGTCGGCCCCTAGCTCGGGGTCGCTCTGACGCCGCTCGCTCCACTCGAGGAAGGCAGCGCGCGCGGCCGGATCGTCGACGAGCTCCGCATCGAGCGCGCGGGGAGCGAGGCCGAGATCTTCGGAAGCGCAGAGGGCCGCACCGAGGAAGAGCCGGCGCTGAGCGGCGAGTGCTTCGGCGATCGACTCGCCTTCGACTTCGCCTTCGCGGAGCACGCGACGCGCGGCGAGCGCCTCGGCTCCGAACGCGTTCACCAAGACGCGCTCTAAGAATTCGTAGGCGCGCGCGCGGCGGAGGTAATGCGTGGGCAATGGCTCGACGCGCAGTTCCGGCCGCACGATGGCCTGGAAGCGCGGCATCGCCGAGCCGACCGTGGGGATCTCGAGCTGCTTCACGTGCGTCTCGCGAGCGAGGGCGAGGAGGCCCTTCAAGAGACCGACGAGCTCCGCGCGATAGCGCTCGCTGAGCTCGAGGCGCGCCGCCTCCGGCATGCGCTCGGGTGCGGCGAGCGGCTCCAGGGAGTAGGCGATGTGGTCGTACCAACCCGAGCTCGCGCGCGGAGCGAGCGAGAGCGTTCCGCCGCGTACGCCGTCGACCAACGCCTGAGCCAGCTCGAACCCCGGCGGGATCGGGCTCGCCCCGTAGAGACGCTTCACCAGGTCGCCTTCGAAGGAGCGCGACGGCGGCAAGATCGCCGCACCGTCGCGAGGGATCGCTTCCCCGGCGAGCACGCGCGCGAGATCGAGCGCCGCGAAGCCATTCGTCATTTGACCTGCGAGCGCGAGCCAGCGCTCGTAGCGCGCACGGAGCTCGGCATCGCCGCGGAGCGCGGACAACACGCGTTCGAGCTCGCTGGCGGAGCAGCGCTCCTGCAGCAGGCGGTCGCGGCGGAAGATGCGCTCGAGCGCCCCGCTCCAGGTGTAGAAGCCGAGCGGCTTCGAGCGCGCTTCGTCGGCGAGGAAGCTCTTCCAAGTCGCTTCGCGCGCGGCCTCGGCCGTCGGCGTCGCGGGTACCAGCTTCGCTCCGAGCGCCTGGGCGGCCAGCAAGATCGCATAGCCCGCTTCGCGATCCCCTCCGCTCACTTCGGTGCTTCGCGCGGCCCAAGCAGTCAACGTCTGCGAGATCCCCGGGAACTCACCCGCTCCGACATCAGCGGCGCGCTCCACCGCGGCGAGGAGACCATCGTCGAAGCGCTTCGCGACCAGGCCCAGCTCGGCCGCCGAAACGAAGCCCTGCCGCGTCGAAGGGAGCTCGGTCCGGCGCGGCGCGATCTGCTCTTCGGCCGCGCCCGCGACGCGACCCACCCCGCGCTCCTCGGGGATATCGAGGTGCAGGCGCTGGGGGGCGAGGTCGAGCAACACCTCGACTCCCGGGGTCGAGGTGGAACGCCGCACGAGGTTCGGCGGTGGATCCTGAGGACGCGCTGGAGTCGCCAACGAGAAGGAGAGCAGCACGAGAGAGAAGTGGCGCATGAGTGAATTCTCTGAAGCTGGGCGCGCGCGAGACGCCGCCGCCCTCGCGCGGTTCTCGTGGGGCGAGAATCGAGCCATCACATGCTCCGCCCTTCCCCATCGGCGGATTCGGCCCGGCGCCGATACCACCTGAACCTGGCTCGAGACTCCCGCCGCGGGAGCCGAGCAGCCGATGCTCCAAGGAAGCCTTGCACTGAACCTCACCGCGAGGAGTACCCTCTCGGTCTCCTCAATCGCCCCCCATCCAGGTCGTCGTCCATGTCCGGCTCTCGAGTCTTCCGCTTCCTGGCCCCTATCGTGTTCGTCGGCGCGATCGCAGCGCTCGCGATCTACCGCAATCCCTGGGGCCGGAGCAGCCACTCCGAGGCGCAGATCTTCCAGGCGCCGCCGATCGAGCTCGCGGGCCGCTCGGACTTCTTCCCGCGCGGAGTCGAGGCCCTGAAGACGCCGGGCTTTCGCGTCGCTGGCGTGCACTATTGGGGCGAGGGCTGGAACTACAACTTCTGGTCGAATCTGAAGTTCGAGAAGCTCGGCGACGACTTGCGCCGCATCAAGTCGCTGCAGTTCAACACGATCCTCTGCAGCGTGCCCTGGGGCCTCTTCCAGCCCTCGATCCAACCGATTCGCTACGCCGAGGAGTCTTATGCGCGCCTCGAGCGGTTGATCTCCGCCGCGCAGGATCACCAGCTCTACGTGATTCTGCGCGTGGGTACGCCCGAGAGCATCCCCGAAGGCGTCGCCGGCGCGCGCTACTTCGTGCCGAACCTGCTGTTCGACGAGAAGGAGCTCGACGCCTACGCCGAGCTCTTCGGCGAGACGGCGCGACGGCTGCAGCGCTTCGACAACCTCATCTGCCTCTTCTTCTCCTGGGAGGACACCGTCGGGTGGCTCTCCTATGCGCAGCAGGGACCGCAGCCCCGGCTCGAGTTCGCACGCAAGACGCCGGCCATCCGCGAGTGGATCGCGAGCAAGAGCGCAGAGGAGTGGAGCCGGCTATGGAAGGCGGACTACCGTGCGCTGGAGGAGATCCCGATCCCGGCCTACGGAACCGCACCGTTCCGCGACTTCCTCACGTTCGCCGACGAGCGCCTCATCGACGTCGTGCTGCCGCGGATCTCGAAGCGTGTGCGCGAGCGCAGCAAGGACGTGACGCTGAGCTACGAGGTACGCATCGATTCGGAGCCGATCGAAGTCGATGGTCGACGTGAGTGGTTCGACCATCACAGCACTTGGAAGCTCGCGGACGGCTATCCCCTGGTCAGCGCCTATTTCGCGCCGTTCTGGCACGCGGAGAACGATGGCGGTCCCATTCCCGCCGAATCGGTGAGGAAGAACCTCGTGCGCTTGCTCGATCTCTTCGACGAGAAGGCCGAAGGCAAGCCCGTGTTCTTCGACCAGTTCAACTTCGACGACAGCACCCCGGCGTTCGCGCACAACTCGCGGCTGGGCGGCGAGGGCGAGATCGCCGCCTTCCTCGAGAAGTCGCTGCCCATCCTGCGAGAGCGGAGCTTGGGCTACAGCGTCTGGGCTCTCGATGCCTACGAGGGCAACGTCATCTACAACTCGACCTTCGAGATCGGGCTCGAGGGTTGGGAGAGCTCGACCGCGGCGGCCGATCGCGTGACCGAAGTGCGCCGCGACGCCGCGCGCCGCGAGCAATACGCGGTCTTGCCTCCGGGCGCGACGATCCAGCAGACGATGATCGCCGGTTGGAACCCGGGGGCACATAGCCCGAACATCCCCTACACGTTGCGCGGCCTGGTGCGCTCACCGGACGGTGGCACGCTGCTCGTCCGCTACGAGATCCTCGAGCAAGGCAAGTGGATCGAAGCGGGACAGACCTCGCTGACCCCGACGCCCGAGTGGAGCGAGCGCAGTACCGAGCTCCCGTTCCATCCGAACTGCCGGCTCTCTTTCACGGCGAGCTCGGCGGGCGCGATCGAGCTCGACGATCTCTTCCTCTTCAATCACGTGCAGGACGCGGCGGTCTACGGGCCGCGGGGCGCCAAGAAGGGCACTCGCGCCGAGGTGCTGGCCAAGCACAACCTCGAATGGATGCGCAGCATCGGACAGATCGCGCAGGAGTTCCCGTCCTCGTACGGCGCGGCGGAGCTCGCCGCGCTCCCGGACGTGCATGACGACGGCTGGATCGAGGCGCGCGCGCGCTTGCCGCTGCACTCGCCTTGGTTCCGGCCGACGCTGGAGGTCGACTGCTATCTGCCCGAGGTCCCGCCGTGGCAGGAAGGCAACGTGTTGCGCCTCGCGGAGAGCGGGCGCGAGCTGGCCGCGCTGCCTGTGCGCCCAGGCGCGAATCTGCTGCGCGTCGTTCTGGAGGCAAGCCCCGGCGACCGCGTTCTGGTCATGAAACCCGAGCGCACCAGACGAGCCGCGGAGTGGATCGAAGGCTCCGCGGACGGGAGAGATCTCGGCGTCCTGCTCCGATCCATCCGCGTCGTGGCAGATGAGCGGCTCCCGTCGCAGTGGACCGAGGAGGTGACGCTGCCGCCGGGACCCGAACTCGAGATCGTCGGCACCGTGCGCGATCGGAACGGACAGCCCCTGAGTGCCGTGGATGTCGCGCTCCACCTGGAGGGCCGGATCATCCACACCGCGCGCGCGAATGCCGAAGGTGCGTTCGAGATCAAGTTGCCCGTCGAGCCGGCGAAGTCGGCGCCCCAGGCAAAAGCGAGGGTCTTCGTCGAAGCCCTGCACCCCGAAGCGCACCTGGAAGGGGTCGCGGTGCGCTGACGCCGAGCGCTGCGGGACGATGGCGCTCCTCGAGTTGGAGGGCTCGAGACCTCGCGTGCACTTTCGGTACCCAGGGCACTTCAGGGTCCGCGTCGCGATCGTGCCGACGCCGAGACCGCGTCGCCGGATAAAGGACGAGGCCAGCCGGAAGAGTGGCGAGGCCAGCTCGGCCCAGCGACTTGTGGTCTTCGTCCCATCCCCGGCCCGGCAGAGCACTACAATGCACGGCTCAGGTTGGCACACACCCGCCGACGATGAGCCGTCGTGCGGTACCCTCGAGGTCTGCGAAGCACGAGAATCAGGACCGTTTCATGCCGACTGCCGTTGACCTCCAGTCCCTCGAGGCCTGCCGCTCTCGCGCGCTGCCCACTCGGGAAAGCGCACCCGCAGAGGGCCAGGCCCAGGCAGTTTCGTGGACCCGCGCCATGCGCCGCCTGCGGCAGCTCGGCGCCGCGAGTCTCTCGCTCTTGCCGATGCTGCCGATGGCGAGCTGCGAGAGGGGATCGACGTCGACGGAGACGAGCAAAGAGGTAGCGGCGACCCCGGCAGGGGCAGCGGCCTATCCCTTCGCCATCGTGAAGCGCCCCGATCCGCGCAAGAGCCTGAAGCGCCCGAAAGCGATCCTCTTCATCATCATCGACACCCTGCGCGCGGATCACCTCGGCTGCTATGGCAGCACGCTCGGTCTGACGCCGAACCTCGACAGCATCGCCAAGTATTCGATCGTCTTCGAGAACGCGATGGCGACCTCTTCGTGGACGCGGGCATCCGTCGCGTCGATGTATACGTCGCGCTATCCGACTTCGAATGGCTGCCTCACCCGGGAGGACCTGCTCGCCGAAGATGCGGTCACCTTGGCGGAGGAGCTCGCGCGGCTAGGTGGATACAAGTGCATCGGCATCTATGGCAACGGCAACGCCGGATGGGACATGGGATTCGATCAAGGATTCATGTGGTATCGAACACCACCCATCCACGAGCAGCGCAAGTACGAATCAGATCCGCCGGACGCCCTCAAGTTCCCCGCCGATTCGATCACCAGGCATGCACTCAAGGCTCTACAGCAGAAGAGCGAAGGTAACTATCGAGACCGTCCGGTCATGCTGGTCACTCATTACGTCGACCCACACGATCCCTACCTGCCTCACCCGGGGCTCCTCAACGAGCCCGAGCCTGCGGGGCGTTGGTCGGGCTCGCGCACGAACCTCCTCGAGATGGACCGGATGTCCCACGCTTTGACCGAGATGGACAAAGAGCGCATCCGATTCCTCTATCGAGGAGAAGTGAAGTACTGCGATGCGGCGGTCGGTGAGCTCCTGCACAACCTCTCCGCGATCATGGATCTCGCCAAGGACACGATGATCGTCGTGACCTCGGATCACGGGGAGGGGCTCTGGGACCACGGATTTCGCGACCATGGCACCGACCTGTTCGAGGAGCAGGTACGCGTGCCACTGCTGATCCACTGGCCCGGCATGACGGCGAACGACGCGCGCATCATCTCGGAGCCGGTGAGCCTGGTGGACATTGCGCCGACCATCCTCGCCGCGGCGGGCCTGGACTCGCCGCCCGAGTTCCAAGGTGCGGATCTCTCGCCGTGGAGAACTGCGCCCCCGCTCTCTCCGAAGAACGGGTTCGTCTTCACCGAGATGAATCTGGACGAGAAGAACTTCGAGGCGCTGCGCAGCGCGCGCTACAAGCTCGTGCGCAACCGCTCCATGGAACTCGGGGCCAGCCGCTCCTTCCAGCTCTTCGATCTCGTCTCCGATCCCAAGGAGATGGTGAACCTGCTGGAGACCTCTGGCGATTTGCAGCCCGAAGCTGCCAAGGTTCTGGAACAGCACCAAGAGCTGCTTTGGACCTGGTCCTCTGCCGTGCTCGAAGCCGCGGGCGACGAAGTCGAGCGCAAGCATCTCGACCTGGCCGAGCTCGACCCTACGACCCTTCAGCTCCTCCGCGGTCTCGGCTACATCAGCGCGACCGAGTTCGAGAACGCCAAGCAGTCATCGAACAAGAGCAAGGGCTCCGGCGACGGCAAGTGAGGTGAGACGCGCCGCGTGCGCCTCACCTACTCAATCGTTGCGCAAGAACTCCGCGAGCCGCGCGAGGATCGCCGGCAGCTCCACCGCGACGCTCTTGTGCCCGCCCGCGAACCACGCGATCTCCGCGCCGCCCAGAGCGCGCGCCAGCGCGAGCGTGCTCGCGCGCGGGATCACTTCGTCGCTCTCGGCGTTCACCATCAGCACGGTCCGAGGATCGACGCGCGGCGCGAAGGCGAGCGGATCGAGAGCGCTCCACGCGCGCAGCACGTCCTCGAGCTCCAGACCGACGCGCCCGAGCTCCCGCCGGATCCCGCGGGCTTCGCGAGAGTCCGCGCGCAGGATCGCGGCGAGATCGCCTCCGGCGAGGAGCGGCGCGAGCTTCGGCCAGTCGCCGTCCACACCGCCGATCAGCGCGGCGAAGATGCCGCCGAGCGAGATGCCGCCGAGATGCACGGCGGAAACGTCGGGACGTGAGGCGAGCCAGTCGCGCACGCGCGCGACATCGGCCCGCGCCTGCGCGGCGACCCTGGCGAGCCCTTCTTCGCCGGCCCCGAAGACCAGGTGGGAGAGCGCACGGCGCGGGGGATGGCGCGGTCCGTAGTAGGGCAGAAGGACCATGGCGACATCGACGCCGCGCGCGGCGAGCGCGCGCGCGACGGCCTCCTCCAGCGCGAAGTTCTCCTGCAGGTGATGCAGGAGGATGAACGCGGGGCGCGCCTCCTCCGCCGGGCGCTCGCCGCGGAAGTAGCGCGCTCGCGCGAGATCGTTCACGGCGTGGCCGCTCGGGAGCCCGCTCGGGAAGTCGAGGTCGGCGCTGGACCAGAGCTTCGTGCGCTGACGCCACGCGAGGCGCCATTCGAAGGGCTCGCGCTCGCGAGGGAAGCGCGCGAGGGAACCTTCCTCGGCTTCGTCGCGCGGCGCTCGCCCGCGCGCGGGACGCGCGGCGCAGCGACCTGCTTCGAGCGCGAGCGGCCTCGCGACGTGCCAATCCCAGCCGTTGTCGACATCGAAGGGCGCGGGCTTCGCGCGCTCGAGCAACGCCGCGCCGCCCGCGGCGCGAAACGCCTCGACATCGATCGTTCGAAACGCGAACGAACCAGCCCAGCAGGCGCGCAAGGACCCTTCTGCATCGAGCACGAGCAATGGCACCGCGCCCTCCGGCAACTCGCGCCAGCGCAGCTCGGGGCCGAGCTCGAGCTGCGGCGGCGCGAGCTCGAGCGCGGCGAGCGCCTCCAGCATCTGCATCTCGATCGCCCCACCCGCGGCGAATGCCGCCAAGCGCACTCGCTCCGCTTCCGTCGCGCGCGTACGGAACGCCTCGGCGAGCTGCTCGGTCGAGCGCTCGCGCGGCGCGAAGCAGAGCAAGTTGTCGGCGACGCCGTGTTCGGAGAGCGCGCCGAGCTCGCGCCGGCGCTCCTCCAGCGGGCCGTCGAGATGAACCAGCGCCAAGCTCGCGCGGCGCGCGAGCCAGCATTCGCCTTCCTGATCGGCGAGGACGACGCGCGTCGCCTCGAGCTGAGCGCGAGCGCCGCCAGCGAGCAGCGCGAGCGCGAGCAGGGCTCGCGCGCTGCACGTGCTCATTCGCGCTTCTCCCCCGCCGCCGGCGGGATATCGCAGCCCACGGCGATGGTCCGCGTCACCGTGGGAGTTTGCCCCGCGAGCACGGCGTCGAGCGCCGCTCGCAGCTCGCGCTGCGTCGGCTGCTCGCGCTTCTTGCCGATCGCGCGGAAGAGATCGTCGATGCGCCCGCGATACGCGAGCTCTCCGCTCGGCAGGATCACCGCGGCCTCCGGTGTGATCGTGGCGCCCGTGGCGCGCACGAGCTCATGCCGTGTGTCGCGCAGGACCGGGAACGGAATGGCGAAGCTCCGCGCATGCTCCGCGGCCCGCTCCTTCGTCGTGTCGGGATCGACGTGCACGAGGAAGAAGCGCACGCCGCGCTCGGCGTAGTCGCGCTGCAGCGCTTGCAGCTCGGGCGCGTACGCGTTCGCGATCGGGCAATCGGGCAGCGCGAAGACGAGCACGTGCGCCTTCGCGTCGCGCACTTCGAGCGGCGCCTGCTCGCGGCCTTCGAGGTCCTCGAGCAGCGGGCCTTTCTTCGCCGTCGGCGGTGCATCGTTCTTCGGCTGCGGTGCGTCGTCCGAGCGTCGCTCGCCGCGCCCGCGGCGCGCGCCGCCGAGGAAGGCCTCGGCCGCTTCCAGCTCCTGGAAGTCGATCTTGCCGTCGCGGTTCGTGTCGAGGCGCGCCGCTTGGCGGCGGAAGCGCTCCGGCAGCTCGTCCTCGGCGATCGCTCCGTCGCCATCCTGGTCGAGCATCTTCAAGCGCGAGAGCACGCTGCTGCGCAGGTTCTCGCTGCCCTTCGCGAGCTGCTCGCGGCCATGCGCGCGGATCGCGCGCTGCAGCGCGCGCGCATCGGCGCCGTTCAACGGCACGAGCAGGAGCGAGAGGCTGCCCATCTCGTCGGTGGACTGGAGCCCCCAGCGGATGCGCTGCGGCGGGTCGAAGGGATTGCTCGGGTTGTCAGTCGAGTTGTCGTACACGATCTCGGCTTCGATCTTCGTGCCCGCCGCGAGCTTCATGGGCTCCGCGTAGGCATAGCGGTTCTGCCAGTCGAAGTCCCAGTCGTCGATCCAGAAGATCGAGCGCCGCTCGCCGCCGGGCGGCGTCACCCACATCTGCATCTCGCGGCAGATCATGTGCGCGTGACCGCCGATCTCGACCGCGAGCGCCTCGGTCGGCAGCACGAAGGCGTCGCGCAGCACGAAGCGCTGCTCGCCCGCGGGGACGTCGAGGCCTGCGGCGATGCCGAACGCGGGCGGGAGCTGCAAGCCGAGCATCTCCAGCTCCGGCGGCTCCTTCGCGAAGTAGAGGCCGAGCTTCGTGCGCTCCTCCTCGACCTTGCCCGTGGGATGGAAGTGCGAGCGCAGCACGAGATCGGCGCCCTTCGGCAGCTTCCGCGCGAGCCCCATCGGCAGGTGCCGCGGCTGGCCGCCCACGGCCCAGCCGCCGAGCCCTGCGGTGTCGGCCATGGCACCTTCGCCACCCATGCTGCTCCAGCCGGGCTGGCCGTCCTGCCCGTCGAGCGCGCGCGAGCGTCCACTCGCGTCGAAGTCGAAGAGCACGTGATGCAATACCGCGCGCGACTGCGGTCGCACTTCGATCGCGGTGACCCAGCGATCTTCGTCGAGGCCGAGCGGGATCGCGAAGTTGCGGTAGATGTCGGGGCCGCCTGCGGGCACTTGATACACCCGCGGCATCTCGACGACGAGGTCCGGCTCGCCGAGCTGCCACCCCACCGTGAACTCCGGCACCGGCGGCGCGCTCGCGAGCTCACCGCTCGGGCAATCGGCGTCGAGCCACGCCTTGAAGAGCGCGATCTCCTCGGGCTTCAGCCGCAGCGAGCCCGCGAACTCGCCGTGCCCTTCCACCGGATGCCACGGCGGCATGTGCCGGCTCTCCGTGACGCGCACGATCGTCTTCGCGCGCTTCTTCACGTCCTCGTAGCTCAGCAGCGCGAAGGGCGCGACCTCGCCGGGCCGGTGGCACGCGGCGCAGGAGCGGTAGACGAGCGGTGCGATGTCGCGCGCCCAGGTCGGCGCTTCGCCCTCCGGCGGATCCGCGAGCGCAGGTGAGAACGCAGCGAGGCAGAGAGCGAGCAGCGAGGTGAGCATGAGAGGAGCCATCGCGATCGAGCGCCAAGCGAACCGGCGTGGCCGCGCCGGGTAGCGCCGATTCTAGTTCCGCGAACGCGGCGTTCGAGCTCAGAGAGTGAGCAAGAATTGCTCACGAACGAGCTGCAGCGCCGTCAGGCGCTGCGCCAGCAAGCGCGCGACCGCGCCGTCAGGCGCTGCGCCAGCAAACATCTGAGAGGCTGTATCGTCGATCTCTGCTCAGCCTCTCAGTCGAGTCGGACGCCGTTCGTCACCGTGAAGCCACCGGGGGCCTGCACGTCGAGCACGAAGGCCTGCGCGACGAGCGGAGCCGTCGGCACCGAGGCCGGGATGGAGAGCCCGAGGCTCGTGAAGCCGCGCCCGGCGCCCCCGGTTCCGAAGAGCGGCAAGGCGATCTGCGGCGCTTGGAAGACGGGCGCGATGAGCAGCTCGCAGCCGTGGCCCACGGGGAACGACGCAGGAGCGAGACCGAAGAGCAGCAGCGCGACGCTGCCGCTCGGAGCTTCGCCGACGCCGAGCTGCACGAATCCGCCCGGGTTGTAGCAGCCGCTGATGTTGAGTTGCGGTGTGAAGCCGCCGCTGCCGGCGCACCCCGTGCCGAAGCGCGCGACCGAGGGACGGCAGGATCCATCGAGCACGACGAAGCCATTGGCGCAGCCGAGGAACGGGCCACGGATCGATACGCCGCCCGTCGAGGGATCGAGGATGCCCAGGTCTCCGTTGCCGGGACCCGTGTGCACGTAGAAGGTCCCCGAGCTCCGATCGATCGTCAGTTGGCACGCGTTCTGCCTCAGAGACACGAACCAGCGCGGCGCGCTCGCGCCGGGCTCGAGCAGGTAGAGGCCAAAGGGCGCTCCGCCGAGGAACCAGAGGTTTCCCGCGCCGTCGATGGCCAGATCGTCGAGCCCGGAGACTCCGAGCGGAGTCTCCCAAGTCGCGAGCGTCGCGAAGGTGCCGCTCGCGGGGGCGAACGAACTCAGGGTCCGACGCCGCGTCGGCGAATCGATCCGCACGTACAAGAAGCGATCACTCGCAGGATGCCAGGCGCAATCGGAGACGTACTCCGAGTTGCCGGTGCTCGCCACCGTTCGCCGCGTGAAGGTCATCGCTACGGGATCGATGACCCCGATCTCCTCCGGATCGGCGTTGTCGTAGGTCCAGATCTCGCGCGTCGTGGGGCGCCACGCAAGTCCGGCTGCGCTTCCGAGGGAGTGCGAGCCCCGGATCTCGCCGAAGTGGCGAACGCTGAGATTGCCGAGCTCCGCGCCGTAGAGATACGAAGTGCCGCTCCCGCTGGACACGAGATAGGCATCATCTTGCGCGACGAGGGTCGATGTGAACGCAGAGCAACCGAGGAGGAACGATGCGGCGAGCTTCATCAGGGCGGTCCGGAAAGATGCACGTCTCCACTCTAGGTGCCGGGGATCGGAGCGCCTAGCGGGCCGGCGCGCTCGAAGGCAAGATCGCGACATGGTGGCGCTCGTGCCGGTCGCGCGGGCAGGAGCCGCCCCACCGCGCGTGACCTCAGGCGCGTCTCGCGCTCGACGCCCGCCATCCAGCCCCCTTCGCCCCGTTCCCTCGGTTCCGATTCCCCGCGATACCTTGGGCCCCCTCCGCGGTTCGATCCGCCGCGATGCTCCCGCGCTCGATGACCGAAGACACCGAGACCGATCCTGGCCGCGCGTTGATGCTGCGCGTGAAGCAGGGCGACCACGAGGCGTTCGAGCGCCTCGTGGAGCGCTTCCAGGACGTCGTGCTCAATCTGGTCTTCAAGTTCTCCGGCACGCGGCGCGAGGCCGAGGACCTCGCGCAGGACGTCTTCCTCCGCATCTACCGCTCGCGCGAGACCTACGAGCCCCACGCGCGTTTCACCACCTGGCTCTACAAGATCGTCTTCAACCTCTGCGTGAACCGCGCGGCCCGCGAGAAGCTCCGCCGCACGGAGTCGCTGGAGAGCTGGGACGAGGGGAGCTCGAGCAGCGCGAGCGGTCGCGCGCAGCCGAGCGAGAGGACGCCGCTGGAGCAGCTCCAACGCAGCGAGCTCGCCCTGGTCGTGCGCAACGCCGTCGCGAAGCTGCCCGAGAACCAGCGCATGGCGCTCGTTCTCTTCAAGTACGAGGAGCTCTCCCAACGCGAGATCGCGGAGGTCATGGGCTCCACCGAGAAGGCCATCAAGTCCCTGCTGTCCCGCGCGCGAGAGAACCTGCGCGCCGACCTCCAGCCGTTCCTCGAGCGAGGTACGTCATGAACGATCCGCTGCGCCCCAACGACGACCAACGCAATCCCGACGAACGCAACTTGGAGCTCTGGGAGCTGCTCGATCGCCATCCTCGGCTCACGAGCGAACGGAGCTTCGCGCGCCGCGTGCGCGAGGTGCTCGAGCACGAGACGGAGGAGCGCTCCGGGCCGCGGGCGAACGCGTCTCCTCGCAGCCGCCGTACGCTGTGGATCGCCTGCGGCGCGACGCTGCTCGGCGCCGCCGCGCTGCTGCTCCTCTGGCTCCGCATCGGCGGCGCAGGTTCCTCGGCGGAGTCCGGCGAGGAGGCGGCTCTCGCGGCTCGCATCGAGGCACCGCCCACCGAGCTGCTGCGCGATCTCGAGCTCCTGCGCGACCTCGACTTGCTGGGCGCGGATGCCGCCGCGAGCGACCTCGCGATCCTGCTCGATCTCTCCGATCTCGAACTGCTCGACCACGCGCGCGCCCTCTGGGAAGAAGAAGGCGAGGAGGGAGGCTAGATGAGCGCGCGTCCTCGTCATTTCCTCGGCTGGGTCACCTGCCTCGCGGCTCTTCTGCTCGCGCTCGCCTCGGCGCCGCTCCCTGCGCAGACCGCGGCGAGTCAAGCCGCAGAGGCCCGCATCGAAACCGCCCGTGCGGAGTGGAAGCGACTCTCGCGCGAAGAGCGCGCGGAGCTGTTGCGGCGCTTCGACGCGCTGCGTCGCGCGAGTCCGGTCGAGCGCGATCGCGTCTTCGCGCGCGCCGAAGTGCTCGGACACCGCTCTCGCCGCCTCATCGAAGAGCTCCAGTCGTTCGAGCCCGAGAAGCTCCGCGCCTTGCGCGCGCTCCCGGAGAACGAACGACGGATCGAGCTGCGTCGCTTGCTCGAGCTGCGCCTCGAGAGCGAGCTTCGCGCGCTGCGCGAACGCTTGAGCGAAGCCGAGTGGCAGCGCTTGCGCGAGCTGAAAGGCGCCGAGCGCAGCCGTGCGTTGGCGCAAGCCCTGCGCGAAGAGACCCAAGTGCTCGCGCGGCGCAGCCTCGAACGCTGGACGCGCGAGGGCGTGCTCGATCGCCAGACCGCCGAGGAGATCGCGGGATTGCCCGCCGAGGAGCGCCTCGCCGCCTTCCGCGGCGCGTCGAGGCGCAGCGCCGAGAAGCGCCTTCGCGCGCTCATCGACCAACGACCCGAGCTCTTCCCGGAGCCTTCGTGGCGGAGCGTCGACGAGCTCGAGCCACGCGCGGCGATGGCGGCGCTGCGCACCGCCCGCGAGCGCGTGCAGCGCGCGCTCACCGGACTGCCGCACGCGTTCCCGGCCCACCTCCTGCCGAGCCCGCCGGAGCTGCGGAGCCTGCACGCTCTGCCCCTGCCCGAGCGCCGCGTCGAGCTCCGCCGCATGGTGAGCAAGCGCATCGAGGAATGGGCGCGGCGCGGCGGCGCCTCCGAGGAGGAGGTCGCGCGCTGGAAAGAGCTAGAGCTCGAGCGCGCCGTGCAGGAGATCCAGCGCTGGCGCAGCTCGCTGCGTTCCGGGCCACCCCGCGAACGCCGCCGCTGAAGCGCGCGCGATCCCGCGCGAGCATCGGCGATGCAACGGCTCGCCACCGTCGAGGTCCAAGAGTCCGCAGCGACTCGTCCCTCAAGTGGCCCCGAGCCGGCGGCCGATGAAGCAGCAGAGAGAGAGCGCCCGCCGGCCAACGCCGGCGGGCGGGGGGAGAGGTTCTTGGCCCTCGATTCGCCGACGGAAAGCTGTACCCGCCCAGGCACCGTCGCCGTGGACGCGCGCGCCTTGGTGGGCGGCCTCCATCGCCTCGCGCGCGTCGGTGCGCTCTACGCCTCCGATCATCCCCGCTTCGGCGCCGCTCTCTACGAGTGGCGTCCGCGCCTCCAGCGCCTCTGCGACGCCGAAGGCTGGTTGCGCATCGGCTTCGCCGACGAAGCGCTCCACCTCGCCGGCGCGACGATCGAGCTCTCCGACCCGGAAGCGCGGCGCCTCCACGAGATCGTGGCCCCTCTCGGCATCGCCGAGATCGCGATCGCGCGCACGGCGAGCGACGCCGAGCTGCAAGAGCTCCTCCGCTTCCTCGCCGAGCTCGCGCGCCGCGCCCATCAGGGGCAGTCCCTCGGATCGAGCGCCGTCCCGGAGAGCTTCCCCGCGAGCTTGCGCTTGCGCTGGCGAGAGTTCGGGCGGCGCGTCAACGCCGCGCTCTCCGCTAAGCGCCTGCGCGAGCTCCTGCGCGAAGCCGCGGGCAAGCTACAAGAAGATGGGACGCCCACGGATTCGGAACGGAGCCAGCGCGCGCGGGAGGCGCTGAAAGAGGCGCTCCTTCGCTCCGCCGAGATCTCGCCGTCCGCGGAGCGCCCGTCCGCGCACCACGAAGAGCGCGGCCTCGTCGATGTGCTCGAGCTCTGCACGAGCGCTCTGCGCGAGAACTTGAGCGAGCTGCTGCGGCGCGACTTCCATGCCGAGGAGCTGCAGGGGGCGCTGCGCGCTACCGAGATCGCCGCGGCTTTGGCGGCGGACGAGGAGTCGATGGCGATCCTCCTCGAGGTTCTCCACGAAGCGTGGCCGGACCTCGGCAAGAAGGCCGGGGTCTCTGCGCTTCGCACCTTTGCGCCGAGCGAGCCGGAGCGGGTCGCGGATCCGGACGCCGTCTGCCGCGAGCTCGAGAGCGTGATCGCCGGCGCTCCGCCCCTGCGCTCCGACGAGCTCGAGCTGCGGCTCGAGACCCTGAGCCTGCATCTGCATCTGCTCTGGGTCACCGGCTCACAGCCCTCGCTGCGACCTGCGATCGAAGAGCGACTGCGCGCGAGCGCGAGACCGCGGCTCGGCGCTCGAGAGTTCGCGCTCATCGAGGCGGCGCTGCGCGATGCCGCGAAATGCGGGACGAGCGAGCGACTCGATGCGGTGCTGCCCACCGTGCTGGACGTGCTGCGCAGCGCGCAGCCGGCGTTGCCTTGGAAGCTCCTCGTGCAGAGCCTCGAGGTCGACCGCGATCCCGCGCTCCACGCCGCTCTCTGGCCGCAGCTCGTCCGCTGGCTCGCGCTGGAGCCGCCGATCGCCGAAGCGCAGCTCGGCGAGCGCGCGCGCATCCTCGCCGCGCGCCTACCCGAGCCAGGGCGCGAGCTCGCCATCGAGCGCGCCGCTCACTTGCTCGAGAGCTGCGCCATCGCACCGGAGTGCGCGCTCCTCTCGCCTCCCGCGCGCGCTCTCTTTCCCGTGCTTCAGCGCCTGCGCACGCGCGATCGCAGCGGGAGCTTGGCGAACACGCTGCGGAGAGCCTTCGCCCGCTCCGGGCAACCGACGCCGATCGCGGAGGCCCTCACCGTACTTCCCTCGTCCTCTCCGCTCGCCGATCGCCTGCTCGCGGCGCTGCTCGCCGAGACGCAGCCCGAGCCGTCGCCTGCGCTGCGCCGCTGCGCCGTGCAATGCCTGGCGACCTTGATCGAACGTCTGCCGGTATCGCGGCGCGAGGAGGG
Source organism: Planctomycetota bacterium (assembly GCA_016793245.1). Taxonomy (GTDB): domain Bacteria; phylum Planctomycetota; class UBA1135; order UBA1135; family JADKAF01; genus JADKAF01. Next base: position 30,385 of record JAEUHW010000331.1, read on the forward strand.
CTGGGTCGGCTCGGCGATCGAAGCCCTCGGCGCCGAAGCGACGAACGAAGGAGCCGCTCTGCTGCAGCGCATCCGCTCCGAGCGCGAGCACCTGATCCGCCACACCTGGTCGAACGAGCTGCGCCGTCGCGCGAGCCTGGCGTTGCAGAGATTGCAGAGGAACGCGCATGGCTGAGCGCCGCGACCTGACGAGCGCCGGATTCGAGGACGCGATCAGCGTGCTTAGCCACGCCGCGAGCTACCGGCGTATCTACTTCCGCACCCATCCGCGCGTCGCCGCCCTCGCCGAGGAGTTCGCGCGCCGGATGGAGGTGCTGCTCGGCTCGCCGCAGCGCAGCGCGTTCTTCCTCGGACTGGCGAACGGCAAGCTCGTCCACGACGGGCGAGCGTTGGTCAGCTCCACGATCGTCTCGAAGCGCTTGATCGAGCAACTCGAAGCGCTGGGCAGCGGCGGCGTGCTCTTCAAGCGCGGGACGCGCGCCGACGAAGTGTTGGAGCTGCTCGAGCCCGTGCGCGGCGGCGGAGAGCCCGCTCGCATCCTCCACGACGCCCGCGCGCGCCTGCGCACGTGCCAAGCGCTGCACCTCGAGCTCTCGGCTCCCTACGCGTCGCCGGAGTGGCTCGGGCAGACTTACTTCTCCGGACGCGAGGGCGGCTGCGCCGAGGAAGGCCTTGGCGAAGAGCCGCTGGTGCCGGTCTACCAACAGCTCTTCGGCATCGTCGAGGAAGCGCATCTCCGCGGCGCCTCGGGCAGCGATGTCGGCGTCGATGGCGCGCGGAGTGCCAGCGAGAAGCTCCAGCGCGCGGTGCGGGGCGACTTTCGCGACCTGCTGCAGCTCGTGCGCTACTCCGACTACGACTCCTTCACCGTCGGACATTCGGTGCGCGTCGCGACGCTGGCGGTGCTGATCGGCCACGCGCAGGGCTTCGACGAGCGCACGCTCACCGAGCTCGGCGCCGCGGGCCTGCTCCACGATGTCGGCAAGGCGCGGATCCCCGAGGAGATCCTCTTCAAGCCCGCGGCGCTCGACGACGAAGAGCGCCAGATCATGAAGCGCCATCCGCAGCTCGGCGCGGAGCTGCTGCTCGACAGCACGAGCGCGGGTGCGCTGGCGATCAGCGCGGCGTGGGGACACCATCTGCGCCACGACGGCGGTGGCTATCCTTCGCACCGCCCTTGGGCCGTGCGGAGCCAGCTCACCTCTCTCATCCAGGTGTGCGACATCTTCGAAGCCCTGACGGCGGCGCGCCCCTACAAGCACGCGCTCTCTCCGCAGCGAGCCTTCGAGATCCTGCTCGCCGATCGCGGCGCCTTCGATCCGCGTGCGCTCGCGGCCCTGGTGCGCACCCTCGGCTTCTATCCTCCGGGCAGCCACGTCGAGCTCGACAGCGGCGAGCAGGCGCTTGTGATCGCGGCGGGCAGCGCAGTCGATCGCCCGCACCTCGAGCTCCAGCGCGATGCCACGGGTCGCGAGCTCGCGGAAGGAGAACGCCCCCGCATCGACCTCGGCGCCCCCGACCAACGCGAGCGCCGCGTCGCGCGCTTGATCGATCCCGCGCTCGCGACCTGCGCGGAAGAAGAGCGCGAAGTGGCGTTGGAAGCTCTCGCCGCCCTGCCCTGCGGACCCTGCGGATCGAACGAGAGCGAGTGAGCTCGAGAGCTCAGAGCCTGTCGGAGAGGGTCTCCGAAAGGCTCATCGATGCCTCCTGGCCCAACACCTGACGGTGTTGGAGCGACGAGCTCGTCGATTCATCGACAAGCTCTCAGCGCGCCTCCGCGGTCTCACGCCGCTCGGCGCGCTCTCGAGCGAAGCGCTTCTCCGTCTCGCGCGCCCCCGCGTGCGCGGGATCGTTCCGCAGCACGGCGCGCACGTGTGCATCCGCCGACTCGCGGTCGCCTTCGACGCCGGTCGCGAGATAGCGGAGCTGATAAGCGCGCGCCGCCTTCAGAGCGATCAGGCTGCTCTCGCTGCGCTGCACCACGAGCGCGGCGAGGAGCTCGATGGCGCGCTCCAACGACGCGCGATCGCGCTGCTCCTCGTAGCGGCGCAACAGGCACTCGGCGAGATTGATGCGCCCCGCGTCGTGGCGCGGATCGAGCGCCACCACCGCTTCGAACTGCTCGGCCGCGCCGCGGAGATCGCCGCGCAGCGCGAGCTCGTTGCCGAGGCCCAGGCGGGCGATCGGCGAGCCAGGGCTCACGGCCACGGCCGAGGCCCACTGGCGCTCGGCGGAGTGGAAGTCGAGCTTGCGAGCGACGGTGCGCGCGCCCAGCGCGACGCACGCGAGCATCGCAAGTGCCAGAGCCAGACGCGGTGCGAGGGCTCCCTCACGCGCCGCGGCGAAGCCGCGCTCGAGCCACGGTGCCAGCGCCGCGGAGAACCAGAGGAAGACGCCGAACGCCGGCAGATAGAGCCGGTGCTCGTTCATGAGCACGTTCAGCGGCAGGATCGAAGAGGTCGGGGCCAACGCGAAGGCGAACCAGAGCCAGCCCGCCGCCGCGAGCGGGCGGCGACGCGGGGCGCGGAAGGCCGCGACGCTGAGACCGACGAGCAGCGCGAGCGCGGCGAGGAAGACCGGATCGCCGAACGAAGTGATGACGCGCGCTTCGTGATCGAGCGAGAGGCCCGCCGGCCAGAAGAAGAGGCCCAGGTAGCGCGCGACGACGACGACCTGGGTGAGCAGGTTCACCCACGCCGAACGGCCGCTCCCGCGAAACGCATCCGCGGCCTCCGCCGAGGTCGAGAGGCGCGGCAGCTCTCCGCCGCCGACGGCTCCGCGCACGACGAGGAAGAACGCCACCATCGCGAAGAGGCCGACGCCGAGGATCGCCGCCGCGCGGCGCTGCTCGCGCGAGGCCAGCGCGAACGCGATCGACGCGAAGAGCAGCGGCGCCATCACCGCGATCTCCTTCGTGAAACAGCCCGCCGCCGCGAGGAGCCATGCCGCCACGGCGAGATCCCAGCGCGGCTTCTCGACGAGAGAGGCGCGCACGGCGCAGAGCAGGCTGCCGAGCACGAACAGGGTCGCGAGCGTCGAGGAGCGCGCGCTCACGTAACTCACCCCTTCGTTGAGGAGCGGATGCAGCGCGTAGAGCCCGCCCACGCAGGTCGCGACCAGGCATGCGCGCGCTCGATCTCCTCCAGCGCGGCGGACGAGCTCGCGCGCCAGCGCGAAGGCGAGCCCGGCGCAGAGGACGTGGATCGCGAGGTTGCCGAGCAGGAAGCCTAGGACGGCTCGCCCGCAGATCTGTTGGTTCAGCGCGAAGCTCAGGAACAGCATCGGCCGGTACATCCCCGACGCCGGATCCTGCGAGCTGAGCCGCTTGTCGACGAAGAACCCGCCGAGGCTGCGCGGGTCGTCGAGGTTCGTGTTCTGCACGATGGTGTGGAAGTCGTCGTAGTGCCACGTGCCGAAGAGACCCGGGAAGTGCGCGCCGAACGCGAGCACGAGCACGAGCAAGAACCAACGCTTCGTCGAGGGACTCTCCAACGCTCTGGCCCTCCCGGCCTTGCGAAGTAGCGGTGGATCGGTGGGTAGCGGCCGCGACTTGATCTCGGCGAAGGAAGGGTCAAGGCGAGGTCGAACGCAGCCGATGGCACTGCCAGGGCTCGACGTGAACGCCGGGTTCCTCTCCCCCATGAACCCCCATCACGCGCTGCTCGCAGAACGCCGAATCGCCTTCGGCGCCATCGGCGGGACGCAGGGCGGACCGCGCACCTACGCGGTCGAGCTCTTGCGATCCTGGGCCGCGCATCCGCCGGCCTGGAAGGAGCTGCTGGTCCTCTCGGATCGACCGCAGGTCCTGGTTCCCGAGCGCGCGCCGCAGTGGATGCGCGCGCAGAGGCTGCCGCTCTTCCATCCCGCGCTCCGCCCGCTCGCCGAGCGCTTCGCGATCCCGCGCGCCCTGCGAGCTGCCGGCTGCGACCTCTATCACGGCACCAAGAACTCGCTGCCGCGCGGTCTGCCCTGCGCGGCGGTCACCACGATCCACGACCTCGCGCCCTTCCTGCAGCCGGAGACGTTCTCTCCGCTCTCGGGCCGCTACCTCCGTCGCGCCATCACCACCGCCGTCGAACGCGCCGAACGGGTGATCGCGGTCTCGCGCACGACGGCGCGCGACCTCGTCGAAGTCCTCGGTGTCTCCGCCGACCGCATCGACGTCGTCTACAACGGAGTCTCGGAAGCACTGCTGCGCCCGGCGCAGCCCACGGAAGTGCGCGCGCTGCGCCAACGGCTCGGTCTCGATGGGCCGCTCGTGCTCTGCCTCGGCACCGTGCAGCCGCGGAAGAACCAGCTCGCCGTGCTCGAGGCCTTCTTGCGCGCGCAGCCGCGCTTGCCCGCGAACACGACCTGCCTCTTCGTCGGCCGCGCGGGTTGGCAGACGAAGAACTTCGAGCGCGCCTACGCGCGCAGCGCCGGCCGCTCCCTCCGCTGGATCCGCGACTTCCCCGACCGCGATCTGCGCGCGCTCTACGGCGCGGCGTCGCTCTTCGTCTCACCTTCCAGCTACGAGGGCTTCGGGATCACCGTCGTCGAAGCGATGGCGCAGGGCTGTCCGGTCATCGCGCTCGACCGCGGTGCCACCCCCGAGGTCGTCGGGCATGCCGGAGAACTGCTGCCCGCGCCGGATCCCGAGCTGCTCTCGGAGGCGATGGTGCGCTTGCTCGAAGATCGCTCGCTGCGCGCGCGCTACGCGCGCTGGGGCCGCCAACGCGCCGCGGCGTTCACCTGGAAGAGCAGCGCCGCGCGCCATCTCGCGAGCTACGCGCGCGCCCTGGGCGAATGCAACGCAGTCGAAGGTGCCGTTCTAGACGACGCCGCCTCGCCGCCGGCCGAAGCCGAAGGCGAGGCGGAATCGATCCGGGCACTGCTCGCGACGCCTGCGCGCCGCAGGGCGGGAATCAGCCGATGACGATGCGCATCGCTTGCGACGACGCGAGCGGTAGCGGATCGGGTAGCGCCGTGTCGAGCTCGAAGATCTGGGCGAAGAACTCGACTCCTCCCGGCACCGGCGTGCAGATCGTGAAGCCCATCACCGCATCGCGCCCGTTGATATTGCCCCCGATCGTGAAGTTCTGATCGGGGATGATCAGCAGCTCGACTCCCGACTGGGTGCCGAGGCCATCGAGCGGGATCGGGAAGGGCAGGGCGAAGTAGCCGAGGAAGAGCTGCGCGGGCGCTCCGGGCTTCAGGTTGCTGAAGCGCAACGCGACGTTCGAATCGCCGTAGAGACCGAACTTGTTCATCTCGATCCGCGGCGCGAAGCCCGTCGAGTTCGGCGCCGAACGACCGAAGAGGTGCATGCCGCTCGCGGCCCCCGTGCGGATGTCGAGCGCGTCGATCGTGAGCGGTCGCAGCGTCGCGTTGTTCGTCACGAACTCGCGGTAGCCCAAGTAGACACCGCCCCACGCCGGGCTCGGGGTGCGGAGCTGGAAGTTCCACGAGAACTCGCGGCAGCCGGGCACGCCGTCGAAGAAGCCCTCGACGAAGTCGCCGCTGATCTGCAGGCGCAGACGACGCCAGCCGTCGTTGAAGCCCGTGCGGACGGGGATCATCGCGTGGACGCGCGGCTCGCTCTGAGCGAGCGGGCCCCAGGCGCCGTTGCCGTGGTCGATCAGGAAGAGCGTGCCGCCCTGATCGGTGGTCTGGTAGACCCAGGAGATCCCGGTGTTGCCGTTCGCGATCAACCCGCCGCCGATGTTCTCGCTCGGATCGGGCGTGTTGAAGAACGAATCGGTCGTCCCTTGGAAGCCGATCGACCAGGTCTCGTGCTCACCAGCGACCTCGGGCGTGGCATCGAAGTAGGCGTAGCACTCGACGCAGAGGTTCTGGTTCTCGCCGTCGATGAGCACGGTCGCCGCGTTGCCACCGCCCGCGGGGTCCCAGCAGGTCGCGGCGTTACCGCCCTGCGGCGAAGGCACGATCGCGTTCGAGTTGAACCCGCCGGCCACCGTCGGGTCGATCACGCGCGGCGTCACGAAGGAGCCGACCATGTCGGTCAGCGCATTGCCGGCCGTCAGCGCATCGTAGGGCTGGTAGTACTTCTCGATCTGCGGGACGTTGTTGGAAGCGCCCGGCGTGATCGGCCGCAGCACGAAGTCGCGGTTGTCGTCGTTGTCGAGACCGTCGCGCACGCGGCTCCACGAAGTCGGGTTCGCGTCGATGCTGGTGAAGTTGCCCCAGATGCCCTCGCCTTCGACGAAGGGAGCCAGGACGCCGAGGCCCTTGTTGGCTTCGTAGACCAGCGTATCGACGACCTGGTTCGCGGCGTCGCGCAGCGTCAGCGACTCGTTGTCGTTCTCCCAGAGGTTGGTCGTACCCACCACCTGGTTCACGTTCGGCACGGAGGCCGGCCCGAAGACGTAGAACGCGCCCGGCGCGAGGGTGGTCGAGCCCGGCACGACGTACGCCGGGTTGGCGCCGCTCGCGTCGCGGGACTCGAGCGTCCAGCCCGAGATGTCGACGGGCGCGGCGGTCGCGTTGTAGAGCTCGACGAACTCGCGGTCGTCCGTGCCGCTGTCGTCGTACTGGAACTCGTTGATGACGACGCCCTGGGCGAACGCGAGCTGGCCGAGGGCCGCCGCGCCGAAGAGCGCGATGAGAGCGCGGAGTGAGGTGCGGATCATGGGAGTAGTTGGCTCGTTCTCGGTGCGGTTCAGCCGATCGTCATCTGGACCCCTTGCGAGGTCGCGACGGGCAGGGTGAAGGGCAGGCTCGCATCGACTTCGAGCACCTGCAGATAGAAGCGCGCGTCGCGGAGCAACGCCTCGCACGGGATCGGCGCGGGCTTCGCATCGATACCGCTGCCGTTCGCGTTACAGGACGCCGCCTGGTCGGGGAACATGTAGACGTTGGCGCCCGCTTGTCCACCGATCAGCCCGAGGTCGAGCGGGATCGGCAGCGTCGAGGTCGCGATGTAGAGCTGGCCGATGCCGTTCGGCTTCATACCACTCACGAGCAGCGCGAAGTTCGGGCTGCCGAGGGCCGGGAACTGGTTGATGTCGATGCGCGGCGTCGTGGCGAGCGAGTTCGGCGCCGAGGTGCCGAAGTAGTGCAGGCCGCCGTCGGTGCCGATGTTGATCAGCAGGTCGTCGCAAGTGAACGGGCGCCGCGTCGCATCGTTGGTGAGGTCTTCGGCATAGCCCACGTAGACGCCGCCGAGAGCGGCACGCGAGATCGTGAAGTTCACGATCGTGCCGCCGCGACAGCCGGGCAGGCCGCCGAACATGCCGACGACGCGGTTGCCGATGATCTGGAGGCGCAGGCGCTGCCAGCCGTCGTTGAAGCCGGGGCGAATCGGGATCGCCGCATGCACGAACGGCAGCGTGTTCGGTCCGAGGCCCCAGCCGCCGTCGTTGTGGTCGACGAGGAAGAGCACCGCGCCTTGCTCGGTGGACTGGTAGATCCAGGAGACGCCGGTGTGGCCGTTCTCGATGAGCGACCAGTACTGGAACGGATCGGGCGAAGCGCCCGCCGAGTCCGAGGTGCCCTGCACGCCGATCGACCAGGCTTCGCGCTCGCCGATCGGCTCGTTCGCCGCATCGAAGAAGACGTTGCACTCGATCAACACGTCGCTGGTCGCCCCTTCGGAGAGCAACATGCAGGTGTTGCCGCGCGCCCCAGGCGTCGAGTCCCAGAAGACCGCAGCCTTACCGCGCTGCCCCGACAACGGGATCGCCGTCGGGTTGTTCGCATCGGCGACCGCGGGGTCGATCACCTTCGGGCTCATCCGCGAGCCGCTCCACCCGGGCACGTCCTGACCGACGGTGAGCGCGTCGAAGCGCTCGCGCAGTCCGGTGATCACCGGAAGGTCGTTCGTGGCTCCCGGCGTCCAGGGTCGCAGGACGAAGTCGCGATTGTCGCCGTTGTGGTAGCCGTCGCGAGCGCGCTGCAGGCTCGTCGGCCGCGCGGGGTCGCTGACGTACTCGCCCCAGATGCCTTCACCTTGCGCGTAGACGCCGATCACCTGGATCCCGCGAAACGCTTCGGTGACGAGGGAGTCCTGAACCTGCCCGCCGGCGTCGCGCAGCACGAGCGCCTCGTTGTCGTTCTCCCAGATGTCGGTGGTGCCGACGATCTGCATCACGTTCGGCACGAGCGCGGAGCCGAGCACGTAGTACGCGCCGGGCGCGAGCACGGTCGAAGCAGGCACGACGAACAGCGACTTCTGCGCGCTCGCGTCGAGCGCTTGCACGCGCCAGCCGCTGATATCGACGGCGCTCGCCGAGCGGTTGTAGAGCTCGACGAACTCGTTCGCATCGACTCCGAGCTCGTCGTAGAGGAACTCGTTGATCACGACGTCTTGCCCGCGCACGAGGGAGCCGCTGGAGGCGGCGCCGAGGCAGGTCAGAGCGAAGGTCGTCCACGAAAGCTTGCGCATAGCGCGTGTACTCGGGTTCGAGGGAGTTGGCGGTGGCGGAAAGGCGATCGGACCGTGCGACGGCCGGAATCGCAGCAGAGCTACGCGGGCTCGGCGGTGCGCGGATCCCTAGCTCGTTCGAAGTGGTGGGTCGGTAGGCAGGAGGAGGCCCCGGACCACGCAAGAGTATCCCGAGGCCGCTGGTTGGCAACCCCTTAGAGGGCTACCCCTTCGCGCTAGCCATCGGCGTCGTCGGCTTCGACGGGGCCCGCCTCTCCCAGGTTCCATAGCCCCGAGGAGTCGATGGCGCGGGTGGCGCGCGCGATGAGCGCCACCTCGCCGGCCCGCGCGCGCCGGCCGAGGGCCTGCGCCCAGCTCGCGGCTCGCGGTCCCTCGATGGCGCACGCGCGCTCGAGCAACGCGCGGAGCTCGACCCGCGCGCCGCCGTCTCCCGGCGGCTCCGGCGATAGCTCGGCCGACACGCGATCGAAATAGCGCGCCGCGAGCAGCGCCAGGCCGACCCAGCGGGGCTCGAGATCGAGCGCCGGAGCACTGGCGGGATCGAGCGCGGCGGCGCCGAGGTCGAATCCCCGAGCATCGGCCCAGCGCTCCACCTCCGCCGGCCAGCCCGAAGTCCATTCTTCGGCCATGGTCCGGGCCAGATCGGCCTCCGGGCCGGTCGCGCGCCGCGCCGCATCTCGCCATGCCGGTGCGAGCGCTCGGGCCCGAGCCGCCCACGCCATCAACTGCTCCGCTTCCGCCTTCACGTTCAATTCCTCCTGGCTTGTTGGATCCCCCGAACGAGCCAAATATGCTGCTCTGGCGGCGACAAGCGCCGCGGCCAACCAAAAGTCGAGATGCTAGCGCGCGAATCCGTCCCGCGCGCTACTCATCCCGTCGGCGCGTCACCCCCACGGCGCGTGTGGTTCACCGGTCCCCGTTGCTCCCGGGGCAGCCATGCTCGGATTCCTGCTGTTCCAGCGCCGCAAGCTCGGCCCCTTCGCGGTCGCCGAGGCGGTGTTCCCGCTGGACCGCGTCGCCATGGGTCTCCCCGTCGAGCGCGGCCAGAGCATCGCCGGCGTCTGCGGCTCGCTGGACTCGATCCTCTCCCTGCTGAAGGGCGGCCCACGCCGCGCGGTCGCGTTCGCCGCCGATGCTCGGCAAGCCGCGCTCGGCGAGCTGAAGGCCGCGGCCTTCCGCCGCCTCGAGCGCGAGGAGACGCTCGGGCTGCTCGGCTACACCGAGATGCCGGAATCGAAGCGTCTCGCGCTGTTCGCGCGCCTCGAGCCCGAGCTCACCGCCGACGCGCGCTCGCTCTACGCACGGCGTCCCGAGATCCTCGCGCACGGCGCACTGGAGTTCGGGCTCTTCCGCCAGTGGGTGGCGCTGATCGCGGAGCAGCTCCGCACGCACCTCGACTCCGAGGCCGACTACGAGCTGCTGCTGGGCAAGCGCGCGGCGCCGCGCGCGGACCGCGTGCGCCTCTTCCGCGAGCGCGTGCGGAACTCGCGCGTGGTGCGCTACGCGGTCGAGCCTCTGCTGCGGAACTTCCCCGGCCTCATCGACCGCCACTTCCTGGAGCCGCGGAGCGCCTTGGACTCGAGCGTGGTGCGCCAGATCACGCGCGAGGCGTTCGATCTCATGGAGCGCCTCGTCTCGGATGGCCTCTACGGCAATCCGGCTCTCCAGCGCCACCTCGGCGGACGGATGCCGGCCCACCTGGAGCGCGAGCTCTACTCGCCCGAGGCCTACGAGCAGGTGAAGCGCCACATCGCGCGCCTCGAGATCGTCCCGCTGAACCTCGTCACCGGGTTGCGCCGCGAGCGCAGCGAGAGCTTCGATCGCTTGTTCCTCGGCAACCTCGCCGACTTCCTCGCCCCGGATTGGCAAGGTTGGCTGCGGAACGAGATCGAGCGCTGCGCACGCCGCGACGCGCGCTTCCTCTCCTTCTCGCTCCTGCCCCGCGATCAGTTCCAGCGCTCCTGCTCACCGCGCCTGGAGCTCGACGATCGCCTCTCGCTCGCGCTGTCCAACCAGGACCCGACGGGGCTCTTCCCCGTGGTCGGGGTCTACCGCATCGCCGGCGCAGCGGCGAGCGCCGCGCAGCGCTCGCGCCCCTCCGCCTGAGCACTCGCGCAGCGCGGCTCACGGCGCGATGCGTTCTCGCACGGCCGCGAGCGTCGCCGCCGCGGGATGGCGCTCGCGAACGTCCGTCGAGCGGAAGCTCCACAGCACCTCGCCCTCGGCGTCGAGCAGGAGCTGCGTCGGCAGCGCTATGGCGCGTCCGCCGGGACCAGCGCCGTCATGAACGAGGCCGAGGCGCCGCAGCTCGCGAGCCTCGGGATCGGCGAGGAACCGCGCCCCGAGAGCGCGCTTCGCGGCGAGCTCGCGCAGCGCGGCGGGCTCTTCGGCGGCGAGCACGATGAGCTCGACTTGCAGCGCCTCGAGCTCGGGGCGGATCGCTTCGAGCTCCACGAGCTCGCGCACGCAGACCACTCACCACGCGCCGCGGAAGAGCACGACCAACGCGTACTTCCGGGCCATCGCCGCGGGGAGCTCGACCGCGCTCCCGGAGAGGTCGAGCACGCGAAGCGCCATGCGCTCGGGAGCCGGCGCGCGCTCGGGCAAGCGCGGGAGCACGAAGCTCGCCCAGACGAAGAGCGCCGCCAGAGCGCTCGCGATCGCGAGCCAACTGGCGCGCAGGGCTCCCCGCCGTCGCCGCCAGCCGACGATCGCCAGCACGAATGAGCCCGCGACCAGCGGCAGGGTCTCCCACGGCACGAGGCGGAAGTAGCCGACGCGCAGGAACAGCACCTCGAGGGCGACGGCCGCTGCCATCGAGGCCATGGACAATCTGGACATGTGCGGAATGATCGTCGGTCGATCGCGTCGGCGGCGCCCTGCGCCACCGCGGGCAACCTATCCGTCGCTCGTGGCGCGCGCGAGCTTCTCTACCGGAGGATCCCTCTCGTGAACCCGCTCTGTCGCTGGCGCGGTGCCGTCGCACACGCCTGGAGGTCTGGTCTCTGCCTTGCTTGGAGCGCGCTCCTGCTGGCGTGCGCGGTTCCCTACGACAACGCTTCTGCGCCTGCCGAGAGCATGGACCGCGCCGCCGAGAGCAGCGCCGATGGATTCGTTTCGAACTCCTTCAGCGCGCGCGAGTCTCGAGACTTGAGTTTCGACCACGACAAGGACGCGGCGCCGTCTTCTTCTACGGCGGGAAGCGAGATCGAACGCCGCCTCGTACACATCGGCGCCCTCACCCTTGCCGTCCCCGATGCGAGCGGCGCTCGTGTGCAGCTCGCCGAGCTCGCCATCGGCCTCGGCGGCTACGTTCAGAGCGAGCGCGACGCAGCGATCGTGCTGCGCATCCCCTCGGCGCGCTTCCGCGAGGGCTTGGAGAGCGCGGCGAAGGTCGGACGCGAGCTCTCGCGCCGCATCGACGTGCAGGACGTCACCGAGCAATACGTGGATCTCGAGCTGCGGGTGAAGAACGCGCGCGCGCTCCGCGATCGCCTGGAGGCTCTGCTGCAGAAGTGCGACGACGTGAAGTCGGCGCTGGAGGTCGAACGCGAGCTGACGCGCGTGCGGCTGGAGATCGAGCAGCTCGAAGCGCAGCTCCGCGCCCTCGGGCAACGCTCGAGCTTCGGCACGCTGGAGGTCGAGCTGCGGCAGATCGCGAACGCGCCACCGCGCAGCACCGCGACGCTGCCCTTCTCGTGGATCGGCTCGCTCGGTGTCGAGAACCTGCTCGGCCGCGGAGGTGAAGAATGATCGCGCTCCTCACGCGCGCCACGCACGGCGCCGCTCTCGTGATCCTCGCCTTCCTCGCCACTTCGTGCGCTTCGATCGTGCCCGATGGTTTCGTCCCGGTCGCGAGCCGCTACGGACGCGACTTGGAGGCTCTCTCCGCCGACGGCGCGCTCTACACCGCGACCTCCCATCCTTCGCCGGAGGAGGCGACGCTCGAGTTCTGGACCATCGCGGTGAAGCGCGAGCTCGTCGAGCGCCGCGGCTACGCGATCTTCATGGAGGGCGACGTCCGCGCGAAGAGCGGGGCTCCGGGGTACGAGCTCTGCCTGCGCACGCCGGCGAGCCTCGGCGATCAGCGCTACTTGCTGACGCTCTTCCTCGAGTCCCGCTGGGGCGAGAATCGCGTGCACGTGATCGAGGCGGCCGGTCCGACCGACCTCGTGGATCCGAAGCTCCCCGCGATCCGCGAGGCGATCCGCGCGAGCTATTGAGGAGCGGAACTCCTCTCGCTCAACTCCGCGGTCGGTAGCGGCAGCGCGCCGTGCCTTCCTCGGCGATCGAGACCTCGACCAGCCCGGGCAGGTCGCGGAGCAGGCGCTCGTAGATCCACACCGCGAGGATCTCGCTGGTCGGGTTCTCGAGCCCGGGCACGTCGTTGAGATAGCAGTGATCGATCTGCGCGCGGATCTTCTCCCACGCGCCATCGATCACGGCGTAGTCGACCACCCACTGCATCTCGGGGTCGAGCGCGCCTTCGACGACGAGGGTGACGCCGAAGGAGTGCCCGTGCAGGCGCCGGCAGGGATGCCCCTCGGGGAGCCGCGGCAGGCGCCGCGCCGATTCCAGGTGGTAGTCCTTCTCGATGACGAACATGCGCGCCTTCTCGGCCGAAGCGCTCGCGGCGTCAAGCAGCCGCCGCTGGTAATTCGCCGCACGTGCGGGCGAAGATGGAGCGGTGCGCGTGCTGCAAGGGACGCGCGTTCCCCGAACCCAGCGCGTTCCCGAGCCTCTTCATGTCGCACGCTCTCCCCTTCGTCATCAGCGCCGGCAAGGTCGTCGGCATCGAGTTCACCCTCACCAATCCCGAGGGCGAGCTCCTCGATCGCTCCGAGCCCGGCGCACCCCTGCTCTACCTCCACGGCATGGGCCAGATCGTGCCCGGCCTCGAACAGGCCTTGGAGGGCCGCAAGAAGGGCGAACGCCTGCAGATCGTCGTGAAGCCCGACGAGGGCTACGGCGAACTCAGTGGTGAGGAGCCGCAGTCGATCCCGCGCGACTCCTTCCCGCCGGAAGCCGAGCTCGAGCCCGATCAGCCCGTGATGGCCACCACGCCGGACGGCGAGACGATCGTCCTCTTCATCGTCGACCTCGACGACGATCAGGTCTGGGTCTCCCTCGACCACCCGCTCGCGGGTCAGACCCTGCACTTCGACGTCCACATCATCTCGATGCGCGACGCGACGCCCGAGGAGCAGGAACACGGCCACCCGCACGGCCCGGACGGCCACGCAGGCCACCACCACTGATCCACTGCACAGGTAAGGTGCCAGGCACCTTACCTGTGCAGTGAGGGCGCAGTTCAGAAGCCTTCGAGGCGCGAGAGGTCGGCGTGGCCGTCCGGCAGGGCGGCGATGCACGCGACGAGGCCGAGGCGCGCGGCGCGCAGCGCCGGGTCGTCGGCCATCACCATCACCGCGGTGAAGAAGGCGTCGATCGGCGCCGTGAGCCCGTCGAGTGCATCGAGCACATCGGCGAACGCGGGCGTCGCGCCGAGCTTCGCGCGCGCCGCCTCATAGGCCGCGGCGAGCGCGAGCTCGGCCGGCTCGCGCAGCGCGCTCTTCGCGAGCGCCGGCGCCGCCGACTCCTTCCGCGCGATGCGCTTGCAGCGCGCGTAGGAGGTGAGCAGCGGGCTCCAGTGCTCGCTCGCGACGCGCTCCGCGAGCGTGCGCATCGTCTCGAGGCAGCGCACCGGATCGTCGCCGCTCGCGGCGATCGCCGCATCGACGACATCCGGGCGCAGGGAGCGCTCGCGCGCCAGCACCTCGAGGCGCTTCTCGACGAACTGCGCCGCTTCTTCGATCGCCGCCTCCGCGCACGGCACCGGCAGGAGCTGCGCCGCCGCGCGCAAGGCCGCGCGCAGCGAGAGGCGTGCGCCGCGCGACTCCAGCGCCAACAAGATGCCGAGCGCGTCGCGGCGCAGCGCGAAGGGATCCGCGGCCCCCGTCGGACGGATGCCGAGCGCGAAGAAGCCGATCAGCTTGTCGAGGCGATCCGCGAGGCCGAGCACGAGACCGTACGTGCTGCGCGGCCCGACGTCGCTGCCGGGCAGCGGCTTGTACTGGTCCTCGATCGCCTCGACGACCTCGCGCGCCTCGCCCTGACGCGCGGCATACACCGCCCCCATCGTCCCCGCGAGATACGAGAACTCGGTGACGACGCGCGTCACCATGTCGGCCTTCGCGAGCTGCGCCGCGCGCACGAGCTTCACGCGCTCCTCGCCGCCCTGCAGCACACCGAGATCGTTGGCGAGCGCGCCGCAGAGCTGCTCCAGACGTTGCACCTTGTCGGCGTAGGAGCCGAGCTTCTCGTGCACCGCGAGCGTCGAGAGCCGCGAGCGCCATTCCTCGAGGCGCTGCTTGCAGTCGTTCTCGAAGAAGAAGCTCGCGTCGGCGAAGCGCGCGCGCAGCACCGCTTCGTTCCCCTTCACGACTTGCTCCATCGAGCCCGCGGCGGCGTTGCGCACGCCGATGAAGCACGGCCGCAGCTTCCCGTCGGGTCCGGTGACCGGGAAGTAGCGTTGGTGGCTCTTCATCACCGTGACGAGCACCGCATCGGGCACCGTGAGGAAGCGCTCCTCGAAGCGGCCGAGGAACGCGACCGGCCTCTCGACCATCTGCCGCACTTCGCCGACCAGCGCCTCGAGATGCTCGGGGCGCACGACGCCGCCCGCGCCGCGCGCGAGCTCGGCCGCCTGCGCGCGGATCTCGCGCTCGCGCACCGCGGGATCGGGCTCGATCCCCGCCTCGCGCAGCACGCTCTCGTAGGCGCTCGGACGCGCGATCGCGAGCCGCGGCGTCCCGCGATCGCGGAGCCCGCGCGTCTCGCGCTCGCTCACGACGCCCGCGATCTCGAGCGGCAGCACCTGCTCGCCGAGCAAGCACACGACCCAGCGCAGCGGGCGCGAGAAGTCGAAGCTCGCGCGCTCGCCGTCGACCGCGGTGCAGAGCCAGCGCATCGACTTCTTGAACGGCAGCGCATCGACGAGCTTCGGCAGCGCCTCGGCGAGCACTTCGGCGGTGCTGCGCCCCGGTCGCACGGCGTTCGCGAAGTAATAGAGCTGCCCCTGCTTCTCCTCCTTCGTGAACCACTGCGCGAACGGCACCCCCGACTTGGCCTCGAAGCCGGCGCCGGCCTTGGTGAGCGCCCCGCTCGCATCCTTCGCGACCTTCACCGGCGGGCCCTTCAGCTCCTCCAGGTGATCGGCCTGGCGCGTAGCGAGCTCGCTCGCGATCACCGCCAAGCGCCGCGGCGTGCCGAGCACGCGCACGCCGCGATGCCCGAGCCGGGACTCTTCCAACAGCTTCTCCACGGAAGCTCCGAGCGCGGCGAGCGCCGCGTCGACGTCATCGGCAGGCAGTTCCTCGACGCCGATCTCGAGCAGGAGATCCGCGCGCTCGGCCGCGATCTGCGGCAGCGGCGGCAGCGACACGGTGCGCGGCGCAGGCAGGTTCTTCAGCAGCGGCAGCCCAGCTTCCTCGCGCTGCGTGCGATAGGCGTCGGCCACACGGCGCGAGAGGTTGCGCATGCGCGCGAAGAACTGCGCGCGCTCGGTGACGCCGATCGCGCCGCGCGAGTCGAGCTGGTTGAACGCGTGCGAACAGCGCAGGACTTGATCGTGCGCGGGCACGACGAGGCCGCGCTGCAAGCAGGCGTCGGCCTCGCCCTCGGCGATCTTGAAGAGCTCGCGCAGCCGATCGACATCCGCGACCTCGAAGTTGTAGACGCAGTGCTCGACCTCTGCGCGGTGATAGACCTCGCGGTACGTGAGGCCCTCGGCGACGGGCAGATCCCAGACGCTCTCCACACCGTTCAGGGCCATCGCGATGCGCTCGAGGCCGTAGGTCAGCTCGAGTGCCGTCGGGTCGAGCGGGCGTCCGCCGGCCTGCTGGAAGTAGGTGTACTGCGACACCTCCATCCCGTTCAGCCACACTTCCCAACCGAGCCCCCACGCGCCGAGGGCCGGGCTCTCCCAGTTGTCCTCGACGAAGCGCACGTCGTTCGATTCGAGGCGAATGCCGAGGGCGACCAGGCTGCCGAGATAGAGCTCCTGCGCGTTCTCCGGGATCGGCTTCAGGATCACCTGGAACTGATGATGCATCTGCAGCCGGTTCGGATTGTCGCCGTAACGCCCGTCGTCGGGGCGGAACGAGGGCTCGAGATAGGCGACCTTCCACGGCTCGGGGCCGAGCACGCGCAGCGTGGTGGCGGGGTTCGCGGTGCCGGCGCCGACGGTCTCGTGGTACGGGTACCAGAGCAGGCAGCCACGCTCGGCCCAGTAGCGCTGCAGGGTCTGGATGATGTCCTGGAAACTCAGCATCGGAGATGGTGGAGCAGAAGCCCGGCTCGGCCGGTCGACACGCCGAACCCGGAGAAGCCCACCAAACGAGGCGGGATGGCCGAGCCCGAAACGAGCTATCATTTCAGCCGGTCGGAGGGAACTCAACCTCCCCGCCTGGCACCCAGCACTCCACCCCGCGCCGCTTCGTCCTTCGCCGTACCCGGTTCCACCTGCACCCTGATGACCCCCTTGCTCGCGCGGCTCGCACGCCCCTACATCCGCGCCGAGCTCCCGGGCTGGTATCCGCTCTATCGCGCGCTGGGGGGTGAGGACGATGAGCGCTGGGCAGATGCCGGCGAGCGCGTCTTCACGAGCCGCTTCCACCCGTACCGCTTTCCCGTCCGGCTCTCGAATTGGTCCGAGCGGAAGTCGTGGTTCCTCGGGCGCTATTACGAGCTCGAGACGCAGCTCTGCCTCGAGCACCTGCTCCAGCCGGGCGACGTCTTCATCGATGTCGGCGCGAACCTCGGGATGCTCAGCCTGCTCGGCGCGCACCGCGTCGGAGCCCAGGGGCTCGTCATCGCCTTCGAGCCGAACCCATCCATCGCCGACCGCCTCGAGGCGATCGTGCGCGCGAACGAGATCGAGAACCTGCAGCTCCACCGCGTGGGCCTCGGCGATCTCGACGAGGAGCTCGAGCTGCACGTCGTCGGCGCGCATTCCGGCGCGGGCACCTTCGCGCCTCTCGACGAGCGGGAGCGCCGCGAGCTCAGCTTCTCGGCGCCGATCTCCGTGCGCCGCGGCGACGAGATCCTCGATCCGCAGCGCCTCTCCGCCGACGCCGTCTGGACGATGAAGATCGAT
Source organism: Planctomycetota bacterium (assembly GCA_016793245.1). GTDB lineage: Bacteria > Planctomycetota > UBA1135 > UBA1135 > JADKAF01 > JADKAF01. The sequence goes on from JAEUHW010000331.1 coordinate 47,922, forward strand.
GTCGAGGGCTTCGAGTGCCGCGCGCTGCGCGGGCTCGAGCACACGCTGCAGCAACGCCGTCCAGCGGTGCTCACCGAGGCCATCGAGCCGCAGCTGGTGCACGCCGGCTCCAGCCTGCGCGAGCTCTTCGATCTGATGCGCGGCCACGGCTACGACGCCTATGCGCTGCGCACGCGGCACCACGGCCTCGGCCGCGAGCTCGCGCTCGAAGCCGTCTCGGCCCCCGCCCCCGGGCTCTCCGACGACCTGGTCTGGCTGCTCCCCGCCTCCGTCCAGCGCACGCGCCTCGAGCCGTGCATCGTGCGATGAGCAGTTGGGACTGGCTCGTCGTCTACGGCGTCGCGATCCTGATCTATCACGTCGTGAGCGCACTGCTCGGCGTGCTTTACGGCCTCTGCGGCTGGCAGAACCTCGAGCGCGACACCAAGCCCGCGCGACCGACGCCGCCACCGCCGCCCCCGAGCGACGCACCGCTCGTCTCCGTCATCGTGCCCGCGCGCGACGAGGAGGCGAACATCGGCCCCTGCATCCGCGCGATCCTCGCGCAGGACGAGCCGCGCTTCGAGCTGGTAGTCCTCGACGACGGCAGCAGCGATGCCACGCGCGCGCGCGCGATCGAAGCCGCCGGCGGCGATCCGCGCGTCCGGATCGAAGCCGGTGAGCCGCGCGGCGAGGGTTGGTTCGGCAAGACCTGGGCGCTGCACTGCGCACAGAAGCACGCCCGTTCCCCGTTACTCCTCTTCGTCGACGCCGACGTGCGCCTCGCCCCGGCGTGCCTGCGCCTCGCCGTCTCGCGCCTCGAGCGCGAGCGCCTCGACATGCTGTCGCTGATGGGCCACCTCGCCGTCGAGAGCTTCTGGGAAGGCGTCGTGCAGCCGATCCTCGGCTACGTCATCGTCGCGTTCTTCCCGCTCGATCGCGTGAACAGCGCTCGCTCGCGCATCACGATGTGCAACGGGCAGCTCATCTTGATCCGGCGCTCGACCTACGACGCGATCGGCGGACACGTGCCGCTGAAGGACGCGATCCTGGAGGACGTGGAGCTGGCTCGCACGGTGAAGCTCGAGCACGGTCGCCCCTATCGCCTGCTCCTCGCCCCTCACGCGTTCACCTGCCGCATGTACGCGACGCTCGGCGAGATCTGGCACGGCTGGGGCAAGAACTTCTACGCCGCAATGCGCACCTCGACGCTGCGCTCGCTGCTCGCGATCGGGCTGCTCGTCTTCTTCTCGTTCTCGCCTCTCGCCGTCGCCGCCGGCATCCTCGCCGCGGCGCTCGCCGGTGCCGCCGTCCCGCCGCTCGCGCTCTGGCTCTTGCTCTCCGCGGGCCTCTCCGTGCTAGCGCTTCGAGCTTGGGTCTCCTGGCTCTTCGGCTTTCCGCTGCGCCACACGCTCACGCATCCGCTCGGCGTGCTCGTCGTCGCGGCGATCTTCCTCGCCTCGACGTGGAAGGGACTCACCGGACGCAGCGTGGTCTGGAAGGGCCGCCGCTACGTCGTCGCGAAGCGCGGCTGAAGCCGCGCGCGCAAATTTCCGAGCCACCGAAGGGGCGCGCGATGCTGGAGCGAGGCTCCACTCGAGCGCCGAGAGCGGTCGATGCAGCACGCGCGCATCGGGAGGAGCAACCATCGCGCATCCATCGAGGTGCGGCGGGAGAGAGGATGATCGCAGAGGAGACGGCGACCGAAGAGCTCATCGCGCAACGCGTGGCGATCCCCACGCTGCCCGGACCGCTGGCCGCGATCCTCGCGGCCGTGGACCGCGAGGAGAACGGCGCGGCCGAGATCGCCACGGCGCTCGCTTGCGACCCCGGGCTCAGCGCGCGCACCTTGCGCCTCGCGAGCTCGGCGGCGTACGGGACCGCGGAGCCGATCACGGAAGTTCCCCGCGCGGTGATGACCCTGGGCAAGACCACGATTCGCCGCGTGGTCGTGCAGGGCGCCGTGCTCGCGTGCTTCGAGACGCTCGAGCGCCGCGACGCGGCGCGCGTGGAGCGCTTCTGGATGCACTCGACGGCGGCGGCGCACATCGCCCGAGCGCTGGCGCGCCTTCGCGTCCCCGACTTGGCCTACGGCCCCGAGGAGCTCTACACCGCGGCGCTGCTGATGGACGTCGGCTCGCTCGTGTTGCTCGATCACGACGCCGCGCGATGGTGCGCGGTGCAGGAGCGCACGGGGCGCGCCGATCCGCGCGAGCTCGAGCGCCTGCACTTCGGCGTCGATCACGCGTCCCTCGCGCGCGCGCTCGTCGAGGCGTGGAACCTGCCCGCGGTCGTCGCGGAAGCCGCGGAGCTCCATCACGGCGGTCCCGTCGCTCCGGCGCTCGCGTCGTTCGCCGCGGTGATCCGCGCCGCCGAGCTCCTCGCCGAAGAGCTCCAGAGCTCGCGCGATCTCGCATCGCACGCGCCGGCGATCGCCGTGGAGCTCGGCCTCGCGCCGGCGGCGTGCTCGCGCGCGCTCGACGTCGCGCGTCGCGAGTGGAACGAAGTCGGGCTCAGCGCTTGGCGTCAGCGCTGAGCGGGAAGCCGGCGAAGACACCGCGCGGATCCCAGCGTTCGCGCAGCGCGCGCAAGCGTTCGAACGCCTCGGGCGTGAAGCAGCGCTGCGCGCGCGTTCTCTCCGCGTAGAGGTCCGTCTCGCCGACGTAATGCCCGCACGTGCTCGCGCGGAACGCCGCGCGCTGCGCGTCGAGCCAGGCGAGGTTCTCCGCGTCGTCGCGCGCGTGCTCCCATTGGCCGTAGAGCCCGACGAAGCTCGGCGCGAAGAGCGAGAGCGCCATGTCGGCGAGCGGTGCCCCGGGATCGAGCGGCGGCGCGGGGACGACCATGCCGAGCGCGTGCGGAGACGGCGCAGCGCGCAGCGCGGTGGCGACGGCGCTCCAGAGCGCGCCCGCCGTGCGCTCGGAGTAGAGCACATCGACGCCATGGCGACGGCCCGCGGGGAAGAGCGCTCCGAGGCCCTGCAGGAGCGACGCGAAGCTCATCGCCTGCGCGGCTTCGACGTGCGCCGCGCGGGCCACGAGCGGAGCGAGAGGCGCGAGCAGCTCCTGCGCTTCGCGCTCGCTGTCGGCGAACGCGACCGCGAGGAGCTGGAGCTCCCGCGCGGAGCGCGCGGGGAACGCGAGCAGCGTGAGCTCCAGCGCGGCCGATCGCCGCGCGAGGAGCGCCTCGACCTCGGGCTCGAGCGCGTGGACCGCCTCACGCGGGAACGAGAGCGCGAGGGAATGGATCGCACGCGGCAACGGCGCGAGCTCGAGCTCGAAGCGCGTCGCCACGCCGAAGAAGCCGGCGCCCGCGCCGCGCGCGGCCCAGTAGAGCTCGGGCTCGCGCTGCGCATCGACATGCACTTGCTCTCCTCGCGCGTCGACGATCTCCAGCGAGCGCACGCGAGCACAGGCAGGTCCGAAGACCCCGCTGTTCCAACCGAAGCCGCCGCTCAGGAGATAGCCGCCGACCGCGACGCTCGGGCAATGACCTACCGGGAACGCGAGCCCGTGCGAGGCGAGCTCGACGGCGAGCGCGAGGTTCTCCACCGCCGGTCCGACGCGCGCCACGCGCGCCTCGACATCCACTTCGATGGTGCACAGCGCGCCGAGATCGAGCACCAGCGCCTCGTCGCGGACGGAGGCGCCGCACCAGGAGTGCCCTCCGGAGCGCACCGCCACTCGCAGCCCATGCTCCCTCGCCCAGCGCACGGCGCAGGCGACTTCGTCGGCATCGGCGACGCGGAGGATCGCGGCTGGATGGCGAGCGGGCACGCGAGCATTCCATGAGAGCGCCGCGCGCCGTGCTTCATAGCTCGGCTCGCCGCGCACGCAGAGCTCGCCGCGCACGTCCGCGCGCAAAGCCGACCAAGCGGCCGTGCTCACGCGATCGCGTTCTCCGCCGCTCATCAGAACTTCTCCGGTCGCAAGACCCAGACCTCGCTCTCGTAGGCGATCACGGCGTAGCGCGGGAAGAACTCGCGGAAGAGCCGCTGGAGCAGTTCCTCCGCCGCCGCGGGACGCACGACGGCTTCGCACTGCAAGGTCCCGAACTCGGCGATATCGCTGGGCTGAGCCGCGTGCGCGCCGTGGCTCTCCACGGGGAAGATCGTGAAGCCCTGGGCCCCCACTTCGGTGAGCAGGCGGCAGAGCGCTTCGCGCGCGAGCGCTTCGATCACGATGGTGACCCGGCGCATCGGATGTCGTTGCATCGTCGTTGCCTCGGAGCCCTCGTGCTCCGCCTCAAGAGCTGAGAGCGCGCGCGAGAGCGTAGACGTAGGGGATGCCCACGGCCAGGTTGAAGGGGAAGGTCACCACCAGCGCCGCGGTGAGATAGAGCGTCGGGCTCGCATCAGGCAGCGCCTGCCGTATCGCCGCGGGGGCGGCGATGTACGAAGCGCTCGCCGCCAGGACGCCGAAGAGCGTGGCCCCGCCGAGGTCCAGTCCGATGCAGGTGCCGAGCCAAGCGCCGAGAGCACCGTGCACGAGCGGGGCCGCGAGGCCGAAGACGAGGAGCCGTGGACCGACCTGTCGCAAGTCCCCGCAGCGCCGTCCCGCGACGAGGCCGAGCTCGAGGAGGAACAAGCAGAGCACGCCCTGGAACGGCGCGACGAAGAAGCCCTCCACCTGCGCCATGCCTCGCTTGCCCGCAAGCACGCCGATCAGCAGCGAGCCGAGCAGCAGGAGCACGCTGCGACCGAGCAGAGCCTCGCGCACGATCTCGCCGATGCGCGTGCGCTCGGCGGAGCTGCCGCGCCGCCCGAGCCAGATGCCGACGAGGATCGCCGGGGACTCCATCACGGCGAGGAACGCCACGGACTCGCCGGGGAAGGGCACCCCGATCGACTGCAGGTAGTTCGAGGCCGCGACGAAGGTGAACGCGCTGACCGAGCCGTAGTGCGCGCCGATCGCCGCGGCATCCACCTGCGAGAACCCGAGCGCTCGACGCAGCAGCGCGTACGACCAGAGCGGGATCGCGGCGCCTAGAGCGATGGCCGCGAGGAGCGGCAACCAGAGGCGTGAGAACGGCGCTCCGGAGAGCGCGACGCCGCCCTTCAGGCCGATCGCGCAAAGCAAGTAGATCGTCAGGGTGACGTAGAGCGCGTCCGGGATCCTGAGATCGCTGCGCAGGACGGCGGCGGCGAAGCCGAGCGCGAAGAAGAGCACGGCCGGACTCGTCGCGTTGGCCTGCAGGGCCTCGAGCCAATCCAAATCGACCTCCTCGTGGCGGCGGGAAGCGCCAAGGGGTAGGCGCCCCCGCGGCGGTGTTCAAGGTGCGCCTACGCCACGCGGCGGAGCGTGCTCTACGCCTTTCTCCGGCTGGGGACACCCCGAGCTCGGTGGCTACCTTCTCGCGCATTCCCCTCATCCAGGAGCAACGCCATGAGCCTCATCCCCTGGCGCAAGCACGACAGCTCGTTGCGCACCTTCCGTCGCGAGATGGACGACCTCTTCCATCGCTTCTTCGAGGAGCCCTTCGGGGGGCATCTCCCGGAGGTCTTCACCAAAGCCGAGATGCCGAAGCTCGACTTCGCGGAGGACGAGAAGGAGTTCACCGTGAAGGCCGAGATCCCGGGCGTCGAAGAGAAGGACCTGCACGTGGAAGCCCACGACGGCCTCCTCACGATCTCCGGCGAGAAGCGGCAGGAGACCAAGGAGGAGAAGAAGAACTACCACCGGCGAGAGATCTCCTACGGCTCGTTCCAGCGCAGCGTGCCGCTGCCGCCGAATGCCGCGGGCGAGAAGGCGCAGGCCGAGTTCGCGAAGGGCGTGCTGACGATCCGCATCCCGAAGTCGGCGCCGAGCAACGGCAAGAAGATCGAGGTGAAGAAGGCCTGAAGACGCGCGCGAGGGCCTTCCTCGTGGAGTAGCATCCGCGCGCGCGGATCCGCGCGCACGGCGAAGGGCTCGACGACATGCAAGGCTGGCAAACGCGTCTCGCGGCGAAGCAGACCGACGCGGCCGGGGCGATCGCGAAGATCGCACCCGGCCGTCGCCTCTTGATCGGCTCCGGTGCGGCCGAGCCGAAGCGCTTGGTGGAGGCGCTGGTCACTCATGGGGCGCATCTCTGCGACAACGAGATCGTTCACATCCTGACGCTCGGGCCGGCGCCCTATGTCGCACCCGAGATGGCGGGGCGATTCCGCCACACGGCCTTCTTCATCGGCGCGAACGTGCGCGCGGCGGTGAACGAAGGCCGCGCCGACTTCATGCCCGTCTTCCTCTCCGAGATCCCGGAGCTGCTGCGCAGCCGGCGCGTGCCGATCGACGTCGCGCTGGTGCAGGTCTCGCCTCCCGACGCGCACGGCTTCTGCAGCTTGGGCGTCGCCGTGGATGTCGTCCATGCCGCGGTGCAGAGCGCCGAGCTCGTGGTCGCGGAGCTGAACCCGCGCATGCCGCGCACGCACGGGGCCTCGTTCGTCCACGTCGACGAGTTCGATGCCTGCGTGCAGGTCGACGACGAGCTCCCGGAGCTCGCCTGCGAAGCGCCCGACGAAGTCTCGCGGCAGATCGCCGAGCATGTCGCGCGCCTCGTTCCCGACGGCGCGACGATCCAGACCGGGATCGGCTCGATCCCCGACGCGGTGACCACGGCGCTGCTCGGCCACCGAGACCTCGGCATCCACACGGAGATGTTCTCCGACGGGTTGATGCGCCTCATGGAAGCGGGCGTCGCGAACGGGAGCCGGAAGACCCTGCTGCAGGGCAAGGCCGTGACCTCGTTCTTGATGGGCTCCCGCGCTCTCTATGATTGGGCTCACGACAACCCGGCCCTCGAGATGCGCCCGAGCGAGTTCACCAACGACCCGCTGCGCATCGCGCAGAACGAGCGCATGATCTCGATCAACGGCGCGCTCGCCGTCGACCTCACGGGCCAAGTCGCGGCCGACACGCTCGCGGGAAAGTTCTTCTCGGGCATCGGCGGCCAGGTCGACTTCGTGCGCGGTGCCTCGCGCAGCCGCGGCGGGAAGTCGATCATCGCGATCCCCTCGACCGCGAAGGGCGGCAAGATCTCGCGCATCGTCGCCGCGTTCGAGGAAGGCGCCGGCGTCGTCACCAGCCGCGGCGACGTGCGCTACGTCGTCACGGAGTGGGGTGTCGCCGATCTCTTCGGCAAGAACATCCGCCAGCGCGCGCTCGCGCTGATCGAGATCGCCCATCCCGACTTCCGCGCGGAGCTCTTGGAGGGCGCGAAGCGGCGCCACTACGTGTTTGCAGACCAGGTGGCTCCCAAGCTCGAGCGCCCATGGCTCGAGGAACGACGAATCGCGCTCGCGGACGGCACGGCGGTGTCGGTCCGTCCCGCGCGGCTCAGCGACGAGGGCGCGCTGCAGGCGCTCTTCTATTCGCTCACGCACGGCAGCGTGTACCGGCGCTACCGCGGGAGAGACACGAGCTGGTCGCACGCCGAGGTGCAGCGCCTCGTCGATATCGACGAGCATTCCTCTTACGCGCTCGTCGCCGCCGTCCCGCCCGAAGCGCCGAACCAACTCGTGGCCCTCGCCCACTACGAGGTCGAACCCGGCAGCGCGCTCGCCGAGCTCGCGTTCGTCGTGCTCGAGGGCTGGCAGGGCCGCGGCCTCGGCGCGGAGATGATGAGCTCCATGTGCCGCATCGCGAAGAGCCGCGGGCTCGCGGGCTTCCGCGCCGAGGTGCTGCAGATCGACAAGCCCATGCTCGCGGTCTTCCACCGCCTCGGCCTGGCCGTCTCCTCGCGCCGCACGGCCGATGGCTACCACCTGGAGCTCCGCTTCGCGGAGGAGAGCGTCGGCGCAGAGTCGGCGGCAGTCGCGATCGAAGCCCCGACGCGCGTGGAGTAGCATGCGCTGCCGCACCGCATAGCCGCGCCCATGTCCGCCATCTTCGACGACCCGCTCTACTCCTGCCTCTTCGTCTTCTTCGCCCGCATCACCGACGTCTCGATGGCGACCTTCCGCACGATCCTCATCGTGCGCGGTGCTCGCTTCCGCGCGGCGCTGATCGGGTTCTTCGAAGTGATCGTCTGGGTCAGCGCCGCGAGCCAGGTGCTCGGGCGCCTCGATCGCTGGTACCTCCTCCTCTGCTACGCCTGCGGCTTCTCGACCGGCAACATCGTCGGCGTCTGGCTGGAGTCCAAGCTCGCCATCGGCAACGAGATGGTTCGCGTCCTCTCCAAGAGCTCGAGCTTCCGCCTCGCCGAACGCCTGCGCGAGCAAGGCTGGTCGGTGACGAAGCTCGCCGCCGAAGGCGACACCGGCTCCCCCATCGAAGTCCTCCTCATCGTCGAAGCGCGCCGCAAGATGCCCGCGCTCCTCGGCGCGATTCGCGCCATCGACCCCGAGGCCATCTGGACCATCAACGACGTGAAGCGCATGCGCACCGCGCCCCTCGTCGCGGGGCCGATCGAGCGCGCGCCGATGGCGTGGCTGCGGCGGATGACGAAGCGCGGCTGAACCGAGGCGGGGCGTCGAGGAGTCGACGCGAGACGGGCGAGAGAGGCGTTCGGGAGCAAGCGCGCGCAGGCGCTACGCCCGGCCCTCCGGCGAGCAAGCGCCGCGCCCGACGCGCGCCACGGACGTCGATAGAGTACGAAAGTCGATAGGCGAACGACGCGAGAGGTGATGCGAGAGCGGGAGCGCGTCGTTCACGTCGCTTGCTGCGCCTGCGGGCGCGGCTTCGCTTCGTCGGTGGACGTCGTGCGCCGTTCCGGAGCCCGCGGGAGGCGGGGGCTCCGGAACTCATGCTACGGGAAGAGATCGATCGGACGTCGATGCGAGGACGACGTCGAGAGACACGGGGTTCCACGTCGGCGCGGCGGTGGGGATGAGCGCGGCAGTGCGAGAATGGTCGGGCGGTTGATTCGGCGGGGTTCGACTTCGGTGGCGTTGCGCACCTCACACGCGTGCGATTCGTTCGCGCGCGGACGCGTCGAAGAGTCGACGCGAGACGCGCGAGTGAGGCGTTCGGGAGCAAGTGCGCCACGGCGCTACGCCCGGCCCTCCGGCGAGCAAGCGCCGCGCCCGACGCGCGCCACGGACGTCGATAGAGTACGAGAGTCGATAGGCGAACGACGCGAGAGGTGATGCGAGAGCGGGAGCGCGTCGTTCACGTCGCTTGCTGCGCCTGCGGGCGCGGCTTCGCTTCGTCGGTGCACGTCGTGCGCCGTTCCGGAGCCCGCGGGAGGCGGGGGCTCCGGAACTCATGCTCATGGAGACGAACGGACGTCGACGCGTGAACGACGTCGCGGGACACGGGGTTCCACGCCCGCGCGGCGGTGGGGTTGAGCGCAGCAGTGCGAGGATGGTCGGGCGGTTGATTCGGCGGGGATCGACTTCGGTGGCTTTGCGCGCCTCGCACGCGTGTGATTCGTTCGCGCGTGGAGGCGTCGAGGGGTCGACGCGAGACGCGTGAGAGAGGCGTTCGGGAGCAAGCGCGCCACGGCGCTACGCCCGGCCCTCCGGCGAGCAAGCGCCGCGCCCGACGCGCGCCACGGACGTCGATAGAGTACGAAAGTCGATAGGCGAACGACGCGAGAGGTTATGCGAGAGCGGGAGCGCGTCGTTCACGTCGCTT
>JAEUHW010000344.1 GCA_016793245.1 Planctomycetota bacterium
CTCACGGTGCCGACCGCCGGGGGCACGCTTGCGTTCGAGACCTTGGTGGAGCTGCGGCGCATCGCGCCGACCTCGACGAGCTGGAAGAACTAGGACGAGCCGCGCACGAGCAAGAGCTCGATCTCATGGGCCCTCCGCAGCGCCAGATGGCGCGGCGGAGGGCCCTTCGCTTTCCGTGGACCACCGAGCACATCCCCTCGCTCGACTCTCGCCGCAGGCGCGCGCACGGTGGCGCTCTCCGCACTTGTCGGCGCCATGCCTTGCGGCGCACACTGGGCTCCGAACCCTCAGCAGGATGAATTCGTGACACGACTCGCACTGGCCGTCATCGCCCTCCTCTGTTCGGTCTCGGCTCCCGCGCTCGGACAACTCGCGCTGACGACGATCTTCGACAGCGACGAGTCCGGAGAGGTCGGAGGCGCCTTCTACTTCGATCTCACGGTGAAGCAGAAGACGACTCTGATCGCGCTCGACTGCAACACGACCGCGAGCGCGAGCACGGCGATCGGCCTCGAGGTCTGGATGACGCCCGAGACGCGCGGCGGCAAGCAGCTCGATCCGAGCCTCTGGTCCCTGGTCGCGGAGGACGACGGCACGGCAGCGGCCGCAGGAGTGGATCGCGCGACGCGGGTCACGCTTCGCGAGCCGCTGTCGCTGCAACCGGGGCGCTACGGCATCGCGCTGATCGCGAGCGGCACGGGACACCGCTACAGCCAGGGCGGCGGTACCTACGGCGACGGGTTCCTCTCCATCGACACGGGCGAGGCGAGCAGCGGGGCGTTCGCCGGAACGCTCCTCACGCAGCGAACGTGGAATGGGCGCCTCATCTACGGGCCGTCGATCCCCAAGGGGCCGTTCCTCTACGCCTACGACGATCAGTTCGGCGCGGTGCACGCCTTCGCGCTCGACAAGAAGAGCGGCGCGCCCGGTCAGCTCTTGGGATCCCCCTTCGCCGTGACCGGCGGCGCCATCGACTGCACCGGCAACTGCCAGACGCTCGCGAGCGACGCGAAGGGCACCTTCCTCTTCGCCGCGACCGCCGCGGGCCTCGCCGTGCTCCGCAAGCTCCCCGGAGGCGCGCTGGAGGAAGTCAGCGGCTCGCCCTTCGTCGGAGCGAGCCGCTTGCTCGGCGTGCGCGCGTGGGAGAGCGGCACCCTGCTCCGCGTCCTCGCCGTCGCCAATCCCGGCGGCGTGCTGAACGTCTTCGCGATCGATCGCGCGAGCGGAGCAGCGACCTTGCTGCCGAGTCCGCCCTCGATCGGCGATCCCAGCGGAGGCGTCGGCCTCGCGGTGAGCAAGGGCTTCGCGTATGTCGCGAACGACGAAGATCGCAACGTCCACGGCTTCTCGATCGACGCGGCGACGGGAGCGCTGACGCCGACACCGGGCTCGCCGTACGCGCTCGCAGGGTACTCCCGTCCTTCCAACCTGGTCCTCGACCCGAAGGCGACCACGCTCATCACCAATGACTGCGTTTACGGCAACTACCTCTACTCAGCCGTCGACAAGACGACGGGCGCCTTGACCTACCTGATCTCGGTGGGGAGCCCCGCCGCCTGCACCCAGGTCTTCGGGTTCAGCTCGAAGGGCACCTTCTACGGAGGCGGCAGCATCTTCATCGACGCGTACGACGTGCACAGGAACTCGCTCGGAAGCACCATTCTGCCCCCGGGGAACGTCCTTCTGGGCCTCGTCGAACCGAAGGGCACCTCGATCTACGCGATCGACGATCGCTCGCTGCTGCATTGCCCCATCGACAAGCGCTTGCTCTTGCCGAACCTCGATCGGACGACCAGGCTCGGCTCCGCCTTCGAGCGCCCGCCCACGGGGCTGGCCTATGTAGCCAAGTAGGGCTCGGAGAGCTCGAGGGCGATCTCGAGCACGGTCCCCCTCGCCACCTCTCCCGCCGATCTCGAGCCCGTGCGCCAACCCGCGAGCGAACGACTGAGCCTGCTGCTCTTCCAAGCCCTCGATCTTCCGTCCGCGGAGTGCGTCCGCTTCGTGGAGGAGCAGTGTCGCGGCGATGCCGAGCTCGAGCAGCGCCTGAGGGCCTTGCTGGCCGAGGCCGGTGACGAGCAGTTCGCCGCTGCCCCCACCGTGTCGCGCGATCCTCGCGCGAGCGACGCGCTTCGCGAGGCGCTCGTAGCCTCCGCGGCGGAGGCACCGCTGCACGAAGGAGTAGGAAACCCGCTTGGGGCCCTATGAGCTGCTGCGCGTGATCGGCGAAGGCGGGTTCGGCGTCGTGTTCGAGGCCGAGCAAGTGCAGCCGATCGCGCGCCGCGTGGCACTCAAGATCGTGAAGCTCGGCATGGACACGCGCCAAGTCGTGGCTCGCTTCGAGCAGGAGCGCCAAGCGCTCGCGCTGATGGATCATCCGCACATCGCGCGCGCGCTCGACGCGGGCTCGACGGAGACCGGGCGCCCCCACTTCCTGATGGACCTGGTGCAGGGGCAGCCGATCAGCGAGTTCTGCGACGCGCAGCGACTCAGCAACGAGCCCTCCGCCGCACCTCTGAGCCGCGGCGGAGGGCTTTCTCGTATCAGCGCCGCGCGTCGCGCTCTGCAGCGGCACCCGTCAGTCCTTGCCTCCGGGTGACTCCGCTTGCGGGCTCTTCGCTCGCGCCTCCTCGAGCTCGCGACGCCAGCGCGCCGTCTCGCTCGTGTTGCCTTGCGCTTCGTAGAGCTGCACGAGGCGCTCGAGCGCTTCGAAGATGCGGCTCTCCCCTTGCGGCGGGATGCTCGCCTCGCGCTCCTTCATGCCGCGGTAGCCGTCGAGCAGCAGCGGCTCCGCCTCGGCGAGCTTTTGCTGCTCCAGCAGCGCCGCGCCGAGCACCGACCGCGTGTTGAAGGTCGTCCACACGTCGGGCTGGATCTTCTCGCGGAGCTGCAAGCTCTCGCGCAGCAGCGCCTCGGCCTCATCCCACGCGCTCACGTCCAGGAACGCTCGGCCGCAGCGGGCGAGCTGTCCGGCCAGAGCCGAGCTGGCCTCCGGCAGGTTCGCGCGTGAGAAGGTGAGGAGCTCGCGAATCGATGCGCGTGCCTCGTCGATCTTGCCGAGCTGCGCTCGGACCTCGGCGAGATCGATGTAGAGGGAGGTCAAGCCATCCAGCTGTGAGGGATCGGCTCCGCGCGCGATCTCGATCGCCTCGTACAGGAGGGGCTCCGCTTCGGCGAAGCGCCCTTGCTTCCTCAGGATCGAGGCCAGATTGCCCGCGGCGAGCCCGAGGATCCGATGACCCGCGGGGAGAGCCGCGCGATCGAGCTCGAGCGCTTCGCGGTAGAGCGCTTCGGCTTCGGCGAGCTTCTCCTGGCGCTCGAGCAGCGAGGCGAGATTGTGCAGTGCGGCCGCGGTCTCGAACGGATGGGCGGGCAGCAAGGCTCGGCGGATCGCGGCGCACTCGCGGACCAATGGCTCGGCGAGTTGGTTGAGCTCGGCCTCGAGCAACGACTGGATGATCTTGCTGAGTTCCGCCGCGAGCTCCGCGCTTCCGGCGGGAAAGGTCGCATGTGCGTTGGCGCTGAGCTCCTCGACCAGGCGCGCCAACCTCCGTTGGTGCTCCGGCAGGGCTGGATCGCTCGTCTTCGCATAGGCGGCCAAGAGGTTCACGGCGAAGCCGCGCAGCCTGGGGTTCTGCTTCGAAGCTTCTCGAGCTTCCTCGAGCAAGGGGATCGCCTCCGCGTATCGACCGGCCTTTCCGTAGCAAGCTCCGAGGTAGGCGATGGCATCCTGCGTGCTCGGGTGCCGGCGCCCTCGAGCGGCCTCCAGCGATCGAAGAGCCTCCTCGAACAACGGGATCGCCTTCTCCAGTTGCTCCTGCCTCCAGTACACGACGCCGAGATGGGACCGGACTCGGGCGATCTCCGGATGCGGAGGGGGATAGGCCGCGCGAAAGATCTCCAGCGCCTCCCTGAACAGCGCTTCCGCCTCCGCGAACTCCCTCCTCGCATTGCTGAGGATCCCGAGCTGAGCGGCGGCATCGCCGATGCTCGGGTGCTGTGCCGGACGCGCCTTGCGGAGGATCTCCAGTGCCTCGCTGAGCAGAGCATCTGCCTCGGTGAGCCTGCCCGACCCGAACAAGATGGTTCCGAGGATGTTCAGGCTGTGGGCGATGTGTGGATGCCCGTCGGGGTACGTCGAGCGGCGACTCGAGAGGGCCTCGCGCGCGAGCGGCTCGGCTTCTGCGTAGCGCCCTTGATCTCGGAGCAACATGGCGAGCGTATCCAGAACGGCAGCGGTCCTCGGATGCCCTGTCGGCAGTGCTGCGCGGTCGAACGCGAGGGCCTCGCGAAGCAGCGGCTCGGCTTCGCTCGCCTTGCCCTGGCTCAGCAGAAAGGTCGCGAAGGTCTGTAGGCCATGAGCGATCCGCGGATCTCCTTCCGGGTAGCCTTCGCGCCGGATCTCCAGCGCCTCGCGAAACAGCTGCTCGGCCTCGGCTTCGCGGCTCGCTCCCATCAAGAGCACTCCCAGATCGTCCAGGCTGCTGGCGAGAAACAGGGGACCGACCTCTCGTGACGCACGCTGCATCGAGATCGCTTCGCGGAGGAGCGCCTCGGCCTCGGCGACTTGGTGCTGCTCCTTCAGGCAGTGCGCCAGGGATTGCAGGACAGTAGCGACGTTCGGATGCCCGGAGGGGTGCTCCTCGCGGAGGATCGCCAAGGCCCGACGCAGGATGGGCTCGGCTTCGGCATAGCGCCCGAGCTTGCACAGCGTGGATCCGATCGTGGCTCGAATCCTCGCCTCCACGAGAACCTGCTCCTTCAAGGAGCCGTCGTCCAGCGCTTGGATCGCGGCCTGCATCGCCTGCAGGACCGTGACGCGATCCTGCAGAGGCTCCTTGGTGATCGGATCGAGCGGGAGCTTCTCCGGAGCAACCGCCGACAGCATGTCGGTCTGGAATCTCGCCACGGCCTCGGCGATGGCGGCCTGTCGCTGGGCCTCCTGCTCCTGCTTGCGCGCCTCGACCTCGCGCTCTTCCGCTCGTGCTTGCTGCCTCTTCGCCTCCTCACGCGCGAGCTCGGCGGCGGCGCGCTGTTCTTCGGCGACCTTGGCTTGCCAAGCGAACGCCACGAGACCGATCAACAGCGCGGCGATCACCGCCGTTCCCGCGAGCACCTGCCCGCGGTTCCGCCGGACGAACTTCCGCAGCTTGTAGCTGGCACTCGGCGCCCCCGCCGTCACCGGCTCGTCGTTCAAGTGCCGTTGGATGTCGGCGGCGAGACCGTTCGCCGTCTCGTAGCGACGGTTGCGATCTTTCTCCAGGCACTTCATCACGATCCAGTCGACGTCGCCGCGCAGCAGCGAGCCCAGCTTCTTCGCGTCGACTCGGCGCTGCTGCGCCGTCTTCGTCCCCGTCTCGCCGAGCGTCGAGATGCGCGTGCTCGGCTTGCTGGGCTCGTCCTCGCGGATCGCGCGCAGCATCTCCGCGAAGCCCTTCTTCAGCAGGGTCCGCATGTCGAACGGTGTC
>JAEUHW010000373.1 GCA_016793245.1 Planctomycetota bacterium
CGCGGAGCAGGTCCGCGTCGAGCACGAAGAAGTCGGCCAACGCGCGTTGCGGCCTGCTCAGCTTCGAGAGTCCGGGCGGCACCGGTGGCTCTTCGATCTCGTCGGGCAACTCTCCGCAGTGCACCGCGATCAGCCAGGCCAAGTACGCCGCACGGAGATCTCCGGCGAGGAGCTCGGCGCGCACGCCCGCGAGGAGAGCCAACGGCGGGAGCTGCTCCCCCTCCCAGCGAGCACCTTCGTCTTCCCGACGCCAGAAGGCGATGAGCTTGCCCCTCGAGCGCTCGAGCCCACCGGCCTCCTTGACGAAGTACGCACGCAGGTCTTGCCAGCGCAGGCGCGAGGACGGGAAGCGGAGCGCCAGCTCGCGAACGCCCCAGCTCCCGAAGTGGAGAAAGGCGTCGAAGTACTTCTCGAGCAAGCGATGCGGATCGGCTCGCAAGCGACCCCACTGATACTCGTTGCGGAAGCTCGCGACGCTGATCTCCGCGCGCGTCGAGACGGCGCGCAGCTCCTCGCACTCCTCGGGCGTCAGCAGGCGATCGATGGCCAGGAACTCGAAGGACTCGTGGCTGCTCATGGCTCGGGCAGGTGGAAGGAGGGGTCCCCCCAGCATGCCCGAGCCCGAGCCTGCGCGTCGAGCGACGGTTACGAGCTCGCGGCCTTCGCCTTCCTCTGGCGCTCCCGCTCCAACCGCTCGCGCACGCTGAAGTTCTTGGCGCTGCGATCGAACATGCGGTTGTTGTCGTAGTGCTCGAGGCCGTAGTCGACGAAGCGCTCGACGTCGAAGCGCGCGTAGGGCAGGAAGAGCTGCGTCTTCGCGCGCTCGTGCTGGAGGACGAAGAGGGACTTCAAAGCGACGGCGCCTTCGGCGTCGACGGCGGGTGCGCCGTTCACGTAGCGCACCGTGTCGCGCGGTTCGGCCTGGGCACGCCAGATCTCGTGCGAGCGATCGAAGCTCTGCCAATCGCTCCGCGCGAGCGTCGCGGCGGAGACTTGCTGGATCGCCTGGTCGTGGAACGCGCGCGCCATGCGCCACTTCTCCTCCCGCGTGCGCGTCGCGTCGCGGTGGAGCGCGAAGAGACGCTGGGCGAGCGAGAGCTCGGCGCGGAGATCGTCGGGATGCCAGAAGCCCGCGAGGACGTGGAGGACCGTCAAGTCCGGCGCGAGGACGAAGAGCTGGACGTTGCGGCCGCCGGCGCCGTTCGTCGTTCCGATCGCGGTCTGGCGACTGCTGTAGCCGTGCGAGAGACCGCACCACGGCTCGCGCTCGATGTTGCGCCAGCCGACGACGAACTGGTCCTTCAGGAGTGAATGGATCTCGGGTTGCGGCAGGGTCACGCCCCGCAGCGATTGCGCGGCGCTTCAGGTGAAGCCGTCGAGCTCGCCGAGCAGATGGACCCAGAGGATCGGCTTCTGCTCCATGGCGGCCACGCGGGACGCGGCGGCGAGGTTCTCGAACCAGGGCAGACCCTTCGTCACGCCGCGGATCCCCTCGTGCAGCGCTCGGCCGCTCACTTGCGTCCGCCGGAAGTTCTCCGCCTCCTGCTCGGCGGGTGTCAGCGTGCGCTGGCGCGCCGTATCACAGCCGGGCATCGAGGACGGGCCGCTCGGCTCCGAGCCACCGAGCGGGCTCATCAAGGTGCCGTCGACGAGGAGCGGAACCTGCGCTGCGCTCCCCCCACCGAGCACTCCGGCGAGGAACACGGCGAGACCGAGCGAACGAGCAGCTCTGGCGTAGGGCATGACGATCCTCCGTATCGGGGCGCGAAGCGCGCTTCCGCGGACGAGACCGCTAGAAGTCACGGGGCAATCGGAGTTAGCGCGCGAGTTCGGATTTCTTCGGCGGTTCCGGGATCGCCCTCCAGTGCGTGACCTGCGGGCCACGCGTGCGTCCTCGATCTCGCCCTTGGTCGCGGCGCTCCGGGAGCTTCGCCTCGGGAGTGAGGCCCTCCGGAGACGGAGGCGCGCGATGGCGCTGCGGGTGTACGCGGAACCGTCGGTGTTCGGGGGATGTGAGGACGAGGAGTTTCGGGAGGGGTCGCGGAGGCTCCTACAGAGGTTCGGAACCGGCAGGGTCCATCTGGTGATCTCGGGCCTCACGCTCCGCGAGCTCACTCCGGCACCCCTCGAGGTGCGCCGATGGCTCGTCGAAGTCCCTCGCTCAGCCGTGGAATTCCTCCACTTCACAGCACAAGCCCGCCGATTGCAGCGCGCGTACGAGGACGCAGGCCTTGTCACGCCGCGACTTCGCGCCGATGCTCATCACATCGCCCTGGCGACCGCGGGGCGAGTGGACTACCTCGTGAGCTGGAACTTCAAACACATCGTCAACCACCGCCGCATTGCCCTGATACACGCTCTCCACCTCCGCGTCGGCGGACCTAGCCTACGCATATGTTCACCGCTCGAGTTGCTCATCCATGTCTGATTCACAGAAACCATTCGACTGCGTCCTCATGATGCGCGCGATCCGAGACCAGATCGCGGCCGAGACCGCCGACATGGACGACGACGAGTTCGAGCGCTGGCTCGCGGAGACTCCGCTCGAGGATCCCGAGCTCGAGCGACTGCGTGTCGAGCTCGAGAGCAGAGCAGAGGAGCGCCCCGATCTGCGCGAAGCGCCGACTTCCGAGATCGATCCTCGCCATCCTCGGGAGCAGCGCCGTCGAGCGGACGCAGACTAGGCAGGCCCTGGCTCATGAGCAGCTTCGGGGAACGCTTCGACTGCGTCGCCTTCCTGTGCCAACGCAGACTGCACGAGACCCACGCCTCGACGCAGCGCTCGCCTCTGATCTAGCCAACGCCCCGCGCTCGCCGTATCGTCGGCGCCCTTCCACGTCTCGGCGCTCGACGAGCGCCGAGACCGTTCCTCATCCCCTCCGGAGGCCCTTGTGACGCACGCCGAGTCCGTCGTAAGCACCTCCGCGCTCGCCTAGCGACTTCGCGAAGCGAGCTCGGAGCGTATCGGGCGCCCCAGCTATGGGCGCCGCGCTCCCGGTCTGCCCGCTCGCGGGCATCGACACCC
This sequence comes from Planctomycetota bacterium, assembly GCA_016793245.1. Taxonomy (GTDB): domain Bacteria; phylum Planctomycetota; class UBA1135; order UBA1135; family JADKAF01; genus JADKAF01. Next base: position 3,026 of record JAEUHW010000373.1, read on the forward strand.
GGAGCACCGCTCCGGCGAGAGAAGCTCGCCGTACCTGCACGGACGATCCCAAAGGAACGCGATGGAACGACTCCCTTGGAACCACACGACAAAGACGAGATCCGCGAGCGCGCGCTCCGCGGCATAAGCAAAGAGAAAAGCTACGAGGAGAAGAAGCGCCTGCGCGAGCATGCGAAGCAGCGCAAGGCGAAGGAACGCCGGCCGAAGCACCGGCGCGAAACGTGGAGCGAAGACGACGCGGTCGACTTCGCGCCGTGGAAGAAGCGCGAGCGCCTCACCACCGGAGAGCTACCTGCGAACGCGAGCGACGAGCTCGACTCGCGCGCGGATCTGGAACCGGCGGTGGTGCTGGCGCTCGCCTCGGGCCGAGCCCGCGTGCGCTGCGGCGACCTCGAGCTCGACCTGCCGCTCGCTCCCGAGCTCCGCACGGCACAGCAGAGCGCGATCGCCGTAGGTGACGGCGTCGCCATCGAACGCCGCGCCCTCGTGCGC
>JAEUHW010000374.1 GCA_016793245.1 Planctomycetota bacterium
GGTGCTCGAACATCTGACGCAGGAGATCGCGGCGCAGGGTCTCGATCGCGTTCCCGCGGTCCGAGTCCGAGGGGGCGACCGCGCGCGACTCCGCATCGTCGATGCGGCGCGCAGCGAGCGCGGGCCGGATCAACGAGCGCAGCCGATCGCGGTAGAGCGGCGCCCAGGCGAGCGCTTGCAAGAGGGCCAGCGCGCGCGTCGATTCCCGCTGCGAGACGCGCGCGATGTGCCGGAACGCGTGCGTCGACGTGAAGGCATGCACGGGCAGCAGCGACGGCGCGCGCAGCAGGATCTCGGAGGCATGCAGGAGGATGCCGCTCCACAAGCTCGAGGGTGCGACACCCGCCGCGAGCAGCTCCACTCCGCGCTCCACGGCGCGCTCGGAGCTCGCGCTGCGCAGCGTATCCAAGAGCTCGAACGCCGCCTCGGTCTTCGCCGTCCCGCCTTCCCAGCCCGCGGGCATCGCGACGCTGCGCGGGAGGTTCGCCTCGAAGAGAGAACGATGCGGCGCCTCGTCGCTCTCCTCCAACAAGCCCATCGTCAGCGTGCGGAGCAGCGGCTGCGCCGCGGCCTCCTTCCAACGCACCGCCATGCGCGCGAGCTGCGTCGCGTAGATGGGCTTGTGCCCGACGTTGTGGAAGTCGCGCATCGACGCGATCCACGCCGGCTCGAAGCTGGCCTCCGTCACGGGCGCCAGGCCGATCGCCGTGGCGCAGCGTTCGGCTTCCTCGCGATCCGCCGCGAGCAGCGCCGCTTCCCAGCGCGGTAGGGCGCTCTCGGGATCCAAGCCCTCGAACTTCGGCGGCGGCCCGAGCTCCCAGCCGCCTTCCTGCTCATCCAGACGCTGCGAGGTCTTGAGATCGTAGAGCGCGAAGAAGAGCGGCAGCGCTTCCTCGCCGCGCGGAGACGCGAGCGCCAGCACGCGCGCCGACTCGATCACCATGCACGCATGCAGCTTGAAGCCCACCGGCTTCGGCTGCACGTCCTGAGCGCCTGCGAGCAGGATCGCGCTCAGGAGCTCGCTCAGGCTGCGCCCCGCGCGCAGCTCGCGCGCGAGGAGCGCGAAGCCCTCCTCGACGCTCGCGACGCGGATCGGCTCGACGAGGGCGAGCCAGCTCATGGGATCGCTCGTCAACGCCCCCCGCATCCCTGCGAGGGTCGAAGAGAGCGACATCGAAGCAGAGAAGCCAAGCGCTCCGCTTCGTAGGAGGAAGCTGCGGCGGTCGAAGGTTCCCATGCGAGTAGTTTTCGCCGCTCGCCAGTGGCACGTCGAGAGGGTAGCACAGCGTGCACCCAGGAACCGTGGCGCCGCCCCATGCGCGCGCACAGGAGGCAGCGCGCAGATTCCGGGCTCCGTAGATTCCAGTGGCCGCTATCGAATTCGTTACTTATAAGCATGACGATCCCGGATAGCGGGCCTCGAACACTTCCTTCGAGCCGACATTCTCATTAATGAGACTCTCTTTCCTTATTGCAACGTCACGCCGACGCGCCGATCCCGCTTGATCACGCAGCCTCGAGATCCCCGGGTGCCCCGGAACGACGACGGCGGGAGAAGGTCCGTGCATCAGCGGCTCGCGCCCCGTATTTGGCCCCTTTCCCACACCGCTGCTCTGCGCCGTGGATATCTGCGCTCAGTGCGCCTCGCTCGATGTCGGGACATGCACACTGCGACTCTCGACGGCGTGCAAGATCGACTTCTGAGCAGCGGTGAACGCGCCCAGCATCTCGCCCACTCCATCGGCGAAGGTGCTGGACCACGCGCTTTGAGCCCCTCGAGTTCCAATCTTGCCCAGAGCTGCGTACCGACGCGGGGCTGACGGTTTCCGTCTCCTAGCGTCTCCGCAAAGCGAAACCGGAGCCGAGCGCACGAGCGCTCGACTCCGGTCTTCTGCGGCACGCCTGCGGTGTTGCGCGGCGCGGCGCCAGGCCGTGCCGCGCAATGCCAGGTCACTGCCGGATTCGGCTCACTGCCGGAACGAATGCGCGTCCAGCGAGCCGAGCGAAGCCGTGCCGCTCGCGAGGTCGATGCGCACGACCTGCGCATAGAGATCGATCTGATTCGCGTGGATGATCGCGCCGATGCCGGGCTGTTGCGCCAACGGAATCAGCGGCTCGTAGACCGTCGGCGAGCCCAAGTTCACGATCGGCTGCTGCAGACCGGGGATGGCTGCCCCCAGGTTGAACAGCGAATCGGTGGGATTGATCTCGAGGAGGCCCGTTCCCGGCAGCGGCAGCGGCGCCGAGATCAGGTTGCGGAGCATCGTGGTGGCGAGGAGCACCTGACCGAAGCCCGCGCTCGCGGCGAAGTCACCGGCGTGCTGGTCGCTCCACACGAGCTCGTCGCGGCGCGGCGTCGCCGTGGGCTGACCGCTGATGTTCGCCGCATCGGGGTAGGAGCCGGCCATGCCGAAGTTGTAGGGACCCGCCGCACCGAAGATGGCGCCGAATTGCCCGGTCGTGTCCTTCACACCCGCGCGGCTCGTGTGCGTGTAGCGCAGGCGATTCAACCAGTACTGCCGCGTGGCCGGCACGAAGACCGAGCCGCCGGATGCGGGCCCGAGGCCGATCCAGCAGAGACCGAACTCGGTGTTGATCTCGCGGTTCGTCGTCGAGACGGAGGAGCCAATGGGGTACTCGCGGTTCGCCGAGCCCGCCGCGGCCTGCGAGACGGAGATGTGCGAGCTCGGACCGTCGTTCACCCAGGCCAGGTTCGAGACCAGCAGCGCGCTGGTGAACACGTCGGTCTCGGCCGACATGTCGAGCGGCGAGGCCAGGGCCGTGGTGAAGATCCACGCGCACGCGGTGGAAGCGGCTCCGGTGGGCGACGTGAAGAGCGCCGTTCCGGCGAGCACGTTGTTCACGTCGGGCCAGGTGTTCGAGACCCCCCAGCCACCGACGGGGAGGCCGGTCGCGCGAGCCGCCGTGCCGCCGAAGATCGCGAACTGGAACGGCGTCGTCGACGCGCAATTCTGGTCCTGCATGATCGTCGTCCAGCCGAGGATGCCGCTGCCGATGCCGCCGCCTTGGCGGTCGACCTTGTAGCCGTTGTGAGCCCAGCCATCGACGTTGGCCGCGATGCCGCGAGCCGTGAAGTCCGTCGTACCGTCGTGCTGGTCGACGTTGATCTGGGCCGAGAGCGGGGCGAATGGGAGCAGGGAGAAGACGAGAGCGAGCGAGAAGCGCATGAAGGGACCTCCGTGGAGGAGAGCGGGACGACGATCTTAGGCGATCGAAGCTGCAGGGTTACCGAGTCTAGCTTCCAGAAGCGGATCGCGGTCCAGCACCTACGCATTCGCGAGCGCGGACGCTCGGAGGAGATCTACTTTTCACCGGAAACGAAACCGGAGTCGGGCGCAAGAGCACCCGACTCCGGTTACCGGGCCCAGATCGCCCGCCGTGAAGCCGCCCCCAGTGCAGGGCGGACCGAAGCTCAGAGCTTCGTGGTCGCCACGGCCTTTTCCTTCAAGCCGATGTCGAGGAGCCGCGCTTCGCGCGCCTCGAGCTCCTTCAGCTTCGCCTCGACCTTCTCGACCTTCTTGGCGAGCGTGCCCGAGCGGTGCGAGTCGGCGCCGTCCTTCTCGAGCTCGCGCTCCAGCGCTTCGCGCAGGTGCTTGCGCTCGAGGTCGAGCACGTCGTACTCGTTCATCAGGTTCGCGAGCTGCATCGCGGCGGACTCGGCCGGGCGCTCGCACTCCGACTTCAACATCGCGAGCATGCCCTTCCAGAGGTCGCTCTGCGACTGCGCGCCATCGAACGGGATCACGGTCTCGCCGTCGGCGGAGACCAGCATCAGATGCGCCGGCTTCTCGGCGTCGAAGAGCTGGCGGAACGGATGGCTCGCCGAGAGCACGTTCGGGCGGAACTTCACGCAGTGGAAGAACTGCGCGAGGATCTGGGTGCGCTCGTTGTCGATCTTGCGCTGGAAGAGCGCGACTTCGCTGCCGGCGCAGCCTTCGCACTCGCGCAGCACGAGCAACGGGCGCTTGTCCTTCGCGGTCAGCTTCGCGAGCGCCGCCTCGCGCGTCAGAGCCTGCATGCGCCCTTCGGAGGAGGTCGGAACGTTCGCGTTCGCCTTCTCGACATCCATCACCGAAGCGTAATCCCACTCGAGCGCGAGCAGCTTCTGGCTGTGCTCGTGACGGCGGAGATCGAGCGCCATGCCGCCGCGGCCGCGGGGGCCGACGCCGGGAGTGCTCGGACCGGTCGCGGGGACCGCGGGACCGCTGACGCCAGGCCCGCCGGCGCTGGGTCCGGTGGCGGGACCACCGGTCGAGGGGCCTCCGGGAGTGTTGGCGGGAGTCGAGACCGAGCCACCGCCGCCGCCGGCGCGATTCGAGCCGGGGCTGGTCGGACCGCCGTTCGAGCCATTGCCCGAGGAGTTACCACCCGAGACGACGTTGCCGCCACCTCCGCCGTAGACGCACTGGGCACCGAGCGGTGCTTGGGAGAAGCCGGCGCCGAGCGCCAGCAGACCGACGAGCGTGAGATTACCGAGCCGCATGTCATCCTCCGCGGGCGGGACGTGGAAACTCGAGGGAGGCTAGGAAGGACACTGCCCTAGCACGACAGATGGTCGCAGGCAACGCCTGACTCTGGATTCCGGGGCACGCCGGCCACCTCGAAGGCGCGCCGAGAGACTCGGACTGGTCGGGACGACGCGCCGCGAGATCCTCGCGCCGGGTCGGCGGTCCGAGGTCGAACGCCTCGATCCGCCCGGTGAGGAAGGGCTCCGGCTCGTCGAGCGCGCGGACCAGCGCGGCTAGCGGGGGGAGGATCTCCGCGTTCCGAGGATCTGGATCGCTCGCCTCTGACGAGCGGTGGCAGGTCGGCACGCCGTGGGACGTGCCGGCGCCGAGCCGCCGCAGCTCGATCTCCTCAGCTCGCCGGTGCCAGCGCTTCCGCGCGGGCCTTCTCCGGCGTATCGCCGGTCTTCCGAAGTAGCCAAGAGCGCGTGATCAGCCATGCTCCGACGAGGATCATCGGCGCCGAGAGGAGCTGCCCCATGGTGAACTCGCCGATCACGAAGCCGATGTGCGCATCGGGCTCGCGGAAGAGCTCGACGGTGCTGCGCGCCAGCGCATAACCCAAGAGGAAGAGCCCGCCCAGGAAGCCGTACGCGAGCTTGCGCGCGATCGTCGCCTTCGCGATCCAGAGCACCGCCATCAACGCGAGACCTTCGAGCGCCGCCTCGTAGAGCTGGCTCGGGTGGCGCAGGAGGTCCTCGGGATCGTTCGGGAAGCGCATCGCCCACGCGACATCGGTCTCGCGGCCCCAGAGCTCGCCGTTCACGAAGTTCGCGAGACGGCCGAAGAAGAGGCCCGGCGGGATGCAGCAGACCGCGGCGTCGCCGAACGCGAGCAGCGGGATCTTCCGACGCCGCGTGAAGAGCACGATCGCGAGCACGACGCCGATCACGCCGCCGTGGAAGGCCATGCCGCCCTCCCAGACGCGGAAGACGCGCATCGGGTCGTCGAGCAGGGCCTGGAAGTTATAGAAGAACATCGAGCCCAGACGCCCGCCGATCATGATCCCGAACAACGTCCAGATCATGAAGTCGGAGGCGTCGTTCTCGCTGAAGCGGTAGGCCTTCGACCGCGCGATCTTGCGCAGGAACCAAACGCCGGCGAAGAGACCCGCGACGTAGGCGATGCCGTACCAGCGCACCACGAGCGGCCCGATCTTGAACGCGATCGGGTCGAGGTCGGGGTACTCGATCTCAGCCAGCAGAGCGAAGAGTTCCATGCGCAGCTCTCCACTGCACAGTAAAGGTGCCAGGCACCTTTACTGTGCAGTGGTCATCAGAAGTCGAAGTCGATCGAGGAGAGGATGGAAGCGTAGGCGGCCTCGGCGGCCTCGCCCTTCACGCGGGAGAACTTGAGCTCGAAGACCTTGCCGCCGGATCGGATCAACACGCGGCGGAGCCCTCCGTCGCCGACGCGGAGCGCAGGGCGGCCATCCACGCTGAGCTCGGTGCCTTTCACCTTGCCGAGGAAGCTCGGCCAGCTTCCGTCGAGACTCGCGTCGTAGCCCCGCAGCTCAAGCTTCATGTCCGCGGCGTCGTCGATCGGGCAGTCGAGGCTCATGAGCTCGAAGCCGATGGCGGCTTGCGGCTTCGGAAGTTCGACGCGCGCGCTCGAGGGGATCTGGAAGCGGATCTGCCAAGCATCATCCCGGTACCAGCCATCGATGAGGCGCCCCTTCTCGCGCAGAGGCTCGACGTAGCGCGCGAGCGTGAGCTCCTCGACGGCGAGATCGAGCTTGCCCAGGTTCTCCAGGAGCCCCGAGAACTCCTCGGCGAAGCCGCCTTCCTTCAGCGACATCTTCGAGAACGCGAGATGCAGCGCATCGCAGCGCCCGAGGCCCAGCGTCGCGTCGAGCGCGTACCAGCGCCCGTCGATCCACACCTCGTTCCACGCGTGCCCGCCCCAGATGCCTCCGATGTAGAGCAGCCCCATCGAGACGCGCGCGGGGATGCCCGCGGCGCGGCAGAGCGCGGCGAGGAAGACCGCGTGCTCGCTGCAATCGCCCGAGCGGTTCTTGCACACCTCGAGCGCGGAGGCGAACGCGACGTCCATGTTCTTGTCGGTGAGGTTCGCCTCGACCCACATCTCGAGCGCCTGCGCGGCGCGCCATGCCTCGGGCTCCTCGCCGACGACCTGCTGCGCGATGTCCATGATCTCGGGCGCGTCGGACTGGATCATCGAGCTCGGCAGCAGCGCCTCCTGCACCTGCGCGGGGAGCGCGCCGCCATCGCTACCGAGAGGACGCTTGCCGCGGAGCCCCGCGGGCGGCGTCACCGCGCGCAGCTCGAAGAGCGTCGAGCCATCCTCGAGGCGCCCCAGAGAACGCTGGCGCTCGTCCTCGACCAACTCGAGCTTCGCGCCATCGCGCGGCCGCACGCGAACGACCGCGCGCTCGGCGCGCCGGGGCGCGGGCAGGAAGCTCGATTCGACCACCATCGTGGGCGTGAAGAGCTCGGGGCTCAGGTTCGCGCTCTGGCTGCCGGCCGCGAGCGCCTCTTCCTTCGTCGCGGCGCGCGCGATCATCTTCATGCCGAGGATCTCGACCTCGGTGCGGAGCTCGGTGCCGTCCGGCAAGCTGTAGCTCACCGACTTCGGAATGCCCTTCGTCTGCGGCTCGGTCTCGACGCGAATGGCGCGCACCTTCTTGCCGCCGTGCTCGATCTCCTGCTCGCCGACGACGCGCACCTTCACCGTGATGGCTTTGGAGAGATCGGTCGACCAGATGCGCGCCTCGAAGGTCGCGCCGGCGTTCGCGAGCGCGCGTTCGCCCTTCTGCGAGAGCGCGTAGGGCCCGACCGTATCGGCCGGGCACTCGATCTCCTTCGTGCGCGTCTCGCCGACACCCTTCGTGGTGAGGATCGCCTTGCCGTCGCGGAACTCGACTTCGCTCACCGTCTCGTTCGCCGAGAGCTTGGAGACGGAACGTACGCGCACGAGCGAGCCGTCGAGGCGCTCCCAGGTCTCGATCTGGGCCGAGACCTCGATCGTCGAGCCAAGACGCCCGATCTTCATCTGCGTCGCTTCGCTGGTGAACACCTGCGGCGCCCCGTCGCCCTCGGCCAGGACCACGACGTGAGAGACGTGGACATAGCCCGCGTCGCTCCCGCCCAAGTTCATGATCGACCAGCTCTCGTGAGGCAGGTCGCGCGGGATCTCCTGCGCTCGAACCTGCGGGGCAGTAACGGCGAGGAGCGCGAGCAGCAGCGCTGTCGCGCGAGAGAGGTTGCGCATGATCTTCCTTCGACTCCTCGAGCACGCGAGCGTTGCGGCGGGCCCTGCCTCCGGCTAGCGTGCGGCCGCAGATGATCCACGCAGCGGAGGCCGCGGACAACCCCGAGCCCAAAGGACCCCAGTCCTCTTCTCGCGCCGTGCCGTTCCGCGATGCCTTCGCGGTCTGGCTGCGCGTCGCGTGCCTCTCCTTCGGCGGCCCCGCGGGCCAGATCGCGGTGATGCATCGCATCGTCGTCGAGGAGAAGCGCTGGATCTCGGAAGCGCGCTTCCTGCACGCGCTGCAGTTCTGCACGCTGCTCCCCGGACCCGAGGCGCAGCAGCTCGCGACCTATCTCGGCTGGCTGCTGCACGGCGCGCGCGGCGGGCTCTGCGCCGGCGTGCTCTTCGTGCTGCCCGGTGCGCTCGCGATGCTCGCGCTCTCGGCGCTCTACGTCGCGAGTGAACGCATCGCGTGGATCGACGCGCTCTTCTTCGGCGTGCAGGCCGCGGTGCTCGCGATCGTCTTCGAGGCGCTGCTGCGGCTCGGCAAGCGCACGCGCGGACGAGCGGGCCGCGGCAGCATCGCGGCGGCGGCGTTCGCGGCGCTCTTCTTCTTCGGCGTCCCGTTCCCGCTGGTGATCGCGGGTGCCGCACTCGCGGGCTGGGCGCTCGCGCGCCGAGCGAACCTCGCCAGCTCCTCCACCGCCGAGCCCGATCCCGTGCCGCTGCGCGCGACGCCGGCGCCCACGCTGCGGCGCGCGCTCGCGTTGCTCGGCGGCTTCGGTGTGCTGTGGGCCCTGCCGTTCGCGCTGCTGCATCCGCGCCTCGGCTTCCCACCCGTGCTGCTCGACATCGCGAGCTTCTTCTCGCAGTGCGCCGTCGTCACCTTCGGCGGCGCGTACGCCGTGCTGGCCTACGTCGCGGACGAAGCCGTGCGCAGCTACGCCTGGCTCGAGCCCCAGCAGATGATCGATGGGCTCGGCCTCGCGGAGACGACGCCGGGTCCGCTGATCCTCGTGCTGCAATTCGTGGCCTTCCTCGGCGGCTGGAACCACGCGGGCGCGCTCTCGCCAGCACTCGTCGCCGTGCTCGCCTCGCTCGTCGCGCTGTGGGTCACCTTCGTGCCGTGCTTCCTCTGGATCTTCCTCGGCGCGCCGTACGTCGAGCGCCTGCGCGGCAGCCGTTCGCTCGATGGCATGCTCGGCGGCATCTCCGCCGCCGTCGTCGGGGTCATCGCGAACCTCTCGCTCTGGTTCGCCTTGCACGTCCTCTTCGGCAGCGTGGACGAGCACCACGCGGGGCCGCTGCGGCTCCTGCTCCCGCGTCTCGAGACGCTGAACGTCGCGGCCCTCGTGCTCGCAGCGTTCGCGTTCCTCGCGCTGCTGCGCTGGAAGCTCGGGATGGCGAAGACTCTGCTGCTCTGCGCGGCGCTCGGGCTCGGGGCGAGTGAGCTCGGCTTCGCGTAAGCTCCTGCGATGGGCAAGGCCACCGATCACATCAGCGACGAGCTCGCCGCGTTCCTCCGCGCGCAGAAGCTCTTCTTCGTCGCGACCGCACCACTCGCGCGCGACGGCCACATCAATCTCTCGCCGAAGGGACTCGACTCCTTCCGCATCCTCGCGCCGCGCGAGGTCGCTTACTTGGATCTCGTCGGCAGCGGCGTCGAGACCATCGCTCACGCGCAGGAGAACGGGCGTATCACGCTGCTGTTCTGCGCCTTCGAAGGCAAACCGAAGATCGCGCGC
>JAEUHW010000422.1 GCA_016793245.1 Planctomycetota bacterium
TCGCGACGGGCGGCGTCGAGCAAGACGTTGCAGCGAAGGCGAGGGCGGCCGCCAGGGCGGAGGCCCGCAGGAGATCCAACATGTTCCACCTCCTCGGATGGAGTACAGGGAGAAGGCGCGATCCTCGGCCAGAGGCGTGCCTCGGGTCAAGCGCTCCGCTCTTGGACGCGAGACGGCGCGCCTCGTCGCATCACGCTTGGACCAGCACTTCGAAGCCACCAAAGCTCATCCGCGCGATCTCGAAGGGCATCTTCTTGTTGCAGTAGGCCAGCATGCGCTCGTCCTGCATCACCTTCTTGTTCACCTTGTCGCGATGCGCGCGCGAGCGGTATTCGATCCACGCGAAAACGACCGTCTCGCCGCGTTTCGCCGCGACGAGCTTCGGGAACGGGATCCCCATCGGCTGGTCGAGGTCCTCGCCGACGCATTCGCGGTAGGCGAGCGCGCCGTGCTCCATCCAGACCTTGCTCGCGACTTGCGCGATCTTCTTGTAGGCGGCCAGGTTGCGCTTCGGGAGGGCGATGACGAAACCATCGACGTAACGGGGCATGGAAGTGCTCCTTTCGAGACCGAGGGAAAGGCCGGGAATCTCACGCTTCCTACCTCCTCGGAGCGGCTCCGGCAACTGCGGCGCGCGTCGTCCCTTGCGGCATTTCGAAGTGCCGCGCACACTCCTCGGCCGCGTTCCGCCCTGCCTCCCAGAACCACCACGCCGCGGAACGCCTTCGGAGGATGATCATGCTCTCGCGCACCCGTCTCGCGTCCCTCGTCCTGTTCCTCGGCCTCGGCACCCTCGCCTACGCCGCGATCCGTCCCGTCTTCGCTCCCCAAGACGTCCCCGAAGCCACCGCCGAGCACAAGATGCTCCTGAAGGCCGTCGGCGAATGGGAGGGCAAGATCGTCGCCGAGATGCCGGGCGCGCCCGCGCAGGATTTCCCGGCCACCGAGACGATCACCGCCGTCGGCGAGTTCTGGGTGCAGAGCAAGTTCGCGTGCAACTTCATGGGCATGCCCTTCGCGGGCGCGGGCACGACGGGCTACGACGTGGCGAAGAAGAAGTACGTCGGCACCTGGATCGACAGCATGACCACCGAGCTCGCGGTCATGGAAGGCACGTACGACGCCGAGAAGAAGGCGCTCGTGATGAGCTGGGAAGCGCCCGAGATGGGCACGGGCGAGCGCGTCCCGCACCGCATGGAGACGGTGCACGGCGCGGATAGCTACGTCAGCAAGATGTTCGTCGGCAAGGACGGCGGGCAGAAGACGATGGAGATCCACATGAAGCGGAAGTCGCAGAAGGACGGAGCGAAGGGCCCGGCGAAGTAAGCCCGCCGCGTCGCGCGCCTCGAGCGCCAGAGAAGGGCCGAAGGAGAACGCGATCGCGTTCTCTCTCGGCCCTCACTGCTTCTCCAACCACTCCAGGAACCGGAACTCCAGCGAGTCCCCCTTCGGATCCTCGACCCGCAGCGGCGCGCCATAGACCTGCTGCAAGACCTGCTCCCAGCTCTTCGCCTCGCCCTCGGCATCGAGCCCGCGCAGGAGCTCGGCGAAGCGAACGGGGGCGTACTTCTTGTTGCCGCCCGCGACGTGCTGCAGCCAATGCAGGAAGCAGCTCCGATACGCGCGCAGGAACTCGAGATAGTCGTCGTTGAAGCGCGCCGGGATCGCCTGCGGCTCGCTCGTGCCCTTGCCGAGGAAGGGCGCGTGTACGACTTGGTGATCCTGGTCGTCGGTGCCGTGGAGCACGAAGGCCTGCGAGGACGGCAGCCCGCTCGTGTCCTCTTTGGCGCCGCGCTTCTGCGCCATGCGCAGCACGCGCACGAAGTGATCGCGGCCCAGGTTCTCGCGGAAGCGGTTGTCGGCGCTGAGCGTGGGCAGGAGTCCGCCCCCGGAGCTGCCGCCGGGGATGAAGCTGCCGTACTCCTCGGTCGACTTCGACTTCCCGCTGCCGCCGGAGCGCGCGTTGTTCTCGCCATAGAGCGCGATCACGAGGTTCTGGGCGAGGCCGTCGCGGAAGAGCGGATTCACACCGCGCCCGAAGCTGCGCTCGACCAAACGGCTCGCCGCGCGCTCGACGACATGCTGGAGCATGCCGGTCGGCGACTTCGCGTTCATGTCGAAGCCCTCGGTGTAGCTCGCGTCCTTCTTCGGCGAGGCGTACTCGAGCGGCAGCACCAGCAGATCGCCCGCGGTCTCGACCTGGAACTCGCCCCAGAGGGCCACCGCGTCGCTCCAATAGCTCGCCTTGTAGCCCTCGTTCGTCGTCCCGACCCAGGAGGCGAAGCTCACGAAGTGCTTACGCGTCGGAGCGAACGCGATCTGGATGCGCGCACGCGGCTTGCCGCTCGGCGCATGCCACGCGGCGTCGCAGAGCTTCCACGCCGCGCGCTGCGGGTCCTTCGCCGGAACGCTCGAAGCCAGCTCGGCGTTCGTGGAGCTCGCCGCCGCCGCGACCTCCTTCGGCTTCCAGCCGTCGATCCATTTCGCGAGCAGCTCGGCTTCCTTCGCGAGCGCCTTCGCTTCCGCGCTGTCTTCGGAAGCGCGCAGCGCATCGAAGCGCACCTGCAGATCGACGAGCCCGCGCAGCAAGCGGCGCAAGACCTCCACGCGCGGCGCCTCCGCGAAGAAGGCACGCGGATAGAAGACCTCGAAGGCGCCGAGCTCTAAGCGCGCGAAGCCGCTCGCGAGCAGATCGGCCGCCGGCACGCTCGCGGGGGTCTTCCCGGCGTGACCATGAGCCTCCACGAACTCCTGCGCGAGGCGTTCATGCGGGATCTTGGCTTGCGCGAAGACCGAGGGACCGATCAGCGCAAGCGATAGCAGAGCCAACGCGACACGGGCCCACACGGCGGCGGACCATGCGGCAACGAACCATGAGGCAGCGAACCAACCGGCAGCGAACGCAGAGCGGGAACCAGCGCGGCGCATACCTTCCTCCCAGGAGCACGGCGCGGGCAGGCGCATTCTCCTACGGACGGAATTGCCGAGAGGTTCAGCTTCTTCGGATTCAGGGCCGCGAGCCCCGCGACTTCACCCGCTCGACGAGCTCGCTTCCAACGTCGCTCGCGTCAGGGTCTCCAGCTCCGCTTGCAGTCGCGCGATCTTGTCCTCGTACTCCGCGCGATGCCCCACGCCGAGATAGAACGCGCAGCCGGTCGTCGTGGCCACGATGACGAAGACGATCGCGGCACCGACCCAAGAATAGAAGTAGGCCGCCGGCAACATCAGTACTAGCCCCGTGAGCAGCCACGGCGCACGCTCGCGATCGCGCCGCACCTGCGTGAGCTGCGTCTCGAGGAAGGCGATCTCCTCCTCCAGGCGTTGGCGGCGGGTCTTCGGGGGCGGATTCGTCATGCGACCAAGAGGAGAGCTTCAGGAGAACGGTGCCGACGCCGCCCGGGCGGCGACGTCGGTCGCGGTTCTACGGCGCCGCGATCCGACCTTGGATGTGGAGGGCGCATTGTCCGAGCGCGGCGCCCCAGTTCCAGAGTGGGGTTCCCCCCGCGACCTTCGGTGCCTCCCCATCGGACCGTGCGCCCCCCTCGTCTCGAGGCGTCCTGAGCTTCCTGCCCCACACCTCCGCTCAGCACCTGCCCCGCACGAGCTCACTTCGCGAGCGGCGGGGGCAGCTCGGCGGGGATCGCGAGCGACTGGCGGGCCCGCGCGAGCATCTCGCCGAAGGCAGGTGTCCCGGTTCCGAACCGGAGCGGGATGCGGTAATGCACGATTCCTTCCGACAGCGCCTGGATCAGGTGGACCGTCACCTGATCTCCGCTGAACTCGAGCGCTCCGAAGTTCGGATTGGGCTCGGCAAGTCCGAGCTCGAACTCGAGGTGGTGCTCGCCGAGCTCGATGCCGGTTCCGGTCAAGCTCCCTTCCCGACCGATCTCGTACTTCCAGCCGCCCGAGTCGACCTTACTGGCCAATCCCGAGGTGATGATCTCGTAGGCGAACACCCGACTCGCCGCTTCGCTCGTCCGCCGCGTCTTCGCCCGCAGGATCGCGCTCATGTGCATATCGCCGCTCACGATCACCGCCTTCAATCCGCGCTCCGCGGCATGGACCATCAAGAGCATGAGGCGGTTCAACTCGTAAGTGTTCGGCTTGAAGCCCCAGTTGTCGTGGAGATCGTCGCGGATCTCTTCCTCGAAGTACGACGCGATGCCGACGATGTCGCCGATGCGGTAGAGCATCGGCAGCGGAGAGACGACGACGTAGTAAGGCGAATCCTCAGGGTCGAGCGAGGCGAGCCACTGCGCGAAGGCGCGCCGTTGCTCATCGCCGAGGACTTGCGGAACGCCGATGTCCCTCGCGCTACGCTCGTCCAGCACGAAGATCGGGAGGCCGTGAAGCCGGAAGGTCTGGTACAGCGGAGCATCCACGCGATCCATGTCGGGCGTGCGCTGGCGCGGCCCGCGCTGGAACTGGTGCTGCAGGAACGCCTCGCGCGCCGCGGCGTAATAGGTGTCGGCGTACACGTGCTCGTCGCCCTGCGAGCCCCAGCCGTCGCGGATCTCGTGGTCGTCCCACATCATCACGGATGGGCATTGGCGGAACGCGGCGTCGAGGGTCGAGAACGACCAGCCCGCACGGTACGTCGCATCCACGAACTTCACGAAGCCACCGAGACTGAGCCGGGGTCGCGGCTTCGCCTCGATCGTCCACGCGGACAGCGGGTGCTCCAAGCCGAGCGCGCCGTATCGATCGTGCGCGGGCTCGACGTAGATCTGGTCGCCGGCGCCCAGGATCAGGGAGGGCTTCGGCAGATCGCGAAGCTCTCCGGCCGCTGCGTCGCGAAGCAACGCGCGTATCGCCCAGAGCCGCGCGTACGGCTCGCGCTTCGCGCCGGGCAGAGAGGTTCCGTCACCGGGCTCGACGATGACGCGCCCCGCCTGGATGTCGAAGGGATCGAAGCAGCCGTAGCTCAACAACGAGAAGCGATCGCGCTCCTGCGTCAGCTCGGCGCCGCCGGGAACCACCACCGCTCTTCGCGGCACTCCCTCCGCCCCGAACTCGACCTCGTGGTGGCCGGGTTCGACCTCCGCGATCGCGACGTAGAACGGGGGATCGAGCGCGATGCTCGCGCCGCCATCGACGCTCGCGCTGCGGACGGACTCGGAGCCCTTGATCCAGATCCGACCCGGCGAGGTGAACTCCCCCGTCTCGGGATCGACCAGCGGCATCGCCGCGTGCGCTTGCCCGCGCATCGGCAAGTAGTCGAGGTCGGGGAGATCGGGATAGCTCGGCTCGAGATGCGGCCACAGCACCGGCTCGATCAGCAGGATCGAGCAGGAGAGGAGGGCCGTGGAAGCGACCACAGGAGAGAGCCAGGATCTCCAGCCGGTTGCGGCTCGAGCGAGTAGGCGCAGGGACATCGGCACACTCGCTGCCCGAAGGTCGTAGGCGGACCGTGGCGCGAAAGAGCGCTCTCGTCGGCGCAGCCCCAGAGCTGCGCATGCGATCCGCGAAGGATCTTAGCGACGGCGCGGCGCGATGCAACGCAGGGTGCAGAGCGTGAGATGAGCCGCCGAGGAAGACAACGCGAGCAGGCCCAGAGTCTCGGCAGTGCCGAGATTTAGCTCTCGCGGTCGAAGCCGTGGCCGTTTCGGCCATTACGTCCACAGGACCGCGCCCGAAGCGACCGAGATCCCACCAGAGAAGCGCGCATGAAGATTCGCTAATCCCTAGGGCGCCTGAGGATCTCCTGCCACGCGAGGCGCCCGACGTTGCCTCCCCACTCGAATTCGACGGACCAATCGAGACCCCAGCCACGTGCCTCCGCTCGCGGCCAGCTCGGCGCGCCGGTGGAAGGATCTTGCCGGCGAGGGTGGGATCCTGCCGACGCAAACTCGACGAACAGGGCGCCAGCGAACCAGATGCCCGGCGAGCAAGGCCTGCCAGCAGCCGACCTCACTCCGCCGCGACTCCGAGCCCATTCGTTGCGGAGAACGCACCGGGCGCTCCGACCTCGAAGACCAGCGCCTGGAGCGCGAGCGAGGCGACACGAGCGGCGAGCGGCACCCGGTCGATCTCGAAGAGCGCGCTCCCGTGGATGAGACACCAGATGGCCCGCTCCGTCGAAGCAGAGCTCCGTCGGCGCGTCGTCGGACGAATGCAGACCCCCACCCCGACCTCGTTCCGACAGATGCCGCGCTCAGACAGATGCCCGCCAGCGCGCGACCAGATCCGCCGCAGCCGAGGGCCAATCGGGGAACTCGAACGCGAAGCCGGCATGGAGAAGCCGCCCCGGGATCACGCGACGGCTCTTGAAGGTCAGCTCGGTATCGGTGCGCAGGAACACCGCGCCGAGCTTCGCCATCCACTTCGTCACCGGGAGCCCGAAGCGAATGCCCGACGCCGCGCGGAGCACCGCCAT
>JAEUHW010000424.1 GCA_016793245.1 Planctomycetota bacterium
GCTCACGCGCTCGTGTTTCCGGTCCCCTTTCCCTTCGAGGTGAGACGCGTGCGTTCGAACCCCTTCCAGGCCTTCTTCCTCGTCTTCGCGCTGGGCTTCGCCCCGTCCGTCGGTGCGCAGGCACCCTGCGCTTCCCGCGTACATACGGAGCCAGGTCGATTGAGCGGCAGCTTGCCCCTCCAGACGCGGATCTACAGCTACACGGGAGCCAGCGAGAGCCGCAGCCTCGCGCTCGCCGCCCGACGCTTCGATCCCGCCCTCGGGACACTGCGCTGCGTCCTCGTCCGCTTCGATCTGAGCGACGGCATGCGCCACGACGGTGGCCTCTTCGCGGCGCCGAGCATCGCCGTTGGGCTGAACGCGAACGTGCGAGTCACGGAGCGCCTCTCTCCCCCGGGAGCGTCGCCGATCGTGTTCAACTTCTTCCACAATCAATCGATCACCCTGCGTCCGCAGGACATGTGGTGGAACTTCACGATCCCGTACCCGGTGCAGAACGCGACGGGGTCGACGGGGCTCATCACGGCGCCGAGCGCTCTCGCCCAGTACACCGGCTCGGGCAACATCTCCATCCCGTTGCAGTGCACTTACGTTCAGGAGGTGACCTCCACCGGTGCGGGCCAGGGAGCCTTCACGGCGCTGCCCGACATCACCGCGACGATCGAGTACGGCTACGATCCGCACGCGAGCGTGCTGTCCTACGGCACCGGCTGCGTCGGCACGGGGGGGCTCAGCCCCGCCATCGGTGCGAGCTCGCTGCCCGTCGTCGGCAACGCCGGGTTTGCTGTGACGCTCTCCCAAGCTCGTCCGACGAGCGCCGCGGCGCTGCACCTCGGCGTCGGTCCTGACAACGTGCCGCTCGGCGGAGGTTGCTTCCTCCTCGTTCAGGGGCCGTTGGTCTTCCTCCCGAGCGTCGCGACCGACGCGTCGGGCGCGGCCTCCACCCCGGTTCCGATTCCCGCGGATCCTTCGCTCTATGGCCAGACCGTTCATGGACAGTACTCGGTGGTCGATCCGCTTAGCCCGATTGGTACGCTGGTCTTCAGCGACGGGCTCGCGATGCTGCTCGGCACCTGAGCCGTCCACGCCGCCCGGCGAGTCGCCCTGCAGCAGTTCCGGCGCCGGGCTCGAGCCGATGGCAGCGCGGGTGCGGCGTGGCGCGTCTACGCCGCACCTTCTCGTTTCGCGCGACGCTGGACGGCTCCGATCCCGTTCGTCGGAATGCCCCACCGTCGTACCCGAGGATCACCTACCGATGCCCCCCGATCTCCTGACTCCCGAAGACGAAGCGCTGCTGGACGAGCTCTTCGACCACGCGGTGGCGTGTCTCGCGATGGGTGCGCGGATCGACGTGGAGAGCTGGCTCGCGGGTAGGGAGCACCTGCGCGCGGCGGCGGAGTCGACGTTGGAGACGGCGCGCGGGGTCGCGGTGGGGACGGCGCCGCGCCTGCCGCACGGGAAGCCTCCCGAGGTGGCGGGCTACCGCGTGCTGGAGGAGGTGGGCCGCGGGAGCATGGGGATCGTCTACCGCGCGGTGCAGGAGAGCCTCGCTCGCGCGGTGGCGTTGAAGATCCTCTCGCCGTCGCTCTTGGTCTCCGCGCGAGCGCGCGAGCGCTTCGCGGCGGAGGCGCAGGCGTTGGCGCGCGTGCAGCACCCGAGCGTGGTGGTGGTGCACGAGGTGGTGGTGCAGCCGGAGCTCTGCGCGTATGCGATGGAGTGGCTGGCGGGGCGCACCCTGGCGCAAGCGATCGAAGCGGGCGACGCTCGGCTCGGCGATGCGCGCCGCGTGGCGGAGCTGGGCCTCGCGCTGGCGCGAGCGTTGGAAGCGGTGCATGCGGCGGGCCTGGTGCATCGCGACGTGAAGCCGAGCAACGTGCTGCTCTGCTTCGACGGTCGGGTGGTGCTGACGGACTTCGGTCTGGCGCACAGCGCGGAGCAGGGCCAGGGGACGGCGAGCGGGGAGTTCCTGGGGACGGCGGCGTACGCGGCGCCGGAGCAGTTGCGCGGCGAGCGCGAGCGCGTGGGGGAACGGAGCGACGTGTATGCGCTGGGGGTCACGCTCTACGCGGCGCTGACCGGACAGACGCCGTTCGGCACGGCGACGCCGAGCGCCGTGCTGCGGCGGATCGAGGAGGGCCGAGTGCAGCCGCTCGCGAAGTTGAATCCGGCGGTGCCGCGCGACTTGGCGACGATCGTGGGCAAGGCGATGGAGCCGGAGCTCGCGCGGCGCTACGCGAGTGCGACCGAGCTCGCGGAGGATCTCGAGCGCTTCCTCGCGCAGCGTCCGATCCGCGCGCGACGCGCGAGCCTCGCGCTGCGCGGGAAGCGCTGGGTGCAGCGGAATCCGTGGCTCTGCGCGGCGTTGGTGGTGCTGGCGGCGGGGGCGGGGACCTCGACGTGGTTCGCGCTGGAGGCGCGTTCACAGACGGAGGAAGCGCGGGAGCAGCAGGGCTTGGCGGAGCGGCACGAGCGGGTGTCTCGTCGGCGTGCGGAGGAGAACGCGCGGCTCGCGGAGGAGAAGAGTGTGCTCGCGAGCGCGGAGAGCGTGGCGAGGACTGCGGCGGAGAAGAATGCGGCGGAGGCGCAGCAGCGCACGAAGGAGCTGGAGCAGATGCTCGCGTTCCAGGAGGCGCAGTGGATGCAGGTCAACGTCGCCACGATGGGGCTCGAGCTCCGCAAGATGCTCTTGGCGCGAGCCACCGAGGAACGACGCAAGGACCTCGAAGCGCAGCTCGAGGGTCTGAACTTCACGGGCATCGTGCTGCAGCTCCTCTCACAGCAGCTCTTCGATCGTGCGCTGACGGCGATCCATGAAGGCTTCGCCGATCGACCGGTGCTGCGCGCCGCCTTGCTGCACGGCGTGGGCCGCACTCTCGGCATCTTCGGTTTGTCGAAGAGCGCCGCCGCGCCGCTCTCCGAGGCGCTGCAATTGCGCCGCGATTCACTCGGCGAGAAGCATGGCGATACGATCGCCTCGCTGATGGCGATGGGTACCCTCGAGCGCGATCGCGGGCGCCTCGACGAAGCGGAGAAGTTGCTCCGCGCGGCTCTCGAGGCCAGTCGAGAGGTGCTCGGGGAAGAGGATCCGCGAACCATCGACGCGCTCTTCCTCCTGGCTACCGCGCTCTCGATGAGAGGCGACGCCGCCGGCGCCGAGGAGCTCGATCGCGAAGCGCTGGCGATCTGCCGACGCGCGCTCGGCCCCGGGCACGAGCTCACGCTGAAGGCGATGAACAACGTCGGCACCCTGCTCCAGAACGCGCGCCGCTTCGCCGAGGCCGAGCCGCTGTTGCAAGAAGCCGTGGATGGGGCTCTGAAGACCCTCGGCGAGAACGCTGCGCTGACCCTGATGTTCCAGCAGAACTTGAGCGTGCTGCTGGGCCAGATGGGGCAGCGGGAGCATGCCGAGGAGATCCAGCGGACCGTGCTCGCGAAGCGGCGCATCCTGATGGGAGACGATCATCCCCAGACGTTGGACTCGATGCGCAACCTGGGCATCTCGCTCGTGGAGCGAGGTGCTACGAAGGAAGGCCGCGAGCTCCTGCGCGAAGTCTACGATCTACGGCGACGCACGTTGGGTCGAGATCACCCCAGCACGCTTCACTCGCTCGTCGATGTCGCCACGATGCTCCTCGAGCAGCGGAAGAGCAAAGAGGCGAAGCTGCTGCTGAGCGATGCCATGGAGTCGATCCGACGCGCCAAGGGCTTCGCGCGTCCGGAGGCCTCGGTCCTCGCGAACCTGTTCGCCAAGCTGCTGCACGAGCAGGGCGCGCTCGAAGAATCCGTGAAGCTCGCGCGCGAGACCCTGGAAGCGCGCGCTGCCGCGAAGGGAGTGGTCGACTCCGCCACGGTGTCCTTGATGGGCCGTCTCGGGCTCGTCCTGAACCAGCAGGGCCAGCTCGAGGAAGCGGAGCAGGCGCTGCGCGCGGCTCTCCCGCTCCAGCGGCAGCACTTCGGCGCGGACGACGAAGGGACGCTGATGTCGGTCCTCATGCTGGCTCACCTGCTGGCCAAGCAGCGTCGGCCTGCGGAAGCGTTGGAGCTCCTCGTCGAATTCGAGGACGCCGCGCGCCGCGGCTTCGCGAAGGTGAAGCCTGCGCCTCTGCTGGCTTCCTACTTGCTCGCGCTGGGACGAGCTCGGGTGGACCTCGGCACCGCGGATTCGCTGGCGTCGGCCGAGGCTACGCTCCTGGAAGCGCTCCAGCTCTTCGAGGCCAACAAGCTCATCGCCAGTGCGATCAAGAGCTGCACGCAAGAGCTGGTTCGTCTCTACGAGCGTTGGAACGCGCTCGAGCCGAGCGAGGAGCGGGCCGCGCGGCTGGCGGAATGGCGTGCGCGATTGGAGACCCTGGATCAGAAGCGATAGCGAGGGGCGCGAGCCAGCAGGTCGGCCCAGGAATGGTCCGGCGCTGGCCTCCGCTTCTCCCGTTCTTCGTAATGCCCCACCGTCTTACCCGAGGATCTGCCGCCCATGCCCCCCGATCTCCTGACCCCCGAGGACGAAGCGCTGCTGGACGAGCTCTTCGACCACGCGGTCGCGTGTCTGGCGACGGGTGCGCGGATCGACGTGGAGAGCTGGCTCGCGGGCAGGGAACACCTGCGCGCGGCGGCGGAGGCGGCGTTGGAGACGGCGCGCGGGGTGGCGGTGGGGACGGCGCCGCGCTTGCCGCACGGGAAGCCTCCCGAGGTGGCGGGCTACCGCGTGCTGGAGGAGGTGGGGCGCGGGAGCATGGGGATCGTCTACCGCGCGGTGCAGGAGAGCCTCGCTCGCGCGGTGGCGCTGAAGATCCTCTCGCCGTCGCTCTTGGTATCCGCGCGAGCGCGGGAGCGCTTCGCGGCGGAAGCGCAGGCGCTGGCGCGCGTGCAGCACCCGAGCGTCGTGGTGGTGCACGAGGTGGTGGTGCAGCCCGAGCTCTGCGCGTATGCGATGGAGTGGCTGGCGGGCCGCACCCTGGCGCAAGCGATCGAAGCGGGCGATGCTCGGCTCGGCGATGCGCGCCGCGTGGCGGAGCTGGGTCTCGCGCTGGCGCGCGCGTTGGAAGCGGTGCACGCAGCGGGCCTGGTGCATCGCGACGTGAAGCCGAGCAACGTGCTGCTCTGCTTCGACGGTCGAGTGGTGCTGACGGACTTCGGTCTCGC
>JAEUHW010000448.1 GCA_016793245.1 Planctomycetota bacterium
ATCGCGCCGCTCGGCAGGCTGCACATCAGCGCGATGCGCGCGTGCTCGCGCAGACGGAAGAGCTCCGCTCGCAGCGCGGCGGAGAATCGGCCCACGCTCTCGTCGAGCAAGTTCGCCCAGATCGCGAGAGTCTGGATGCGCTGGGGGTCGACGGATGTCGGTTCCGTGAGCTCGCGGCGCAGTGCGGCGAGGAGGCGGGGGACGCGGAAGCCAAGGCGCAACGCCCGAACGCCGCGCAGGCGGAGCGCCGAGCGCAGCTCCTCTGCGGCGAAGATCTGCTGGCCTACGGTGAGGAATGGGTGCGCCGGCAGGCGCGGGCGGTGTCGCATGGCTTCCTCGTATGCGGCGGGGACCGCGTCGAGGAAGAGGCGCAACCAGGATGCGCTGCATTCGCGGCGCTCCATGAGATCGATGCAGAAGTCGTCCTGCTGCCACGCCGAGCACGGCGCGTCTTGGAGCTGCATCTTCAAACGCGCGAGCTCGCGGTCGTGCGCGAACTCGGCGGTGATCGGGCGCATCTGCACGAAGCGCGGCGCTTCGATGTCGACGAGCTCTACGTCACAGGGGCCGTACGCCGCGAGGATGCGCTGCAGCGCTTCGGACAGGGCGCGATACCGGGGCGCGTCGCTCGGGAGGAGCGCCGCGAAGGGATTGACTCGGCCCGCAGTGACGCCGCCCGGCACGGCGGAGTACTCGAGCAGGATGTCGTTCGGCGCCGAGCAGAAGGCGACCCCCGAAGCACCGGCTGCGTGCTCCTGCACGATGCACTCGACGACCGCGGGAGAGCGGAACGCTCGCCGCAGCGCACGGAGAACTGCGCGCCGCGGCACGGGCGGCGAGGTCCAAGAGGCTCCTGCGCACGAAGCGCTCGCGCCGTCCTCGTCCAGTGTGCACGAGCGCACGACGTAAACGCGCGCAGCGAAGCTCGGCGCGTCCCACCGGTCGCGCTCCTCGCGCGGGACGACCTCGAACGGCGGCACGTCGACGAGGCGCGCGAGCCGAGCCAGGTTCTTCGTCTTCGCGGAACGCAACTCAGTAGAGCGAGTAGATGGGCCAGGCCCAGGTCCAGATGCAGATGCAGGCGATGCCGAAGGCGAGCAGGACGTAGAGGACGATCGTCCAGAGCTGTCGATGCGGACCCGAGCGGAGAGACTCGCTCGCCGCCTTCAGGAAGAGGATGCCGTAGCCCGCGACCATGCCGAGGAAAGCGAGGAGCACGGCGAAGAACCCCGGTCCGCCGCCGAAGCCCCCCGGCATGGCGTGGCAGGGAGCGGCGAGCCCAACGCAAGCGAACGCGGTGAGCGACGCGATCCTTCTCTTCGTTCGGTTCATGGTCAGTCTCGGCCTACCGGACTCGAGCCTCGTCCAGCGTACTTTAGCTGGGAACGCCGCCGAAAAGTCGCTCGCGAAGTAGACTGCGCTCTCCGCCATGATCACGCCGCTCTCCTCCTCTCGCCGCGCCTTCGCGCCGCCGCTCCCCGGCTTCGATGCCCCGTTCTTCCTCGCCGGCCTCGCGGGCTACTCCGACGCCGCGATGCGCCTCACCGCGCGGCGGCTCGGCGCGCCGTTCTGCGTGACCGAGTCGATGCTCGACACGCTGCTGCTCTCCGGCGGCAAGTCGCTGCGGAAGGCCGATCCCGAGCGCTTGAAGAACGCCGTGCTCGGCGCGCGCGCCGAGGCCGACGAGAGCCAGAGCTGCGGCGAGGGCGCGGGGCTCGAGGGGAACCTCGCCGCGGGCCTCGAGGATCATCCGCTCGCGGGCCAGATCATCGGCAGCACTACCGACGGCATCGCCGAAGCGGCGCGTCTCGTCGTCGAGCTCGGCTTCGACGTCGTCGATCTCAATCTCGCGTGCCCATCGAAGAAGTCGAAGCGGAAGGTGCCCCGCGGCGGGAATCTGCTCGCCGAGCCCGCGCTCGCGATCGAGCTCCTGCGCGCGGTGCGCGACGCCGTGCCGCCGCACGTGCCGCGCAGCGTGAAGCTGCGCCGCGGTTTCGACGAGGGCTTGGAGCATGAGCGCGCGTTCCACCGCATCTTCGAGGCGGTGATCGAGCTCGGCTATGCGTGGGCCACGGTACACGCGCGCACGGTCGAGCAGCGCTACGTCGGTAGGAGTCATTGGCCCTTCCTCACCGACCTCGTCGCGCGCTATCCGCAGATGCGCGTCTTCGGCAGCGGCGATATCTTCGAGGTGGGCGACATCTTCCGCATGCTCGACGAGACCGGCGTGCAGGCGGTCTCCGTCGCGCGCGGCGCGATCGCGAACCCGTTTCTCTTCCGCGAAGCGCGCGCGGTGTTGCGCGGCGAGGAGCCGGCACCGGCCTCGCTCGCCGAGCAGCGCGAGCTTCTGCTCGCGCATGCGTCGCTCGCGTGGCGGCTCCACGGCGAGGAGCAGGGGACGCGGCTCATGCGCAAGTTCGCGCTGCGCATGGCGGAGCGCCATCCGGAGCCGGCGCGCGCGCGCGCGCGTCTGGTGGCGGTGCGGCAGAGTGCGGATCTCGAGGAGGAGTTGCTCGAGCTCTACGGAGAGCCGATGTCGCCTCCCGCCTAGCAGCCTGTTGCCAAGGTCATGCGGACCGGAGAACGCGCCTCGGTCGCCTCACCTTCGTTGCCGGAACCGAGCTGAAACACCCGCTTCAGCGCTGGTTCCTGCGCCTCGGCGAGACGCCCGATGCATCGTTCCCAGCCTCGAAGCACTGTTTCAACAGGCTGCTAGGATCGGTGAGGTTCCGGACGCGCGGCCTGCACGAGGCCGCTCGGGCGTGAAGCTTCGCGAGGAGACCGCCGATGGAATCCCCGCGTCTCGAAGACCTCATCGCAGGTCCCTTCCGAGGCTAGCGCCGCGGCGCGCGTGATCGCGATCTCGAGGGGCGTCGCGGGTGCGAGCAGGGCGGAGAGATCGACGGGGCCCTGGGCGGAGATGGGCGAAGCGAGCAGGAAGACGCAGAAGAGGAACGCGCGCCTCGCGGCTCGCGAGGCATGGCGAGGAGCGGGACGGGAGGTGAGCGCGGCGACACCGGACG
>JAEUHW010000449.1 GCA_016793245.1 Planctomycetota bacterium
CGATGGACCGTGCGCACCACGGATTCACAGCCGTATCGCGCGGTGCTCGCGAGCGAAACGCTGGCGATCGAAGTCAAGCCCGCGACCGTGCCGCAACGCTTCGCCGTGAGTCCCTCTCTCGACGCGTTGCGCGCCGCGCTCGCCAAGCTCGGTCGCTGATCGCCGCCGCGCACGCAGCACCCGCGTGTGATCGCACGAATGCGATCAAATAGGGGTCAGGCCCCTCCTGATCGGCGGAGGTCGAAGCACACCGCAACGCCCTCCGCGTGCGTCCGCGCGTAACGCTCCTCAAGGTGGCTCGCGAAGCCTCGGTAATGCTCGAGCCACCAGAGCTCCGGCCAGGGGAGGAGCAGGAAGCTCGCGCCACCGGCGCGCATCCGCTCGAGCTCGCGGATCGCCTGGGCGTCGTCCGCCGGCGCGCCCCAGGGGAGGCCGTCTCGTTCGAGGAACGGCAAGCGCTCCCGCTCCGGGATGTCGAACGAGCCGAGCTTCCGATCCCCGACCCAGAGAATGCTCGAGCCCGCGGGGACGACGCGGAGGAGATGTGCCTCCAGGACGCGGAGGCGTTCGGCTTCGGTGGGCTCGCCGCCTCCGCGCTGCATTCCTTCCAACGCGTCCTCGGAGATCGGCGCCACGTCGAGATGGCGCAACGCGTGGTCCACCAGCGCCGGGAGCTTGTGGTAGCTGGACGCCGCGTACTCCACGCGCTTGCCGAGCAGCGCGCCGGCGATCATCACATGAGCGCGATCGGTGAGGATCCGCTCGTGACGGGCGATGGTCCACAGCCACTCGTCGAGGCAGCTGCACGTCGCCGAGATGTCCCGATTTCCCGGCGGGACCGCGCGGAACGCCGACTCCTCGTCGGTGCGGAACGCGGTGAGCACGCCTTCGCTCTCGCGGTAGTACGGCGAGTAGTCGAAGTAGAAGGCGCCATCGTGAGCGATGTCGGCCTGGCAGAGCTCGCGGATCAGCGCGAAGGAGATCTCCTCCCGAGCGAAGACGAGGGCGCGCGTGCGCCCGAGCGTCTGCCGCACCTCTTCCACCCCCGTGTCGAACGTGGAGGGCAAGATGATCACGCGCTCGAAGCGCGCCTCGATCTCGGGCAGCCACTGCGGTAGCCCGTGGAATGCCCGACACCAGCCTCCGCCTCCGGCGAGGAGCGCGGTGTGGCCGCGCTGCGATGCCAGCGCATCGATCCGGATCTCGCGGACGTCGGAGCAGAGCACCTGCGAGAGCAAGCGCCGCGTGCCGGCTTGGATGAGCTCATCGCCGAGGTTGCCGTGATTGCGGATCAGAGTGAGGTTCGGCGGCGCGCCGATCGCACAGAGCAGCTTCAGCCGGCTCTGCTCGAGGTGCTCGAGGGGATCGATGGTCATGGGGTCTCCTCTGGTGATCGTGGTTCGATCTCTCAGCGCGCGCGCTCGGGCTCGATCCGCGGGGTGCTACGGAACGCGGCCTCCAAGAGCTCGCCGAGGACGACACGCGCATCGAAATGCGCCTCCGCCAGACCGACCGCGGCGCGCGCATGTCTCTCCGGATCGCTGCGCACGACATCGATCGCCTGCGCCGCCTCGTCGAGGGTCGAGAACGCGAGCAGGCCCTCTCCGACGGGCAGCCGATGGCGGAAGCCCGTGTCCTGGACGACGACGGGCACGCCCAGCGCGAGATAGCAGGCGGAGCGGCAGGAGAACCAGCCGGTGCGGCCCACGACGTAGGCGTTCTTCGCGACGCTCCATTCGCCGTAGGAGCGCGCGAGATAGCGGCGGTACACCCACGGGTCGCGGGAGACGGGCCACGCATCGCGGAGGCGCCAACCGTTCTGCTCCAGCACGCGACGCGGCACCGCACCGCTCAGCGAGAGCTCGAGCGGCATCGAGGCCCGCGGCGGCAGCCCCGCGAAGCGCTCGAACTCGCGCCCCTTGCCGCCTAAGAGCACGCCGTCGATCGTGGGACCGAAGGTCCCGGGCTCCCACGACGCGATGGTCGTCCACACCCGTCGACGGAAGGCGAGCGACACCCGCCAGGGCTCGAAGCATGCGAGCACCACCGGCTGGCGCGTGGGCTGCCACGGGAGCTCGTCATTCGCGATCCGACAGTCCGGCGCGCCGACGTTCTCCCCGAAGGTGAAGAAGGCATCGTGCTCGCGCGTCCACTCCATGTGCCGCTGCTCCATCGCGGACTCCGGAACGTATCCGGGCCGTGTCGCGGGCGTGTACATGGGATCGGTGTCGATGAACACGCGCCGCTCGGCCGCGAGATACTCGTCGCGAAAGAAGGTCGATGCAGTCACCTGGACGAAGAGCTCCGCCGAGCGGCAGAACTCTGCGACCTCCGACCACGGCAGCCCGTAGGTGCGCCCCGCGACATCGCGATAGAACCAGCGCTCGCCGAGTGCGGGATCCAACCGCGCGAGATGCCGGCGGAACACTGCCGCGTTGGCCGTGCCGTCCTCCACGAACTGCTGCAGCCCGGGGTCGTAGCAGAGCGTCGCGGTGTCCTCGACGTACAGCACCTCATGGCCGAGGCGCGCGAAGCCGAGGAGGTACTGCACGTAGTCCCAGAAGACGCCGCCGAAGGGATAGGTCACGCAGAGTCCGGTCACGACGATGCGCATGCGATCTCTTCCTGGCCTCCGGCCGGTGCGTGCGCCGCTCGAGCATGCGCGTTCGGGCCTAGCTCCACGCGGACTCGACCGCCCTGCACGCGCAGCAGGCGGTCGCAGAAGCGCAGCGTCTGCGGGCGATGGGCGATCACGAACGTCGTCCGCCCCGTCATCAGCCGCTGCATGGACTCGAGCATCAGCTCCTCGGTGCCGTGATCGACGGCGCTCGTGGGCTCGTCGAGGATCAGGATCGGCGCGTCGAGCAGATACGCGCGCGCGAGTGCCACGCGCTGGCGCTCTCCGCCCGAGAGCGTCATGCCGCGCTCGCCGACCGGGGTGTCGTAACCCCGCGGCAGCGCCACGATGAACTCGTGCGCGCCGGCCGCGGTCGCGGCAGCTACGATCTCCTCGCGCGTCGCCGTCGCCCTCGCGTAGCCGATGTTCTCCGCGATCGTGGCGGCGAAGAGCACAGGCTCCTGGAGGACGACCGCGAACTGCCTCCGCAGGTCGTCCAGGCGATAGTGGCGCAGGTCGATGTCGTCGAGCAGGATCCGTCCGGCCGTCGGGTCGTAGAGGCGGAGGAGGAGGCTCAGCAGGGTCGACTTGCCCGCGCCCGTCTCCCCGACGATCCCGACGCATTCGCCGGCGGCGACCGCGAAGCTCACCTCGGAGAGCACGCGGCGCTCCGCGTCGTAGCCGAAGGCGACCTCCTCGAAGCGCAGCTGGCCGACCGCGCGCTCCAGGTGGATGGCGAGCGCTCGCTCGGGGACCTCGGTCGGCTCGTCCGCGAGGGAGAACGCCCGCTCCGCGCTCGCGAGCGAGCGCTGCAAGCCGGTGATCCGCTGGCCGATGGCCTTCAGCGGCTCGTAGAGTCGCCCCAGGTAGTAGAGGACGATCCAGAGCTCGCCCACCGTCAGCGCGCCGGCAAGGACCTCGAGCACGCCGAGGTAGAGCACGCCCGCGGTCCCGGCGGCGACGGTGAGCCCGGCGAGCATCGCGAAGAGCCCTTCTCGTTGCAGCACGTGCACGTTGCTCGCGAGCTCTACTTCGGAGACGCGCACGAAGCGCTGCTCCTCGTGCTCCTCGCGGCGGAAGGTCTTCACGACGCGCAGCGTCGAGAGCGCCTGCTGCACGATCGCCTGCGCCGCGCTCTCGAGTCGCTTCACCTCGTGCCACGCGCCGCGCAGGCTGCGGCTGAAGTAGCTGGTCGTCCCGTGCAGCACGGGCGTCACGAGCAAGGCGACGAGGGCGAGCTGCCAGCTCAGCAGAGCGATCACGACCACCATCGCCACCAGGGTCAGCAGCGAGCTGGCCAGCGGGACGATGCCATCGACCACGACGTGCCGGATCGCCGGCGCGTCGTACACGATGCGGTAGACCGCGTCGTTCGATCCCCGTCGATCGTGATGTGCGAGGGAGAGCCGCTGCGCCCGGTGGAAGAGCCGACGACGGAAGTCCATCACCAGACGCTGGCCGATCCAGGTCGAGTAGAGCCACACTCCGATCGACTGGAGCTGGATCAGGAAAGCGAGGCCGATCTGCAGCAGCACGAGCGCGAGCAGGATCGCGTGTGGGGAGGTCATCCAAGCGCCGGGCATCAGCGCCGCGAGCGGACCCGCGAGCGCGCGGCCCCCCACCACATGGTCCACCGCGATCTGGACCGGAACAGGCGCGAGCAACGCCAAGGGCGCTGCGGAGAGGCTCACGAGCCCGAGGAGCCCCACGTGTCCCCAATAACGCCGCGCTTCGCCGAGCAGGCGCATCAAGGGGCGTTGCCGCGCGGGGCGGATGCCTTCGGCCAGCGTCTCGATCGCTGCGGTCACCGCGACCGCTCCTCGCCCTTCCGCTGGGCTCCCGCGCGCGCCATGACGTCGTCGACCGCGAGCCAAGTCTCCCGCCGCAGGCGCGCGCGCTGCCCGAGCGAGCGCCACGCGATGAGCCCCGGCAAGACGAAGAGCAGCGCTCCCAAGGTGGTCGCGGTGATTGCCGCGCATGCGGCGCACGCGGAGAGCAAGATCCCGATCCGCGCCGGTTCCGGCGTGTAGGTCTTGAAGCCGATCCAGAGGGTCCCGTAGGGATCCGGTGCGCTGAAGACGCACCCTTCCGCGCCGAGCGTGCCGTTCACACGCAGGTCGCAGTTGCTCCATTCGTTGCTCGGCGCGACGGCGACCAGGCGCACCTTCAGCTCGCGCTGCAGCGCACGCAGGATCTCGTCGCGACCGGCGGCAACCGCGTAACGCCGCAGCTCCTTCCGACGCCGCGCGCCGTGGCGGATCTCGACGAGTCGCTCGCGCAGCGAGATCGCGAGTTCATGTCGCTCGCCTGTCTCCGCGTGCGCGAGACGATGCCGCAGGCGGCCGGCGAAACGCACCAGAGGATGCAGGAAGTGCAGCAGCGCGACGACGCCGACCTTCTGGAGACGCTGCGTCCGCGTGAGCGGCACTGCGACCATCGTGGTCAGCCCTTGCACCAGCGCGACCCACAGCGAGAGCAACAACATGCCGAGGCCCAGGGGGAGCGCCCACGGCAGGAGCGGGGAGAGGAGCAGCGCGCAGACAGCGACCAAGTACCAGTGGATCATCGTCGGCCCGAACATCAGGAACGACGGCTCCTTCTGGTAGAGCGTCTGGAACATCGCCTGGCCGAAGGTGCCGTGGTAGATGAACGGCCGCAGCAGCGCCGAGACCCGGCGCGGCGCGAGATACACGCGACCGCCCCAGCGGATGTAGCCGCCGAGGTTGAAGCGCTCCGGATGCTTCCGCTCGAGCTGGTTCTCCGCCTCGCCGTAGCCGTACTGCTGCTTCAGGTAGCGCGCGATGGATGGGCGGCGGTGATGCCAGACGATCGCCGCGGGGGCGAAAGCGATGCGCTGCTCCGCGTCCAGGATGCGCCAGCAGATGTCGACGTCGTCGCCGGCCTTGCGGTGCACCGAATCGAAGCCGCCGATGCCGAGCAGAACGTCGCGACGGATGGCCATGTTCACGCCGGCCACGTGATCGGCTTGCACATCATCCTTCAGCACGTAGGTCGGATTGCCCGGGCAGGCCGCGATGAGCTGCGCCATCGTGCCGTCGGAGGGCGGCGTCAGATTCGGCCCGCCGGCGGCGGCGGAGCCCGTCGTGTCCAGCGCGATGACCAGATAGCGCAGCCACTCCGGATCGGCGTAGGCGTCGGAATCGATGTAGGCGACGATCGCGCCGGTCGCGCCGGTCGCCGCTTCGGCGCCGACGTTGCGAGCCGTGCCGAGTCCGCGGTTCTCCTGCGCGAGGATGCGAATCCGCGGCTCGTAGCGCCGGGCAATCGCGAGGCTCTCGTCCGTCGAGCCATCATCGACGTAGATCACCTCGTAGTCCGAGTAGTCGAGCGCGAGGAGCGAGTCGAGGGTCTCCGCCAGGGTCTCGCCGCCGTTGTAGTTGCAGACGACGACGGAGACGCGCGGCCAAGGGGCGACGCGACGCGCGAGCGGCGACTGCGCGTAGCGACGCGAGACGACCTCGAGCGCGCGCTTCGGTCGGCGCTCGCGATCGACGAGGCCGAAGCTCCAATCAACGATCGGCGTGCGATCGACCACCCATTC
Source organism: Planctomycetota bacterium (assembly GCA_016793245.1). Taxonomy (GTDB): domain Bacteria; phylum Planctomycetota; class UBA1135; order UBA1135; family JADKAF01; genus JADKAF01. The sequence goes on from JAEUHW010000449.1 coordinate 6,180, forward strand.
GTCGGTCCAGGCGAAGACGCAGGTTCCGGCCAGGCCCTTGTCGAGCGCGAGCGGCAGGGTCCAGTCGAGCAGCGCGGCCTGATGCTCTTCGCCGCCACGCAGGGAATCCTCGCCCACCTCGCCCAGAACCACCGGCTTGCCCTTCGCGAGCAAGAACATGCGGTCCAGATAGCCGGAGAGAGCGCGCGGCTCCAGCAGGTAGAGATTCATCATGTGGAAGTCGACGAAGTCGAGCTCCAGGAACTCCGTGCTGGGGTAGTTCGCGTAGGTCACGAGCGCCTCCGGATCGAGTCGCTTCGCGATCGCGTACAGTCGCCGCAGGAAGCCCGCGATCACCTTGCGCCCATGGAAGCGCACCACGAGCGGAGGGATCTCGTTGCCGAGGACGTAGGCGAGCACGACGTCCGGATAGTCGCGGCAACGCTCCACGACACGACTCACGGCCTCTGCGGCATCGCGGAAGTACACGGGCTCGTCGTAGCGGCACTCGCGCCCTTCCCACGGGATCCCGGCCAAGATTCGCAGCCCCGCGGCGCGGGCATCGTCGAGCAGCCAGAGAGGTGGCGGCGTGTACACGCGGAAGGTCTCGATGTGCGCGCGGCGCATCGCGCGCAGATCGCGCCGCACCACCTCGCGCGGTGGGTAACCGTCGCCGTTGCGATCGGGAGAGAAGGTGCCGTAGGTGACCGCTTTCACCACGAGCTTGCGCTCGCCCAGCCAGAGGAAAGGACCTTCCACGCGCGGCCGCGTGCACCGTGCATCGCGTGCTCCAGGAACGGGAAGCCCTCGGTTGCCCGTGCTCACGAGCATCGGGAAGTGCGGCAGGAGCGCAGAGACTCCTTCGCGACAGCGCTCGAGCGATGCGCCTTGCGCGCGGCCCAAGAAGCTCATCTCATCGCGGCTGGTCTCACGTCGGTCGTTGCTCCGAGTCAAGTCAGCACCTCCTCCTCACGCGGAGCAAGGGAAGACTCGGCATGCGCTCGACCGTTAGCGAGAAAGTTGCAGCGAACTCGTACGCTCGATCCGAAGACACCTGCATCCCGGTCATGGCCGCCGTACGCGCGGAGCTTCGCTCCGTCGATGCACGAAGAGCTCCGCAGCGCTTCACGCGCGCGGGCGCGCGTGCTCACCGATCAAGGGCCTCGACAGAAGCAGCGCACGTACGACGCCCACGCTCGTTCTCGACGAGTCCACCACGAGCGCGCCCATGGTGCTGCGCGAGATCGCAGCCGTTGTCCGGAGGATTCTTCTGCGAAGAACCGCCTCGATCGAGGATGTGTTCGCGGCAACACGAGATTGCCTTCGCGAGCATCTCGACCCGCGTTCCGGCTCCGCAAGACTTGTGGCAGCGAGCCTGCCCGATCGCACTGCGGTACAGCATCGCCCGCGCTGCGGTGCGATCATCCTTCCTCGGGGAGTGACGTCCGGCTAACGCCCGGTCTGCACCTACGTCTCTCGACAGCGGACCCCAAGCCCATAGGGCAGGAGGAATCATGCACTCCCAACCGCTGGCGATCCTCGATCGGCCGATCGTTCCGATGCTCGTCCTCGCGACCTTCGGCATG
>JAEUHW010000128.1 GCA_016793245.1 Planctomycetota bacterium
GATCAACGGCAACAGTTCGGCCGCGCCCGACTTCGCGCTCTCGTCGCGCGACGGACACCAGAGCGCGCGCTCGGGCCTCCGCGATGCGGCGGCCTTCTCGCCCGTGCCGGTGCCGGCGGCGCGCGAGGACCTGGACGGCGATCCGCGCTCGCTCGGCGCTCGCGCGGACCTCGGCGCGGACGAGCTGCGGGTCCCCGCGCTGATCGGCGAGCGCGTCGCGCGTCGCGGCAGCGTGCACACGCTCGGCCTCGTGGCCGAGGCGAGCGGAGCGGCCCTCCTCTTGCTCGCGCCGAGCGCGAACGTCGCTCTCCCGCTCTTCGGTGCCACGCTGCGCCTCGATCCGCTGGCGGCGGCGACGCTCGTGCTGCCGCTCGCGCTCGATGCGCGCGGCGTGGGTCGCGTCGACCTACCCGTGCCCTCGCGCGGGAGCTTCCCGCTGGACGAGCTCTGGGCGCAGGCGCTGGTGCTGCGAACGGGCGCCTCGCCCGACCTCACGCCGGCGAGAAGGATCGTGCTGCGCTGAAAGCGCGTCGTTCCGAGAGCACGGCTCAGAGCGAATGCACGATCGCCCCTGACACCGCCCGCACCGCCCCGTAATCCGCCGTCGCTCCCGCGAAGTGCAGGCGCAGCCCGACCAGGATCGGCAAGCGCGGCAAGCTCACCTGCATGCGCGCGCGGCCGGCGGCGTCGAGCACGCCGAAGGCGTTGGTGAAGAGTCCGTAGGCGGGTTCGAGCGAAGCGGCGGTGAAGGCGTCGTAGTTGACCGGCATCACGAGGCCGTTGCCGAGCGGGATGCCGGGTGCTGTGCCGCTGCCGCTGACGCCGATCCAGTAGAGCTCGCTCGCATCGAAGGGGGAATCGATCTGCACCTCGAAGCGGCCGAAGGCGATGACGTTCTGGATCGAGACGGTGGGGGACGGGCGCGCGGGGAGGACGGAGATCGCGTCGTTGAAGCTCGTGATCTGCGGCGCGGTGGTGAGCACGCGGAGCTGGATCGGAGCGCCTGGTTGCGGCGGCGCGTAGGGCAGGTTCGCGGTGATGCTGCGCGGTGTCAGATCGAGCGGGGCCGGGATGGCAGGTAGGTTCGCGGTCGCGAGGACCTGTGCGCCTTGGAGGAGCTCGAGCTGCGCGCCGGCGGGGACGGCGGTGTTGCCGAGGTTGTGGACCAAGACTTCGAGCTGCGTCGCCGAGACGAGGCGCACGTCGTGGGAGCTGAGCGCGGGATCGGCGCGCAGCGCGGGGGCCGGCGGCAGCGGTGCCAAACGAACGAGCTGCACGATCTGCAGGACGCCGCTCGGAACGCTCGGGAGGCGCAGGGTCTGGCCGCGCCGCTCGAGGCGCACGGGCAGCGTCGTGTGCGGTGAGCCGTCGAGCTGGTCGTCGTGGTTCGCGTCGTTGCCGAGGCGGAGCTCGTAGTCGCCGAGGTCCAAGCCGCGCCAGACGCGGAGCTCGACATCGCGCGCGCGCGGATCGAAGTTGAAGAGCAGCGCTTCGAAGAGATCGGGCCGCGCTTCGCTGACCAGGATCGCCACGTCCAGCTCGCCCCCGGCGGGATCGGGATTCGACCAGGTGACGGGGAAGGTCGGCGCGACATCGAAGCTGCCGCCCGAGACGCACGAGTACTGGAGCTGGTGCGAGCCCTTGGCGAAGACGTAGATGCGGTCGGTGTAGGTGACGCTGGTGGTGCCCATCGGCCAGAGGTAGCGCAGCCAGGCGCGCGCGTCGGCGAAGGTGGCTTCGATCGCGCTCTTGTCGCGCGGGAGCGCGCCGCGCTGATTGCGGAACTTGGCGTAGGGCGAGGCGTAGGTGTCGATCACGCGATCGATGCGCGCGAGATCGGCCGGTGTGAGTGCCAGCACCGGATCGATCGCGAGGGCGCCGCGCGCGTTGAACGCGGCGTTAGCGATCGGGCCCTTCAAGGTGTCGGCGGTCCAGCGCGGCTGACCGGCGGCCGTGCCCGTGAGCACCCCTTGGATGAAGTCGTCGACGAGGAGCGCCGCGCGGTAGACGGGCTCCAGGAGCAGCGCGCGATCGGGCGCGGTCGAGCGCTGATAAGCCGAGAGCAAGAGCGTGTAGAGGTAGGCGTGATAAGCGGAACCGCTCGGGAGATCGACGTAGCCGCCGTTCAGCCACCAGCTCCCGCCGGTGCCGAAGACGGGCGGATTGGCGAGGCTCACCGCGGAGGGGAAGATGCCCGCGGGCTTCGACTGCGCCGTGCTCAGCGCGTCCGTGGCCCAAGCGCGCGCGAGCTGATCGAAGAGCTGATCGAGGCGCGGGATTCCGGCGTAATCCTGCAGCGTGAAGCCGGGGATCACCGCGCGCATGTTGAGCGGGATGTCGCGCGCGGCGCCGCAGATCGAGGTCGCGCCGAAGTTGTACGCGCGGAAGTGCCGACGAGCGGGGGCGAGGAGCTGGCTCCACGGCGCGGGATCGGCGAGCTCGTCGAAGTTGCGGAGCGTCCGCATCGCGACCTCGAGATAGCGCGGCTCGCCGTAGTTCGTCGGCAGGAGCGCGAAGAGCGGGTTCGTCGTGTACTCGCCCGCGTGCTCGACGTCGCCGCAGGCAGCGAAGTAGCCCTGCTCGACATTCATCTCGGCGCCGAAGAGCACGAGCTCCATCGCGTCGGCGACGCCGCGCTCGAGCACGTTCCCGGGCTCGGTGCGCACGAGCGTCGGCAGCGAGAGCAGGCCCGCGCCTTCGACGTCGTCGCCGCCGCCGCCGCCGAGCTCGCCGTCGTAGAGGCGCCCTTCCATCCACCAGCGACCGGCCGCGCGGAAGCCGTTCACGTACGCGCGCTGGTGATTGGCCCAGGCGGGCGCCGCAGGGTGATCCGCGTACTCCGTGAGCGGCGCCCACCAGGCCTGCGCAGGCTGCAGCGGCGGGAGCTGCTGGATGCCGCGCCAGTTCTGCACGAGGCCGCCGGCCAGCGCGAAGTTCGTCGCGAACCAGGTGAACGCGGCGAGCTCTTGCGAGCGCGGGAAGAGCGCGGTCCGCGGAGCGAAGCCCTGTTGCAAGATCGGCAACCAGAGGCGGTTGTAGGGCGTCGCGGGGTCGCCGACCATCGTGTTCCGCGAGTAGAGATTGCGCGCGAGCAGGAACTGCGCCTTCGCGAAGAAGGGGCTCGGCGTCGCCTGCGCTTCTTCCGCGCGCAGGAGGTCGTCGTCCATCTGCTCGAAGAGCTGCGCGGCGGCGCAGAGGTTGAACACGATGTCGTCGAGACTCGCAGGGAAGATCGTGCTCGAGTATCCGCGAACGGCGTTCATCTCCGCGCCGCGCTCGAAGCAGCGCAGCTCGGCGAGCAGCTCGGCGACGCGCACGTCATCGGGCTGGGCTAGGCTCTCCAACAGCGCGCGCGTGCTCGCGAGCAGCGCGAGATCGACGTCGTCCTCCGCGCCGGTGAGCCAGCCGAGCAGCCAGGCTTGGCCCCAGGCGCGCGCGAGGGGATCGGCGACCAGCGCCAACGCCTGCTGCATCGCGGCGTAGTCGTGGGCCTGGAACGCGGCGAGCGCCGGGGCGAGGGCCGCGGCGTGCGAGGGGCTCGCGACGAGCGTGCCCGCGCCGTGGTCGAACGCCAACGGTGCCTCGCGATGCGGATAGAGCTCGACGCCCATCGCGCTCACCGTGCCGGCGTTCGCGCGGAAGCCGAGCTCGAGCGCGCCGCTCGGGACATCGATGGCGAAGCTCGCGCGCTTATAGCCGCCGAGCGCGCCATCGGTGCTGGCCTTGCGCGCCAGCGTGCGCGCGCTCGCGTCGTCGATCATCAGGGCGCCGTTCGCGAGCACGTCGAGGCCTTCCAGTGGCGCGAGCAGCGGTCGCGTCCCGGTGGGATCCCCGAGGTCGCCGAAGTAGACCACGACGACCCAGCGCCCGGGCGCGAGATCGACCCGGAAGCGCATCTCGCCGCTCGACTGCGCGGCGTCGCGGAGCAGCGAGGCATCGAAGCTGTGTACGACTTGTCGCGTCGGCGCGGGTCGCAGCACCTCGGCGCTCGGCGTCACGGTCCAGCCATAGCCGCGAGCGGCGCCGTAGCTCGTCGCGAGCTCGACCGCGGTGAAGCCGGCCGCGACGGGACCGCTGCGCGGGCCGAAGTCGAAGCGGCGGACGGACTGCCCGGGCAGCGCCGCGGCGCAGGTGAAGGCGGCGAGGACGGCGAGAGCGGGGAGCGAGGCGCGCATGAGTTCTGGCTCGCGAGCGAGAGGGACCGTGAATCGATCCTAAATGCGCTCCGGCGCCGAACGCACGCGCTCCCTCGCGGCCGGATCCTGGAGGTAGTAGTCGGCGAGGGTGCGGTAGAGCTCGGGGCGCTTCCGCTCGAGCTCGGTCGGCCTGCCGAAGAAGGCCTCGGTCGCGACGGCGAAGAACTCGGCGGGATTCGTGGCACCGTAGCCGTCGAGCACCGTGACGCGGCCGCGCGCTTCGGCCGCGACGAGCGCGTCGTAGGCGGCCTTCAAGACCTCGAACCAGCGCTGCTGGGGCACGCGCTGCTCGAGCGGCGGCCTGCCGTCGGCG
>JAEUHW010000129.1 GCA_016793245.1 Planctomycetota bacterium
GATCAACGGCAACAGTTCGGCCGCGCCCGACTTCGCGCTCTCGTCGCGCGACGGACACCAGAGCGCGCGCTCGGGCCTCCGCGATGCGGCGGCCTTCTCGCCCGTGCCGGTGCCGGCGGCGCGCGAGGACCTGGACGGCGACCCGCGCTCGCTCGGCGCTCGCGCGGACCTCGGCGCGGACGAGCTGCGGGTCCCCGCGCAGATCGGCGAGCGCGTCGCGCGCCGTGGCAGCGTGCACACGCTCGGCCTCGTGGCCGAAACGAGCGGAGCGGCCCTCCTCTTGCTCGCGCCGAGCGCCAACGTCGCCCTGCCGCTCTTCGGCGCCACGCTGCGCCTCGATCCGCTGGCAGCGACGACGCTCGTGCTGCCGCTCGCGCTCGATGCGCGCGGCGTGGGTCGCGTCGACCTACCCGTGCCCTCGCGCGGGAGCTTCCCGCTGGACGAGCTCTGGGCGCAGGCGCTGGTGCTGCGCACCGGTGCCTCACCCGAGCTCACGCCGGCGAGAAGGATCGTGCTGCGCTGAGTGCGGAGCCGTTGCCATGGCACGATTCGGAAGTGAGATCCTTCACGTACTGCTGGCGCTCGCAGTGGCGTGGGCCTCGGCGAGTGCTCAGCAGCCCGAGCCTTCGGCTGGCGTGCTCCGCGAAGCCTGGGTCGACCCCGTGAACGGCGACGACCGGCGCGGCGACGGAAGCGTCGCTGCGCCATACCGCAGCGTCACGCGCTTCCTGAACGAAGCGGCCTCCGTCAACCAGCAGCTCGGGAGGCCCGTGCTCTTCGATGCGGATGGCGACGGAGACCGCGACTACGTCCGTCATCTGGACGAACTCCGAACGGAGTACTTCGAGAACGTAGGGAGCGAGTCCGTTCCCGACTTCGTGTTCCGTGGTGAGATCGCACCGCGACTTCCAGACTTCGAAGACTTCGCGGTGGTCGATGTCGATGGCGACGGAGACGAAGACCTGCTCTGGAATCAGACTGGAGCGCTGAACTATCCCGCGTTGATGAGTCTGGGGCTGTATGTGGTCCTGAACCAAGGTGGCGTTCCACCTCGATTCTCGGCACCGCTGGTTATCCCGGACTCAAGCGGGCAGGTCTCTATCGTGGCGCAGCCTCCCGCGCGATTCGCCTGCGGAGACATCAACAACGACGGACTATGGGACCTGCTCTATCACGGCGTGGTCCAGCGCTTCAGCGGATGCCCTAATGGCTCCCACCTGACCTATGTTCTGATGTGGATGCGAAACATCGGCACGGCATCGCAGCCACGCTTGGATGCTCCCGTTCCGGTCCCGGCGGTACCCGGCGAGATCGCCCATCCTGGATGCGAGCGCACGAGCATCGCTCTCGAGGACATCGACGGCGACGGCTACCTCGACCTCCTCTATGCGCGCGGCCATGAGATCTGGTGGGCGCACAACATCTTGAACGTGGCGTTCGATACACCGCAGCGGGTGCGCCCAGCCACGAATCACGGAGAGCTCGAGCCCTGCTTCGCGATCCGTCGGGGACCGAGAGGCGATCTGTGGATGGTCTTCGCCGAGTACATCGGTTTCCCGCTCGCAACGGAGATCGTGAACCGAAACTTCTACGTCGGGAAATTCGAAGTGGTGAGCGGCGTGCCGGCTCGAGCTTCGCTCGGCGAGCTCGTGCCTTGGACTCTACAGGGCGAGCCGGGGCCGCCACCTCAGGAAGTGCATGTGCGTCTGAAGCCAGGGACATGTTCGCGTGCGACAGGCGAGGCCTTTCCGCTGAACTGTCTTCGAGGTGTCGTGCTCGCGGGTAGCCCGGGCAGCGTGATCGACTCCGGACCCTTGGATGCAGTACGCGGATTCGATCAGCGAGAGATCATTCGGCGGGCGTCTGCGACTCTGCCCTCTTGGGGAACCAGCACCAACGACTTCCGCGACATCGAGCTACGCACTCAGGCGACGGCGATCTACCTCACAGTTCATGGAAACCTGTTCTTGCGAAACGTGGTGATTCGAGGTGCTCAAACGGGGATTCAGCTATCGCTTCCACTTTCCCAGACGACCAACCCCGTGTCGCGTTGCCATCTCGAGGACTGCACCTTCCTGAGCTGCGGGAATGCGATCGCGACCAGCCGACACAGCGAGTGGCGCGAGCTCATCGCCCGCCGCTGCACCTTCGAGCAGAACGGCGTCGCGCTCCGCGGCACCGACATCCGCTACCACCTGCTCGACCGCTGCCGTTTCGTCGGCAACCAGGTCGCGATCCAAGCCGACGGCGTGCGCACCTGCCCCGCGGGCGGCTGCCCGTGGTGGGATCTCCTGAGCTTCGACATCCTGGGATGCCACTTCGCGGACAACGCGGAGCACTTGCGGCTCGTGAGCTTCTCCTCCGGCTCGACGAACCTCCGCGCCGAGCTCTGGCACGACACCTTCGTCGGCGGCGGACCGGTCTTCACCACGGCGGCGAGCGGGAGCGAGCCGGCGGAGGTCCGCGTGCGGAGCAGCGCGCTCTTCGCGGGCGGGAT
>JAEUHW010000038.1 GCA_016793245.1 Planctomycetota bacterium
GCCGGTGAGCACGCCGCTCTTCGGCACGCCCTCGAGCGCGACCTCGCGCAGGGGTGCGAACGGCCGCGCGAGCGGATCGCCGACGATCAAGAGCTGATAGGGAGACGCGACGGCGAGGTGGAACGACTCCGCGAGCGAGAATCCCTGCGCGTAGTACGCGTGCAGGAAGGGATGCGGGAACTTCGGCGCCAGCGCATACGGTTCGTAGACCGCGCCGCTGGTACCGACGACGCCCGCGCTCACGAAGCTCGAGATCTTCGTCTGGCCCACTTGATCGAAGGCCGCGCCGAAGCTCGTGAGGTGCTCCGCGAGCGCGCCCGGAACGAAGGAGCTCCCGCTGGCGGCCCAGTCGAAGTCGCTGCAGCCGGCGACGAGCCCGAGGATGTCGCGCTTCTGCTTCGGCACGATCCCGTCCTGCCCGCCGTCGCCGGCGCGCAAGCGCTCCGCCTCGCGCCCGAGTGAATGCAGCGCCTGCAGCGCCGCGTCGAAGCTGGACATGCGCGTCCGCGCGCGGACGTCGAGCTGCTCCATCAGGTAGACGGTGCCCGAGGGACGCGTGCCGTCGCATGCGGCCCCTCGCTCGAGCAACGCGAGGACCTCCTCGACGCGGTTGCCGCGCGCGCCGATCCATCCGAGCGAGACCGCCAGCGCGTGAGCGCCCTCGCGATCGACGCGGAACGCGCGTCCTTCGGCCGGGAGCTCCATGCGCAGCTCATCGCCTTCGCGGCGCAGCGAAGCGCTCGCGTACGCGTTCGCATCGAGCGCCAGCCAGCTCAGGCTCTCGAGGTCGTGCGCACCTCCGAGATAGAGCGCGCCGGTCGAGGAGGCGCGCGGCGTCGCCCACGTCGGCTTCGCGGACTTCTCGAAGCGCGCGAGCAGCTCGCCGAGCTCGACGCCGTACGGCAAGTCGACCGAGAGCGCCACCGTGTCGATCGCGGAGTCCGGCGCTCGCGCCGCGAGGAACGCGCGCAGCGGCTGCTCGATGCGCGCGCGGAAGACTGCGAGCGGCAGCGTGGCCGCGCCGTCGAGGTCTTCCAAGAAGAGCAGGTTCGCCGCCGGGATCCCGCGGAGCTCCGCGTAGCGCAAGCCGACGAGCAAGGAGAGCGTGGAGTCCGCGTCGATCACGACGGCGGTCGTCTCCGGACCGCCGCCCGCGCGGAGCGGCGCGGAGAGGAGGAGCGACGCGCAGAGCGCCGCGGCGGAGCGCAGGGCGAGAGAGACCATGCCGTGGGGTGTCGGGACGGGAACGCGGGCGGCGCGCGGGTTCCTCCCGCGCGCCGCCATGATAGTCGCGTCGCGAGCGTCAGCGCACGCGGCGCTCAGCGCAGGGAGAGCCGAGAGGCGGGATCGCCGATCAGCTCGAGGATCTGGTTCCCGATCAGCTCGTCGCCGAGGCGGATCTCGACGGGCACCTGGTTCGTGAGCGAGCCCAGGTCCACCGCGTCGATCGCCAAGGTGAAGCGCCCGCTCTCGCGATCGAGCGTGAAGGTCGAGAGCCCTTCTCGCAGACGACGGCGGAACGAGTAGACCGAACCGCTGCTCGGCTGCAGGGAGCCCGCGACCAGCTCTTCGCTGAAGCTCCCGCCGCAGTCGACCGCGAGGGCCAGCTCGACCGGCGCGTCGTGCCCGATCGCGGGCCGGAACCACCCAGAGACGCGCATGCTGTCACCCTGCATCGCGCCCGTGCGCACGATCTCGGCCGCGTCGACGAAGAAGACGTCGCGGAGCTCGCTCCGCCCGAGGCGGAAGTCCTCTCCCGCCGTCACGGCCTGCGCGCCTGCCAGGGTCGGGAACTCGACCTCCACCAGCAGCGTGCCGCGCGTCGGCAGATCGAGCGAGAGCGCCTTCGCGCGCACGCGGAACGAGCGCCGCGCGGTGTCGACGTCGACGCGGAGATTCCCGCTGGAGTGCGCGTAGCTCCAGCGAGTGCCCTTACGCAAGAAGCCGCTGCCGGGGATCGCCGCGGTCCAGCCGCTGCCGCCCTCGCTGGCGGAGCGCACGCGAATCGTCGTCGGAGCGCTGCGGAGCTCGAGGCCGCCTGCGGGCTCGCTGTAGAGTCCGCTCAGCGCGATCGCGTCCTGGCCATCGCCGCGGCGCGTGATCTTCATCTGCTGCACGAGGAGGCGCGAGGAGAGCACGAGCGGCGGAACGCGCAAGCGGAAGTTCGCGTCGCTCTCGTCGCCGTTCTCGGGTGCCGCCGCGTCGCGGACGCGCAGGCGCGCATTCGTGGTCGCCGGACCCGCGATCGAGCTCCAGACCTCGCTGCCGTCGTTCGGCGTCGCGAGGAAGAGCGGCGTCCAATTCGAGCCGCCGTCGCGCGAGAGCAGGAGATCGACGCTGCCCGAGATCGAGCCCATTGTGCTCCAGGTGATCGTCGTCTCGCCGCCGATGTCGAGGATCTCTCCGCCGTTCGGGCCGAGGATACGCAGGACGCCGGGGCGCAGCGTGAAGCTGGCGTCGCTCGTGTCTTTCACCGCAGGAGCCGCGGAGTCACTCACCCGGATCACCGCTTGGCTCGTCACCGCGCCGGTCGGCATCCAGACCTCGAGCCCGTCGTTCGCGCTGTCGTCGAAGAGGAGCTCCCAAGAGTTCCCACCATCACGCGAGAGCTCGATGTCCACCGCGGCGCCGACGTTGCCGACGCTCGACCAGGTGATCGAGTAGGTCCCGCCGAGAGCCCAGAGCTCGCCGCCGTTCGGTGCGGTCACGGTGAGCAGCGGCGCACCGGCCGGCGTGCCGTAGACCTCGGCCATCATCGAAGCGTCGCCCGAGCTCAGGTACGAGCGATTGCCGATCAGGTTCTGCTTCGAGGTGTCGATCGTGCGGATCGTGTCCTGACCGTTGGTCGAGAACGCGGTCCGTCCGTAGTGCATGATCGACTCGTAGTTGTACGGCATCCCGAAGGTCTGCGCGTTCGGGTCGATGTTGAAGTTCGAGATGTACTGCGAGTTGATGTTCTGCGTGAGGATCTGGACGTACGAGTCGCGATCGGGGCGCGACTGCTCGTGCAGGAACCCGAGCGCATGCGCGAGCTCGTGCGCCATGATGAAGCGCCAGCCCCAGTTGTAGATGGACACATCCTGCGGCTGCCATTGCGAGGGCAGGCGGCCTACGTACGACCAGTTGCCGCTGCCGTCGAAGATGCGGAGGTAGTAGGTCTCGTTCGTGCGCTCGACGAACGTGACGTCGGCGACCTCTTCCCACTCGTCCATCGCGAGGCGCATCGCGTTGCGATTCGACTGCGTGACGTTCGCGTCGTAGACGTACGGCACCATGCCGCCCGGCCAGGTCGAGCCCACGAAGGCGCTCGAGAGCGAGATGCCGTTCTGCCGCGCGTACTCCTGGGCCTTCGGGCACTCGGGGTCGAGCGTCATGATGTCGCCGACGAGCTTCGTGCCCGGGCGCTCACCAGGCGCGAAGGGCCGCAGCTCCTGCGGGTTCTCGATGGAGGCCGCGGCGCGCGTCCACTGGAGCCCGTCGCCGTGACCGCACTGCGCGCTGTGCACATGCGCAACGGGGGCCACCGTGGCGCTCGTCGTCGCGCGAGCGGCGGACGCGCTGGCACTCTGCGCCAGCTCGGCGCGTTGGGCCGCGCGCTCTCTAGGCAGCGCTCGCAGCGCCCCGATCATGGAGACCCATCCCAGCGCCGAAGCGGCCACCAGCGCCGCCGTCCCGATTTTCCGAACTCGTTGCATCGTTGCGCTCCGCTCTCTCGCGAACCGGCGCCTCGCGAGGCACCCCGACGCCAAGGGGGATCGACGGCGCTGCGCTGTGCTCTGTAGGCAGCGGCACATGGGCCGAGCCTTTTTCCGGGCCTGCCGATTGGCATCGAATTCGCCTCAGGGACATCCCAGGTCAGCCTTGGTGATTGGCGGATTGCGCGGAACCGCGGTGTGGTTCACCCTCGTCTCCGCAACGCCCGCGCTCCCTCCGGCAACGGGGGGGCAGCGCCCCAGGCCCCTTTGCTAGCGGCGAGATCGCGAAGCCGAGGGGTGAGCGTCACTCCGTTCCTCCCGCTTCCGTCCCTCTCCCTCCACTCCTTTTCCGAGGAGCCTCCATGCACCGCCTAGCTGCTCTCTCTCTCGTCATCCTCGGTGCGACCGGCAGCGCCTCCGCCCAAGGGCTGACCTACATCGCCGATCCCATCGACAACGGCACGTCGAGCACCGGCAATGTGATCCCCCTTGCCGCCTCGGCCTCCTTCGATGAATCGCGCTGCCACTACTTCTTCCCCGCGCAGTTCCTGCCCGGCACCGGCGGGGCGATCGTCGGGATCGAATTCTCGATCCAGTCGGCCGCGACGATCCCCTACCAGCTCCTCGAGTTCAGCCTCGATCACTCGCAAGCAACCGGCCTCTCGACCACCTTCGCGAGCAACCTGACGAGCCCGCAGCTCGTCTACTCGATCGCGAACCAGACCGAAGTGCGCACGAACGGCTGGAACCGGATCGACTTCCAGACCCCGTTCTTCTATGACGGCGCGAGCAGCCTGGTCGTCGAGAGCCGGAAGATCGTCGATCGCCCGGCAGCACCGACCGGCACGGGCGCGACGCGCGTCCTCGTCTGGCCGCGGCGCACGGACACCGTGCCGCCGGTCTGGGCCTACGGGGTCTTCGGCAGTGGCGCCTCCGGCGCGGCAGTCGCGAACACGACCTACAACACCGAGGTTCTCATCCGCCTGATCTTCCGCGGAGCCACGACGCTCACGATCGACTCCACGCGGAACACCACCGGCAGCTCGACGCGCTCCTTCTACCACATCGGCGCGACCGTCACGCTGACGACGCAGGGTGCGCCGAACGCTCCGTTCGGCACGTTCTTCGAAGCCTCGATCTTCCCCGCGGGGATCTCGATCCCCGGCTTCGGCGGAGAGCTCTGGCTCTCGACGCTGAACTACCTCATCGACTCGGGATCGCTGGATGCCGCCGGACTCCACAGCTTCTCGGCGAACATCCCGAGCGACCCAACGTTGGTCGGCCTGCAGGCCTACTTCCAGTCGCTGGTGTTGAGCTCGAGCATCGACTTCACCAACGTCGTGCTCGCGCCCGTCGCAGCGTTCTGAGCTCGACGCTTCGAGTTCGCGAGCCGCGCCCGCTGCGAGCGGTGGGCGCGGCTCGCGGCGTTTCGTTCGAGCGGTGGAAAGCCGCTCCCCGCCACGTACACTCCTCGGCGCCATGGAACTCATCCCCTACGCCGGCTGGGAGCGCTGCGCCCGCCTCTCGAACTCCGAGCTCGAGCTCGTCTGCCCGCTCGACATCGGCCCTCGCGTGATCCGCCTCGCGCGGCCGGGCGGACCGAACTTGATGCAGGAGCTCGCCTCCGACCGCGGGCAGCGCGGCGGCGAGCGCTGGCGCCTCTACGGCGGCCATCGCCTGTGGCATGCGCCCGAGCATCCCGTGCGCACCTATGAGCCCGACAACGAGCCCGTCGCGGTGAGCTTCGAGCGCGGCGTGCTGCGCCTCTCGCAGCGCGCGGAGCCGAGGACCTCGCTCGCGAAGTCCCTCGAGATCGAGGTGCATCCGCGCGCAGCGCAGGTGCGCGTGCTGCACCGCATCAAGAACGAGGGGCTCTTCGCCGTTGAGCTCGCCCCGTGGGCCGCAACGGTGATGGCGGTGCACGGTCGCGCGATCCTGCCGCAAGAGCCGGCGGCGTCACACCCCGAGGCGCTGCTGCCCGCGCGCCCGCTCGTGCTCTGGCCCTACACCGATCTCTCCGATCCGCGCTGGACGCTCGGGGCGCGCTTCTTGGAGCTCACGCAGGATCCCGCGCGTCGCGAGCCGCAGAAAATCGGAGCGCTGAACAAGCAGGGCTGGCTCGCCGCGGTGCACGGCGGCACGGTGTTCGTGAAGACCTTCCGCGCGTTCCCCGACGCGCCGCACACCGACTACGGCAGCAACTGCGAGCTCTTCACCAACGGCGACTTCATCGAAGTCGAGACGCTGGGGCCGCTCGCGCGCCTCGAGCCCGGCGCCGAGGTCTGCCACACCGAGCACTGGCATCTCTTCGACGCCGAGGTGGGCCGCGGCGATGCGGCGCTCACGCGCGAGCTCTTGCCGCTGGTGCGCGAAGCGGAGCGCCGCGACGCCGCCTGGCAACGCTGAACTCGAGCGCGCCTGCGTTGCCCACCCTCCCTCCGCTGCCGATCGACGAGGCGCTGCCGCGCTTGATCGCGGCGTTGCGCACGCACGGCGTCGCCGTGCTCGAGGCGCCGACCGGCGCGGGCAAGACGACGCGCGTTCCTCCCGCCCTGCTCGATGCGGGCCTCGCCGGCGCAGGAGCGGTGCTCTTGGTCGAACCGCGGCGCATCGCCGCTCGTGCGGCCGCCCAGCGCATCGCCGAGGAACGCGGCGTGCGCGCAGGCGACGAGGTCGGTTGGCACGTGCGCTTCGAACCGCGTTTCACCGCGCGCACTCGCATCCTCGCGCTCACCGAAGGGCTCTTCGTGCGCCGCGTGCAGAGCGATCCCGCGCTGGAGGGCGTCGGCTGCGTGATCTTCGACGAGATCCACGAGCGCAATCTCGATGGCGATCTCGGGCTGGCACTCGCGCGCGAGATCCGCGGCGCGCTGCGCCCCGATCTGCGCTTGGTCGCGATGTCGGCGACGCTCGATGCCGAGCCGCTCGCGCGCTGGCTGGGCGACGCTCCGGTCGTCGCCTCGCAGGGTTTCCTGCATCCGGTGGAGCTGCGCTACCGCTCGCCGGCACCGCGCACACCGCTGGAGCAGAGCGTCGTCGAAGGCGTCCGTGAGCTGCTGGAAGCAACCACGGGCGACGTGCTGGTCTTCTTGCCCGGCGTCGGCGAGATCCGCCGCGCGGCGAGCTCCCTCGCCAGCACCGCGCGCGCGGCGAGAGCTGAGGTCCAGGAGCTCTACGGCGATCTCCCCGCCGAGCAGCAGGATCGCGCGCTGCGCCGCGGTTCTACGCGTCGCATCGTGCTCGCGACGAACGTCGCCGAGACCTCGGTCACGGTCGAAGGCGTGACCGCGGTGCTCGACACGGGGCTCGCGCGCGTCCTGCGCCACGATCCACGCGTCGGGCTGAATCGACTGGTGCTGGAGAAGATCTCGCGCGCCTCCGCCGATCAGCGCAGCGGTCGCGCCGGGCGACTCGCACCGGGGATCTGCCTGCGCCTCTGGAGTGCCGCGGAGCATCGTTCGCTGCCGGCGTTCCAAGAGCCGGAGGTGCGCCGTATCGATCTCGCGGGCGCCGTGCTCGAGCTGAAGCGCTTCGGCGAGCACGACGCGGCGCGCTTCGGTTGGCTCGAGGCGCCGCGACCCGAAGCGCTGGCGAAGGCCGAAGAGCTGCTGCGGCGGCTGGGTGCGTTGGATGCCCACGGGCGCCTCAGCTCGCGCGGCGAAGCGATGGCCGAGCTCCCGCTGCATCCGCGGCTCGCGGCGCTCTTGCTGGCGGGCGCTCGACGCGGCATCGCGCCGCTCGCGGCACTCGCCGCGGCGTTGCTCTCCGAGCGCGACCCTCTGCGCGCGAGCGATCCCCGCGTGCAGGCGCCGGCCTGCGACTCGGATCTCGTGGAACGAGTGCAGGCGCTGCACGCGTTCGAGCGCAGCGGTTCGCTCGCGACGCGCCTCGGCGAGCTGCACGAGGGCGGCGCGCGCGCGGTCCTGCGCGTTCGCGATCAGCTCCTGCGCACGCTCCGCGAGCGGAGAGAGAGCGCGCGCGAGCGCGCGGCGCGCGAGAGCAATCGAGAGACCGACGAGGAAGCCCTGCTCCACTCGTTGCTCGACGCGTTCCCCGATCGCGTCGCGAAGCGGCGCGCCGCCGGCGCGCGCGAAGCGGTGATGGTCGGTGGGCGCGGCATCCGCCTCCATCCCCGGAGCGGCGTGATCGAGCCCGAGCTCTTCTTGTGCCTGGACGCCGATGCGGGCGCGGGCGAGACGATCGTGCACAGCGCTTCGCGCGTCGAGCGCGAGTGGCTCGCGCGGGAGCGCATCGAGGAGCGCATCGACGTCGAGTTCGATCCCGAGCGCGCGCGCGTCGTCGGGTGGAAGCGCGTCTGCTACGAGGACCTGGCCCTCGAGGAGGCGCCCACCGCGCCGCGCGATCCCGCGCGGATCGAAGCCCTGCTCGCGGCCGAGGCCGCGAAGGACCTGCGTCGCGCGCTTCCGCTGGAGGAGCCCGAGGTGGCCGCGTTCCTCCAGCGCGTCGCGTTCCTCCGCGAGCATTTGCCGGAGCTCGAGTGGCCGCGCTTCGACGACGCGGAGCTCCGCGAGCTCCTGCCCGAGCTCTGCGCCGGCGCCCGCTCGTTCGCCGACCTGCGGAAATCCTCGCTGCTCGATCTCCTGCGCGCGCGCCTCGGCGGCGCGCGCTTGCAGGCTCTCGAGCGCGAAGCCCCCGAGCGCCTGCCGGTCCCGAGCGGCAGCCGCATCACCCTGCAGTACGAAGGCGCAAAGGCCCCCGTCCTCGCCGCCCGCATCCAGGAGCTCTTCGGCCTCGCCGACACCCCGCGCGTCGCCCGCGGCCGCGTGAAGGTCCTCCTCCACCTCCTCGCCCCGAACCACCGTCCCCAGCAAGTCACGGACGACCTCCGCTCCTTCTGGGACAACGCCTATCACGAGGTGAAGAAGGAGCTCCGCCGCCGCTACCCCCGCCACGCCTGGCCCGACGATCCCTGGACCGCCCCCCCCGAGCGCCGCCCCCGCCGCCGCCCCGACTGATCACCCCGCTCCCATCCGATCCCGGACGTACGGTGCCAGGAACGTTTTCACCGGGGTTTCCGACCCCGGTGAAAACGTTCCTGGCACCGTACGTCCGGGGACCGAGCGAGTTCCTCCGGTTGCTGCGTGAGCTGGTTCAACGGCTCACGCCGTCGAGACGGACCGGAGGAACTTGCTCTGGCGCGACCGCTTCGGTTTCGATGGGCGCATGGCGCACGGGACCTCGCTTCGCATCGGGTTGGTTGGCGCGCGGCGTGCGCGGCAGTGCTTGGGGCCCTATCTCGCGCGCTTCGCGGAGCGCGCCGGTGCGCTCGTGCCGGCGTTCGCGGGGGCTACGGAGGCGCATCTCGAAGAGACGGCGCGCAGCCTCGGGGCGTTCTTGGGGCACGAGGTGCGCGGCTACGTGGGCGCGACGGCATTGGTCGCCAACGAGGAGCTCGATGCGCTGATCATCGCGACGCCGATCGAGGCGCACGAAGAAGCGCTCGAAGCAGCGCTGCAAGCCGGCGTGCATGTGCTCTGCGAGAAGCCGATGCTCTGGAGTGGAGGAGGAACCGCGGCGCGCGCTCTCGCCCTCGTCGAGCGCTTCGAGCAAGCTCGCCTCGGCCTCGCGATCAATGCGCAGTGGCCGTTCACGCTACCGAGCTATCGCGCGCTGTTCCCCGCGCTCGATCTCGCGCGCGCCGAGCGCTTCGCGATGCGCCTCTCGCCCGCGGGCGCCGGCGCCTCGATGTTGCCGGACGCCTTGCCGCACGCGCTGAGCCTGCTCCAATCCGTGCGCCCGACGGAGGAACCCGCGCTCGCGGATCCGCGCATCGAGCTCCGCGCCGCGGACGGCAGCGAGCTCCGCATCGCGTTCACCTGGAACCCCGCGGGCGCCCCGCTCGCCGTCGAGGTCGAGCTCGTCCGCTGCCTGGAGCAGCCGCGACCGGCGTCCTACGGCTTCGACGGGCGGATCGCGCACCGCACGATCCGCCTCCCCGCCTACGAGCTCGCCCTGGAAGCCGAAGGCCGCCGTGTCGAGCTCGCCGACCCGATGGGACTCCTCGTAGAGGACTTTTGCCGGAACCTTGGGCTCGAAGGTAGGATGCCGCGCCTCGAGGTCCAGCGACTGCGGGCCCTCGAGGCGCTGATGGGGGTGTTTCCGCGCGTGGCCTGAACCTGCTCGCTTCTCCGAGCGGGGAGGGTCGTTCGTTCCCCAGGCGTTCAAGACCAGAGATCACCACCGCATGACCACGCCTCCCGGCCAGCCCACGATCGCCTCGCCCCAGATCGCCGCGCGCCACGACTTCGCCGCGAAGTTGAAGCAGCCGGCCCTCCACGGTCGCGTGATGGACTACGTCGCCTGGCAGCGCTCGGTGCGCGCCGCCGAGAAGGCGGGACAGCCGATCCCGGAGATGCCGCGTTGGTCGCCCCTCTCGATCAACCTGGACCTCACGACCGCGTGCAACTACCGCTGCACGCACTGCATCGACTGGGACATCCTGAACTCGTCGGTCCGCCACGACTGGGACCGCCTGCAGGATTCCTTGCGCCACATGGCCGAGACGGGTCTCAAGTCGGTGATCCTGATCGGCGGCGGCGAGCCCACCGTGCATCCCAAGTTCGGCGACTGCGTGCGCCTCTTGAAGGAGCTCGGCCTGCAGGTCGCGGTCGTCTCCAACGGATCGCGGAACCAGGTGATCTACGAGGTCTTCGACCTCCTCGACGAGCACGACTGGGTGCGCTTCTCGCTCGACTCGGGCACGAACGAGACCTTCCGGACGATGCACAACCCGGTGAAGGACATCACGCTCGACGAGATCTGCTCCTGGATCCCGAAGCTGCGCGAGAAGAACAGCAAGCCCCAGGTCGGCTTCTCCTACATCATCGTGTGGGAGGGTGCCGAGCGCGAAGAGGGCGTGAAGGTGATCTCGAACATCGAGGAGATCGTCACCGCCACGAAGCGCGCGCGCGACTACCGCTTCTCCTACATCTCGCTGAAGCCCTTCCTCACGCGCCAGGCCGATGGCGCCGAGGTGATGGCGCCCGAGGACGCGGAGGATTTGCGCCGCACCGTGGCGCGCGTCCGCGAGCTCGTCGATGAGGCGAAGACTCTCGGCACGAGCGAGTTCCGCGTGATCGAGAGCATCAATCTGGTGATGCTCGAGCAAGGCACTTGGAAGGACTACACGAAGCAACCGAAGACCTGCCACATGCAGGCGCTGCGCCAGGTCCTGACGCCGCTCGGCACCTACAATTGCCCCGCGCACCGCGGCGTCGACAAGGCGCTGATCGCGAGCAAGCTCGCATACTCCGACAAGGCGACGCAGGCCGAAGCCGTGCGCGGCACGATGGACCGCCTCGCGAACTTCGACGCGTCGAAGGAGTGCGCCGAGGTGACCTGCCTCTACAACCAGACCAACTGGTGGCTCGAGAACGCGATCGAGGGCCAGCTCGATCCCGCGCAGCTCGCCGCTCTCGGCGAGCGCTACGACTACTTCCTGTGAGAGCGCGCGCGACAGTCCTGTGAGCGCACCTCCGGGAACGAAGGGCACGCCGTCGCGCAGCGGCGCCGGCGTCGAGATCGAGGTGCTGGAGGATCGCGCCGAGCGCAGCGGCCCGCGCGGCGGCTTCCTCCAGCTCCAGCGCCTGCTCGTCCGCAATCGCTACCCCGACGGCACGACCTCCGAGCCCTATCCCTGCGACGTCGTCTCGCGCCGCGGCGTCGACGCGGTGACGATCGCGCTCTTCGAACGCGAAGCCGACGGCCGAGTGATCGTCGGCCTCCGCGAGAACCTGCGCGTTCCGATCTGGCTGCGCCGTAGGAAGACGGATCTCCCCTTCGCCGACGATCCGCCGCAGGGCACGCTCCTCGAAACCGTGGCCGGCATCCTGGAGCCGAGCGACGGCGCGCTGGGCTCCTTGCGCGCGGCGCTGCGCCATCGCGCGGCCCTCGAGTGCGCGGAGGAGATCGGCCTCCCCGTCTCCGAGGAAGCGATCCTCGATCTCGGCGGCGCCTCCTTCCCGACGCCGGGCATCGGCGACGAGAAGGTCTACTTCGCCGCCGCCGAGGTGCGCTTCGCGCACGCCGGCTCCGCGCACGGCGACGGCTCGGTGATGGAAGAGGTCGGCGGCCTCGTGCTGCTCGAGCTCGAGGAGGCGCTCGCGCGCTGCCGCGACGGGCGCATCCCCGACATGAAGACCGAGATCGCGCTCGCGCGGCTGCGCGATCGCTTGCGCGAGACCGCTCCATGCCTCTCCGAGCCAACAGGCTAGCGGGTCTGCCTGTTGCTACAGATGAGGTCGTCGGCAAGTTCGCTGGTTCAACGGCTCACGCCATGGAGGCCGGAGTCGTCGACGCGAGATCGGTACCCGAACCCACGACGAGCGCGAACATCCGAACGCGAGTAGCGCGACGACCGCTCCGCCAGCCCTCCGGCGAAGCAAGCGCCGCGCCCGCCGCGTGGAAACGACGTCGAACGACACCGTGCGTTGACGCGTGAGCGACGCCGGAAGCGATTCGAGCGCGAATGCGGCGGTCACGTCGCTTGCATCGCCTCCGGATGCGGCTCCGCTACCTCGATTGACATCGCGCGCCGTTTCGGAGCCCGCTGGAGGCGGGGGCTCCGGAACTCATGCTACGGGAGAGACGGGACGTCGACGCGCGAACGACGTCGAACGACATGGGTTCCCCGCCCGCGCGGCGGCTGTGAGATCGCGCCGCCAGCAACGTAGCGCAATCCAGATTCCGACTTTGTAGGAAACCACCGACGCTCCTTCTGCGTTCTACACGCTGGAACGAAGTCAGGGAAGGCGACGCGCAATGAGGCGAAGGAAGCCAGATGCGCCGCAAGTTTCATCAGCTCGAGTTTGAGTTTCGTCAGCACGGTGGGAAGCGGAAGGGCGCGGGGCGGAAGCCGAAGAACGCCGAGCCCGGAATGCCGCACCGTCAGCGCGCGAAGAAGAAGCGCAATGAGCCGTTGCACGTCACGGTGAGTCTCGCCGATGGTCTGCCGTCGCTCCGCCGCGGCGGCGCGCTGAAGCTCGTGCTCGCGGCGCTCAGCGCGAGCAGTGATCGGCACGGAATGCGGATCGTTCACTATTCGATTCAACGGGACCATGTGCACATGCTCGTCGAGGCCGACGATCGCGAATGCGTCGCGCGTGCCATGAACGCGCTGCTGAGTCCGCTCGCGCGCGCACTCAACAAACTCTGGGGCCGCCGCGGCAAGGTGTTCCCCGAGCGC
This sequence comes from Planctomycetota bacterium, assembly GCA_016793245.1. GTDB lineage: Bacteria > Planctomycetota > UBA1135 > UBA1135 > JADKAF01 > JADKAF01. The sequence continues at coordinate 12,901 of JAEUHW010000038.1, forward strand.
TACCACGACGAGGTGATCTCGACGCCGACGCAGGCCCGCAATGCGCTGCGCTACGTGCTGCAGAACGGCAAGAAGCACGGCGTCGTCGCGCAGGCGTCGATCGACCTCTGCTCGAGCGCACCCACCTTCGATGGCTGGATGGAGCGCCCATCGCTCCCATCGATTCCAGCAGCGCCTGTGGTGGCCACCGTTGCACCCGCCTCGACCTGGCTGCTCGCCACCGGCTGGCGCCGCCACGGCCTGCTCGACATCCGCGAGTTCCCGCAGCACAACAAGGCCACCGGTCGACGGCGAGGGAACCCTGCGCAATCAAGTTGTCGAGCAACTTCGCGCTGAACTACGCCGCCCTGCCGCCACGCGGGCGTGGAACCCCGTGTCCTTCGACGTCGTTCTCGCGTCGACGTCCGATCGTTCCCAGTAGCATGAGTTTCGGAGCCCCCGCCTCCAGCGGGCTCCGAAACGGCGCACGCGGTCTGTCGACGAAGCGAAGCCGCGCCCGGAGGCGCAGCAGGCGACGTGCACGACGCGCGAGGCTCCGCGTTTCTCGCTCGCGTCGTTCGCGCGTCGACGTTCGAACTCGATCGATGTCGTACGCGCGCGTCGGGCGCGGCGCTTGCTTCGCCGTAGGGCCGGGCGTAGCGCATGCGCGGTCTTGCTCTCGTTCGCCTCTCGTTCCTCTAGCGGAGCGCGCAGGATCGCGGCCCTATTCGCACTCGAAGCTCGCGCCATCGCTCGGCATCCGCGCGCGCGCGAGCCGCGCGATCTCCGCGCGCTGCCGGCGCTGCACGCCGAAACGTCGCCACCAACGGACCGCGCAGAGCTCCTCCTGGTGACGTTCGGCGAGCTCCAGCGCGACGCGTTGATGGTGCTCGCGGTAGAGGCGGTCCCAGCCGCCTGATTCGAAGCAGCAGCGCATGATTGGAATCTTACCCCAGCGCCGCAGCGAACGGGAACCCGCGCGGCGCTCGTCGCTCTCAGCCTGCGAAGCCCTCAGGCTCGCCCGGCTCGAAACGCGGAGCCGCGATCGTCAGGAGCTGCTTCCGCGCGCGCGTGATCGCGGTGTAGGCCCAGCGGAAGAAGCCCTCGCTGCGCAGCGCGCGCATCCCGCCGAAGTGGACGACGACGCGATCCCACTCGCCGCCTTGCGCCTTGTGGCAGGTGAGCGCGTAGCCGTACTTCACCTGCAGCGCGTTGTAGTGCGGGTCGTCCTGCAGCGCGAGCGAGAACTCCGCCGAGCCTGGCGCCAGGTCCGGGAAGCGGCGGCGGAAGTCGACGAGCAGCGCGCGCTGCTCGGCGGGCGTGAGTCCGCGCTCGGCGCTCTCGAGCAGGTTCTCGAGGAGCAAGCACGGCACGCGCGTCACCCCGAGCGCGGGATCGCGGTAGCCCACGACGGCCGGGCGAAAGCGCAGATCGATCGGCTGCTCGACGCCGTTCAGCACGACGCGCCGGACCTCGGTCTCCGGCTCGATCTCGAGCACCCGCACGAGGTCGCCGTTGAACAAGCCGTAGCGCGGCGCGTTCTGGTTCACGAGCAGGAGATCGCGCTCCTCGATCGGGGCGCTCTCGCGTCCTCGCAAGCGCGCGCGGACGGCGCGATTCAGATCGCGCGCGGCGGCGTTGGTGCCGCAGATCAGCGCGGAGCTACCTTGGCGCTCGCGCTCGGCGCTGACCACCAACTCGATCCCCGCACCCACGGAGACCGCGCCGACGTCGATCGAGGCCTCGACGCGCTCCAGCGGTCGCGGAATGGGCGCCCCGAGCTGGAAGCGATCGTAGCGCCGCTGCTGCAGCGCATCGCGCAGCGTCGTCGCGCAGTCGAGCAGCGCCGTGCCCTCGCGCTGGCGCAGGATCTCGCGCAGCTCGTGCGCGGCCACGCGCAACCCGTAGCGCTGGTGCAGGTGCTCGGGAGAGAGCGCGGGCGAGAGCTCCTGCCCCACCGGCGGGAGCTGCGCGGGATCGCCGACGAAGACGATCTTCGAGCTGCGCTCGCCGCGCGGCGCGAGCCGCGCGAAGCGCAGGAGATCCGCGAGCAGCGCGCCCGAGCCGAAGCGCAACGCGTCCTGCGTGCGCGCCTGGTCCGCGATCATCGAGGCCTCGTCGATCACCAGCAGCGCGCCGAAGGCCCCTTCGTCGCGCAGACGGAAATGCAAGCGCAGGCCCGTCTCGCTGCCGCCGCTCGCGTTCTCGAGCACCTCGAGCTGATCGAGCTGGTAGATCGCGCCGTGGATCGTGCGCGCATCGCCGCGCGTCTTCGAAGCGAGGATGCGCGCTGCGCGTCCGGTCGGCGCGAGGAGTTGATGCGCGATGCGCTGCGCGCGGAGATGCTCGAGGAACGCACCGAGCAAGCTCGTCTTGCCTGTGCCCGCGCCGCCCGTCAGTACGAAGCAATCCCCGTCCCCGCGCACGAACTCGAAGAGCGCCTCGAGTGCCGCTGACTGCGAAGGCGTGGGTGCGAAGGGCACGGCGGTGGATTCCCTCGGCGCGGCGGAGCGCGAGCTCAGAGAGTGACCAAGAATTGCTCACGAAGCCATCGCTGCAGCGCCGTCAGGCGATGCGCCAGCTCATATCTGAGAGGCTGTATCATCGATTTCTGCTCAGCCTCTCAGAGTTCCTTGCCGAGCACGAAACGCAGCAGCTCCCCGGTGCCGAGCACGAGCTCCCGCCAGCGCGGCGCCGCGAAGCAGATGTGCGCGAAGCCGCAGGTCGGCAGGCCTTGCTCGAGCTGCGTGCGCAAGCGCTTCTCTCCCGAGCCCACGAGCTGCAAGGAGAGATCCTCGAGCCCGGGGTTGTGGCCGATCAAGAGGACCCGCGTCACCGCATCCGGCGCGGCGCGCAGGCGCGTGAGGAGCTGCGAAGCGCTGGCGAGATAGAGCGCTTCCTCCCCGACCCGCGCACCGCCTTCCTCGAGCCGCAGCTCCTGCCAGGTCTCCATCGTCCGTCGCGCGCTCGAGCAGAGCACGAGCTCGGGTCGGAGCTCGTGCGCCCGCAGGTAAGCACCGAGGGCGCGCGCCGTGGCGAGCCCCTTCGGAGCGAGGGGCCGGTCGAAGTCGGCCTGCCCGGGCTGGCCCGGCTCGGCCTTGGCATGGCGCAGGAGGAAGAGCTCTAGGATGGCGCACCTCGGGGCATGGGTTGGCGCGGACCGCGATCCGCGGGGCGCCGAGTTTGCCGAGGACGCAGGCGTTGCGCCACCGCAGAACGCGACGCGCTTCGCTCCGCCCCCCTCGCTTGCCGATATCGCCGTGGGAGGTACGGCGATGAATGGACGAGCGGCGCTGCGCCATGCGCTGCGCGCGGGAGTGGCGCTCCTCGGGGCCGCGGGGCTCGCGGGGTTCCTCGGCGTTCCCCTACCGCCATTCGCGCGCTCGGAGGCGACGCTCTGGCGCGAGCTCGCGGTCCGGGTCGTCGACGCCGCCGGAGGAGCGGCTCCCGACATCGCGGTCGTGCTCTCGGCGCCGGGACCTCAGGGGACCACCGAGCTCGCCCGCGCGAAGACCGAGGAACGCGGGATCGCGCGGTTCCGCGTCGAGCTCCCGCTCCCGCCGCGCGCGCGCCTCGAAGTGGATCTCCCGCTCGAACGACCGCCCGGCCTCGATGCGACGGCCATCGGCGAGGCGATCGCCTTCGCGCGCCCCATCGACCTCGCGCTGCCGGCTTGCGGCGGGATCAGCGTGCGCCTCGAAGACGAGCGCGGAGCGCCGCTGCGAGAGCCGGTGCCGGTGAAGCTGCATTGGCGCGAGATCGCCGATGCGCCGACCTCGGTCGAGCGATTGCGCGGCTGGACCCAGATCGCGCCGCGCGGGGCGGCGAGCTTCGCTCGCGTGACTCCGGGGCGATCGTGGCGCATCACCGCGGAAGATCCTGCGGGGCGCGCTCCGTTCCAAGCGTGGGAAGGCGAGGGCCCCCTCACCGCGGGCGACGTGCGGAACGTCGTGCTGCGCCGCCTCGCCCCTTGGCCGCGCTGGACCGGCATCGCGGTCGACGAGAACGGCGCCCCTCTCGCCGGAGCGGCGATCCTCGCGGCGTTCCCGAGCGGCAAGGGCGACGCTCCGCTCGCCGAAGGCGCATGGATTCGCACGACCTGCGACGAACGCGGGCGCTTCGAGCTCGTGCAGCGCGCGAGCGCCTCTCCGGCGCGGCGCGTGCATCTGCGCACCGCCGACGCGACGCCCCGCGAGGTCGAGCTCGAGCTCGCCTCGACGATCGCTCCGAATGGCGCCCGCGATCTCGGCATCGCGGTCCTGCGCTTGCCTCCGCTTCTCGTGGCCGGGCTCGTGCTCGACGCGCGCGGAGCTCCCGTGAACCGCGCCTGGATCGAAGTCGCCGCTTTCGCCTCCGGACAGCGCGACGACGAAGCCGCGGTGCTGATCCCCGCGGCGCGCTGCACGAGCGCCGACGGACGCTTCGAGCTCCGCGGCCGCAGCAGCGCGCATCTCCTGCTCGTGCGCGCCGGAATGCATGATCACGCGCTCGCGCGCTTCGCGGGCGTGCCGACCGGCACGCGCGATCTGCGCTTGCAGCTCGCACCGCACACGACCCTCGCGGGGCGCGTGCTCCTCGATGCCGGCTTCCCTGCGCAGGAGCTGCAGGTGCGCCTCGCTCGGCCCGACGGCCAGAGCTGCGTCGCGCGCCCGGGGAACGACGGTCGCTTCGCGTTCGAGGGCTTGCCCCACGGGCGCTGGACGCCGGAGCTCATCGCCGCCAGCGGTCGCGTGCTCGCGCGCGAGGAGCTCTCGATCGGCGACGCGCCGCCGCCAATCGAGCTCGACGCTCGGGGGCGACTCGCCGAGCTCCGCCTGCGCTGGTCTCCGAGCGCGGGCAGCACCCGCACGAGCGCCGAGCTCGAGGACGCCCTCGGCCGCCGCTCGCCGATCGAGCTCCGCAGCGGCGAGCGGCAGCGCTGGCTCGTGGCCAAGTCGCGCGCGCCCTATCGCCTCCACTTGCCCGGCTGCGAGCCCATCCGCGTCGAGCTGGGCGCGCCGCAGGAGATCGCCGCGCGAGCGCGCGCGCGTTGAGGCGCGCTCGGCTCTTCCAAAGCCCTCGGCGGCGACGTATCCATGGGCGTGCTAGCTTCAGGTCCGATGTCCGCCCCCACCACCGATCTCCTCCGGCGCACGCTCACCGATCTCAGGATCTCGGTGACGGATCGCTGCAACCTGCGCTGCACCTATTGCATGCCCGCGGAGCTCTACGACGGGCATCGCTTCCTGCCGAAGCAGGAGATCTTGGACTTCGAGGAGATCGCGCGGCTCGTTCACCTCTTCGCGGCACTCGGCGTCCGCAAGCTGCGCCTGACCGGAGGCGAGCCACTGCTCCGCCGCGAGCTCGATCGGCTCGTCCATTCCCTCGCGAAGATCCCCGGCATCGACGATCTCGCCCTCACCACGAACGGCCTCCTGCTCCCCGCGCAGGCGGCGAGACTGCGCGCCGCGGGTCTGCGGCGCTTGACCGTCTCGCTCGATGCCCTCGACGAGGAGATCTTCGGCCGCATGAACGGCCGCGGCGTCCCCGTCGCCGAGGTGCTCGCCGGCATCTCCGCCGCCGAAGCCGCGGGCTTCGCGCGGATCAAGATCAACGCCGTCATCGAGCGGGGCGTGAACGACGGCGAAGTGCTGCGCCTCGCCGAGCATTTCCGCGGCACGGGCCACGTCCTGCGCTTCATCGAGTTCATGGACGTCGGCGAGAGCAACGGCTGGAAGATGGAGCGCGTGGTCTCCGCCGCGGAGATCGCGCGCGCGATCGACGCGCGCTTCCCGCTGGAGCCGCTCCAGCGCGAGCGCGACCCCGAGACCGCGCTGCGCTATCGCTACCGCGACGGCGCGGGCGAGATCGGGATCATCGCCTCCGTGACGCGGCCCTTCTGCGGCGCGTGCAGCCGTTCACGGCTCTCGGCCAAGGGCGAGCTCTTCACCTGTCTCTTCGCCGCGCGCGGTCTCGATCTGCGCGCTCTGCTCCGCGGCGGCGCCACCGACGCGGAGATCACGCGCGCGCTCGCGCAGCGCTGGGGCGCGCGCGACGACCGCTACTCCGAGCTCCGCGCCGAGGCCGGGGAACGCGGCGAGAGCTTGCCGAAGGTCGAGATGTCGTACATCGGCGGGTAGCATGCTCGGGCGCACCGCCCGTGCGCCCACCCGCCATGATCCTCAGCGTCTCCGACTTCGCCGACGCCCTGCGCGAAGAGCTCGCCGCCCTCCCCGACGCCGAAGCTCCGACGCTGCCGCGCTTCCTGCGCGCGCTGCTCGGCGGCTGCTGGCGCGCACGCGATGAGGCGAACGCCGACGAAGAGCCGTCGTGGGACGCGCTGCTAGCACTCTGCGCCGTGGCTCTCCGCGACGAGCCTCTGGTTCTCGATCCGAGCTGGCTCGAGGATCCGCGCCCTCCCGAATCCGCCCCGCGTCTGGACGGCGGCTTCGAGGAGCTGGAGCGCGTGCTGCTCTTCCAGATCGCCGATCTCCACCAGCTCGAGATGGTCGGCAAGCTCCGCGACGAGTGGAGCCTGCTCGGCCTACCCTCGCCGAGCGGCGCGCTCTGGAACTCCTTCGAATTCTTCCTCTACTGCGAGAACGGCATCGAGGGCCTCCTCCAGCGCGCGCCGGAGGCGGAAGCGAGCTGGGGCGCGCTGGCGATGCTCCTCGAGTGCGCGCGCGAGCCGATCGCCTGAGCTCTTGGATCCCGAGCCCTCCATGCACGTTCGCAAAGCCGTCATCACCGCCGCCGCGCGCGGCCTCCGCCTCTATCCCGCGGGCGACCCCGTCGAGAAGAGCTCGCTCCCGTTGCTCGACCAGGACGGCGTGGTGAAGCCGCTGCTGCAGATCGTGGCGGAAGAAGCGCTGCGGGCGGGCATCGAGGAGCTCGCGGTGATCTGCGCGCCCGGCGACGAGCCGCGCTACCGCGAGCGCTTCGCGCAGCGCGCGCGCAGCGTGCGCGAGGCCTTCGGCGACGTGGAGTGGGCCGAGACGCAAGCGCAGCATCTGGAGGAGCTCCTCGCGCGCACGCGCTTCCTCGTGCAGGAAGAAGCGCGCGGCTACGGCCACGCCGTGTTGCAAGCGCGCGCGTTCGCCGGCGACGAGCCCTTCTTGTTGCTGCTCGGCGATCACCTCTATCTCTCGCACGAACGCGAGCGCGGCTGCGCCGCACAGCTCGTGCAAGCCGCCGAGCGCGCGGGGCGCTCGCTCTGCGCCGTGCAGGCGACGCGCGAGCACCTGGTGCCGCGCTACGGCACGATCCGCGCCGAGCGCGAAGCGACGAGCGGCGGCCTCTGGCGCGTGCGAGCGGTGATCGAGAAACCCTCGCTGTCGCGCGCCGAGCTAGAGCTCCAGACGAATGGGCTGCGCGCGGGCCACTACCTCTGCTTCTTCGGCATGCACGTGCTCTTGCCGGCGATCTTCGAGCCCTTGGAAGAAGCGGCGCGCGGGAACGGCGAGGTCGGTCTCAGCGAAGCGCTGGATCGCTTGGCGCGCGAGCAGGAGCTCTACGCGCACGAGCTCGCCGGCGTGCGCTGCGACGTCGGCGGGAACCTGGGCTATCTCCGCACGCAGCTCGCCCTCGGCCTCGCCGGGGCGCGGCGCGACGAAGTGCTGGCCCTGCTCGTCGAGACGCTGGCGAGCCAAGCGCCGCACGGAGGCGCGCGCGCGTGACGAACCCGCTGCTGGAGACGCTGCGCGCCGAGAGCCCGGCCCTGCGCGACCGCGCGTTCGAAGCCCTCGTCGAAGGCGCCTCGCCCGCGGCGCTCTGGCGCTGGTGCGAAGAGCTGCTCGACGCGGCGAACCGCACCGAGAACCTCTACGAGCGCGTGCGCGCGCTGCTCTATGCGCA
>JAEUHW010000053.1 GCA_016793245.1 Planctomycetota bacterium
TGACGAGCGCGCACGCGCTCGCGAGGACCGCCGCGAAACCGCGCGCGCGCTTCATGCGCGGACCCACGCGGCGCGCTCCGTGCCCGGCTCGACCTCGAAGGGCTCGCGTCCGCGCAGGAAGAGGCGCGCGCGCGGCGCGCCGCGCAGCACGTACGAAGCCTCTTCGCGGCACTCGATCCAGCCGCCTTCGCGGAGACCCACGACCGGCCGCTCGTTCTCCTCCAGGTACTCCTGCAGCCGCTTCTCGCGCGTCTCGCCCATGTGCTTCGAACTCGGGTCCGGGTCGAGGTAGTGCGGGTTCAACTGGAAGGGCACGAGACCGAGGGCCTCGAAGCCGCCCGGATCGACGATGGGCATGTCGTTCGTCGTGCGGATCGTGGGGCCGGCGACGTTCGAGCCCGCGCTGGTCCCGAGGTAGGGTATCCCGCTCCGCACGCGCCGCGCGATCGGCTCGAGCAGGGCCGAGCGGCGGAGGTCGCGCAGCAGCCGGAAGGTGTTGCCGCCGCCGATGAAGAGCGCCTCGGCGCTCTCGACGGCTCGCGCGGGATCGGCCGCGCGATGCAGGGAGTCGAGCCCGAAGCCGAGCGCCTCGAAGCGCGCGCGGGCCTTCTCCGCGTAGGCCTCGCGGTCGAAGAGGGCGAACGGTACGAAGAGCACGCGTCGCGCTCCGGCGAAGTGGGCCGCGATGGCCTCGGCGCAGTGGTCGAGGTAGCCGGTGCCAAAGGTCGTGGAGGTGCTGACCAAGAGGAGGCGCGCGCGGGAGCTCATGGGCCGGATCCTACGCGCGGCGCGGGCGGACTCAACGTCGAGCTGCTGGAGACCTCGACCGCGACACCGGTGGAGAGGTCGAGATTCTTCGGCGCCAGGTTGCGGGAATCGCCGGAGGCTCACCTAATGCCTTGGGCGCGACGGAGTTTCCCTCCGTCGGGGAACCTGCGCCGCGCCCCTCTCGTCTTGGCCGATCTGCTCGCGTCGCTGCGACGCGCGAGCTCGCCCCTGTCCAACCGTTCGACGAGTCCTTGCCCCAGGCTTCGTCTCCGCCGGCGACCTGTTCGAGATCGCGCGCGACGCGCGAGCTCGGAAGCGCTCGTTCCGACGTATCGCGTCGTCTGGAGGCCCAAGGCTCGTGCTTGGAGGCTCCATGATCCGTCACGGCTCGATCCGGCGCATTGCCGGGCAGCAAAACCGCGCGCCGCGTACCCGCGCCTTTCTCGCCGGCTCGGCGTTCGCCGGCTTGGCGCTCTGCGCTTCACCTCTCGTCGCGCAGAGCTCTTCGCTCCATCCTAAGCTCGGTGTCGATCCGCTCGTCGAGCAGATCGTGCGCGCGTCCTTTCCCGGCCGCGCCCTCGAGAAGGCGAGTCTCCACGACTTCGATCTCGTCGCGCAGCAGACGCGGCTCTACGCGCAGGTCGAGCGCGTCGACGCGATCCAGGACTTCCGGGTGATGCAGGAGCTCGCCGTGCGCTCGCACCTCGGGTCGCGGACGCGGAACGACTGGTTCACGCTGCCGGTGCCCGCACATCCGGCGCGGACGATCTACGGCAGCTTCGGCCTGCCGATGGAGACCGAGGCGCAGCTCTTCGAGACGGAGCCCAACGATCGGCCTTGGCGTGCCAACGGGATGACCTGCACCGACACGATGGACGGCCAGATCACCGCCGGTGACGACGACTGGTTCGCCGTGGTGGTGCCCCAGGTCCAGGCCTACGACATCGCCGTGAACTCGGGCGGCAACACGGATACGCGCCTCACGATCTACGACGGCGCGCTGAACCGCGTCGCGTTCAACGACGACGCCGGCACCGTCGATCCGCAGATCCGGATCACGCTCGCACCAGGAACCTACTACCTCGTCGTCGATGGCCACGACCCCGCGAACACGACGGGGACCTATCGCATCGCGATGAGTTGCAACGCGGAGAACACGATCACCTCCGCGGCTCCGGCGAACGGAACCTTCGCGGGCCAGCCCGCGGATACCTATCGCTTCCAGCTGCCGGTCGATTGCATCGTCTCCTTCCGCTGCGACGCCGCGTCGGGCTCGTCGGTCAATCCCGCGCTCACCGTCACCGGACCGAACGGCTTCGACTCGCTCCTCAGCAACGACGACGCCATCACGCCGCCGAGCGCCTTCGTCCAGGTGCATCTGCCCGCGGGCTTCCACTTCGTGCACGTGCGCGACACGAGCGGCAACGGCGGTGCCTATGTGCTCACGATGAGCGAGGTGGCGCGTCCGATCCCGAACGCGACCTTGGGCGCTAGCGTCCCGCTCTCGCGCGAGAACCCGCTGCAGGCGCGCATGGTGCGCTTCAACAACGCGAGCTTCGCGGAGATCCTCTCGCGGACCGCGCGTTCGCACGCGCTCGACGTCCTGGCCGAGCACGTCTGGTGCGACGTGAACCTCGCCACGACCGAACCCTCGGCGAAGAACTTGACCGGCGTCAACATCAACGACGCCGAGCAGTTGATGGGCCTCCCGGCGGGGACCTTCTACCTGCTGCTGCGTCCTCTGCCTTCGCGTCTCACCTACAGCAGCCGCAACTACGCGCGGCGGCTCTCCAGCACGGTCAATCATCCGGGTGCCTTCATCGGCACGCGCACGGGAGCGGCGGGCTTCGCCACGTCCTACGTGACGCCGTCCTCGACGATTCGCCTGCGCCAGCGCGTGAACGCCGACTACATGGCGCTCGCGGGCAACTTCTCCTGGTGGTTCGACACGGCGCTCCTCCGCGTCAACAACACCGTCGGGCAGACCTCGGTGACGGTGAACGCCGCGCTGATGTACCCCGAGACCGGTCCGAGCCAGAGCTTCGCCAACGTCGGCGCCAACCCGACCTCGGGCGGGGTCCTCGACACGGCGGACGGCATCGCCGCCGCTTGCTACTGGCTCAACAACTCTTCGCAGCTCTACGACCTCTCGACCTCGGCGGTGTTCGAGTTCCCGGTCGTCGGGGCGCTCTCCGGCGCCGACTCGATCGAGTTCGAGACGATCTCTTTCCTCTCCGGCAACGATGCTTCACAGCCGGGCGCGGCGGTGCCCACGACCAATATCCTGGCGCCCTTCACGGCGCTCACCGAAGGCCGCTGGGAGATCTGGAACCCGACCACCAACGCGTGGGAGCAGCTCACCGGCGCCTTCGCCGCGGTGAACGGCGGCACGACCTGGATCCACAACACCAATCTCCCGTTCAGCGAATCGCAAGGCGACTTCGACGCGACGGTGTCGGCGAATCCCCGGCCCGTCACGGCGCTCCGCCAGCTCGGCGCGGACTACCTGAACATCCCGCAGCCCACGATCGGGCAGCAGCACCTGTTCACCTACACGAACCAGGCGCGCGCGATGATGAAGGTGCGCACCTCGCTCGGCGCGATGACCTTCGTCGATCCCGAGGCCTACATCTATGACCAGGCCGGGCGACTGATCACCTGGCAGGACGACCGCATCAACGGCACGCTGCGCGACCCGGACTTCTGGATCGCCTTGAACAAGGGCACGCAGTCGATCGTCGTGCGCTCGTGGGACAACTGCTGCACGGGGGACTTCTCCTTCGTGCCGCGCAGCCGCGACTTCAACGTCTACGGCAACGTGGCGCGCGGTCAGCAGGTGACCTTCGAGGTCAGCTCGCAGCCGAACGCGCTCTACGCGATCTACGCCGCGGCGGGGCTCCTGCCGTTCCAGTTCGCGCTGGACGGCTCGGGCATCGTCGGCGACTTGGTGCTCGACGTCGGCACGCTCTCGTTGGTCCTGAGCGGTCTCGTGCCCTCGACGGGCGTCTTCTCGCTGCCGCTCGGCATCCCGAACGACCCGGCCCTCACGAATCGCACCGTCTACCTGCAGTCGGTGACGATCGAGACCTTCGCGGGTCCGATGGGCATCGTGAGCCAGGAGCAGCGCCTGCGCATCCAGTAGGCGCCGCGTTCGAGCTCCTCACGCGCAGCGGGGCGGGCGAACCACTGGATCGACCGCCCCGCGGCGGTGGTCCGGCGCGCTGCCGGCCCGCCGCTCTTCGCTCGTCAGCGCGCGCGTACCTCGTCGAGTGCGCGCTCGAAGTGCGCGGCGCTCTCCGCGGAGAACGCGATCAAGCCGGGATAGCGCGGCTGGCGCTGGTTGAAGAGCGGGGCGCTGCCGTCGGGCAGGCACACGCTGCCGCCGGCCGCGCGCACCAGCGCCACGCCGGCGGCGACGTCCCATTCGCTCTTCGGCACGAGCGTCCAGGTGGCGTCCGCAGTGCCCGCGGCGACCTCGGCGAGCTTGTAGGCGACCGAGCCGACCGGGCGGATCTTGAAGCCGAAGCGCTCGAAGGGCGCCCACTCGCCCCGGCCGATCTCGGAGCGCGAGGCGAGCACCTCGGCTTCGCGGTACCCGCGCCACGGCTTCGTGCGCGCGCTGACGCCGTTCTTGGTTACCCCGTGGCCGATCGCGCCGAGCACGAGCGAGTTCGCCGGCGGGTTCAGGATGCCGCCCACGACCGGCACGCCGTCCTCGACGAGGCCGATGGAGATGCTCCACTCCGGGATGCGCTTGATGAACTCCTTCGTCCCGTCGAGCGGGTCGACGATCCACACGCGTCGATCGCGGAGTCGGCGCTCGTCGTCGGCGGTCTCCTCGGAGAGCCAGCCTTCGCCCGCGCGCGGCAGCATCTCGCGCAGCAGATCGTCGGCCTCGCGGTCGGCGATCGTGACGGGGTGATCCTCGCGCTTGTAGTCGACGCTGAGGTCCAGCGACGCGTAGCGCTCGAGCAGCGGGCGCACGGCTTGGAGTGCGGCCAAGACGCGCGCGAGCTCGTCGGCGTACGGACCGCTGCTCGCGCGATCGCTCGGACCGCTCATGCGTGGCGCAGCGACGGATCGCCGATGAAGCCCTCGCGCTCGAGGTAGAGGATGACTTCCTGCGCGGCCTCGGCGGGAGTGCAGGCGCTGGTATCGATGCGGATCTCCGCGGTCGGCGGGACTTCGTACGGATCGTCGATCCCGGTGAAGCCCTTGATCTTGCCGGCGCGCGCGGCGGCGTAGAGGCCCTTGCGGTCGCGGGTCTCGCAGGTCTCGATCGGCGTCGACATGTGCACGAGGACGAAGCCCCCGAGCGGGCTGATCATGTCGCGCACCTCGGAGCGCACCGACTCGTAGGGCGCGATCGGCGCGCAGAGGGCGATGCCGCCGTTCTTCGTGATCTCGCTCGCGACGTAGCCGATGCGGCGGATGTTGATGTCGCGGTGCTCCTTCGAGAAGCCGAGCTCGGAGGAGAGGTGCTTCCGCACGATGTCGCCGTCGAGCAGCGTCACCGGGCGACCGCCCATCTCGAGCAGCTTCACGAGCAGCACGTTCGCGATGGTCGACTTGCCCGAGCCGGAGAGCCCGGTGAAGAAGACCGTGAAGCCCTGCTTCGAGCGCGGCGGATGCGTCGCGCGCAGCTCGCGCACGACCTCGGGGTAGCTGAACCACTCGGGGATCTCGCGCCCGGTCTGCAGGCGAGTGCGGAGCTCCGTGCCGCTGATGTCGAGCGCCTTGGCACCCGCCGGCAGCTTGTCGGCCGGGTAGTACTGGTCGTTCTCGGCGACGTAGGACATCTGCAGGAAGGGCACCATCTCGATGCCGATCTCCTGCGCGTACTTCTTCAGCAGCTCCTGCGCGTCGTAGGGGCCGTAGAAGTCCTTGCCCGCGGAGTCCTTGCCGGGACCCGCGTGGTCGCGGCCGACGATGAAGTGCGAGCAGCCGTAGTTCTTGCGGATCAGCGCGTGCCAGACCGCCTCGCGCGGGCCGCCCATGCGCATCGCGAGCGGCAGCAGCGAGAGCTGCGCCGAGTTCAGCGGGTAGTGCGGCATGATCGCGCGGTAGCAGCGCACGCGCGTGTAGTGGTCGACGTCGCCGGGCTTGGTCATGCCGACCACGGGGTGGATCAGCAGGTTGGCGCCGCTGTCCTCCGCTGCGCGCTTGGTGAGCTCGAAGTGCGCGCGGTGGATCGGATTGCGCGTCTGGAACGCGACGACCTTGCGCCAGCCCATGCGCTGGAAGGTGGCGCGTACCTCCGCGGGCGAGAGGCGGAGATCTCGGTAGTCGTAGTGATGGGGGAGCTGGAGGCCCTCCAGCGTGCCACCGAGGTAGACCGGGTGCGAACGCTTGATCGCGTAGGCCGCGCCGGGGTGCTTCGGATCCGTCGTGCCGAACACCGCCTGGGCTTCGGCCTCGCGGTCCGGCCGATAGATGTCGCTGATGGTGAGCACCGCGAGGATCACCCCCTCGGGGTCGCGCAGCGCGAGCTTCTTACCGACCGCGACCTTCTCGGCCAGCGCTTCGCTGACATCGAGCGTGATCGGCATCGGCCAGAGCGCGCCGTTCTCGAGGCGCATGCGCTCGCAGACGCTCGCGTAGTCCTTCTGCCCCAGGAACCCGCGCAGCGGGGAGAAGCCCCCGTTCAGCAAGAGCTCGAGGTCGCAGATCTGGCGCTCGCTGAGATCCCAGGACGGCCAGTCCTTGGCGGCGCGCTTCAGCTCGAGGGCGCGCTCGGGAGAGACGAGGAGGTCGACCAAGGTGCCCCCGTGAGGGGCGTTCAGGCGATCGGTCATGGGAGTGCGTGTCGCGTGGTTCCGGAAAACGCTGGGTGTAGGGGCTCGCGTGATGCGGTGCAAGCGAAAACTCGCGCGCGCACGCGAGGCGCGTCGGCGTGGCGCGGCGTTCAGAGCGCGCGGAGGCGCACCGGCTCGTCGTAGTAGGCCGCACCTTGCCCGAGGTCGGTCTCGAAGGCGGCGACGAGGAGATTCGCGCATGCGCCCTCGCGCAGCATGCCGCCCTTCTCGAGGTGCAGGACCTCGGGATGCACGCGTTCGTCGTGGAGGAGCTCGACCAGAAGCACGCCGCGGCGGCTCTCGACCCGCACGGCGGCACCGGAAGGCAGGGCTCCTGCGGAGCGGGGATGCACGCGCGCGAGCGGGGGGCCGTCGCGCCGCGGCTGGGTGCGCTGCGAGGCCTGCGCCTCGGGGGTCGATACCGCGAGCAGGAGCAGCGGGAACTCCGCGGTCGTTTGCGGCGGGGGCGGCGGCGCTTCCGTGAGGAGCTGCGCGCGTCCGTTCGGAGTGGCGAAGCGGCGCTGATCGTGCGCGACGGGCGGCGCGAACGGGCTCCGCGCGGGACCCGAACGCAGGCGTTCGAGATCGATGCCGTGCTCGCTCGTCCGGCGCAGCAGGCGGCGCTTCCAGTCGTCGGGGCTGCCGGCGAGGGCGTCGGCGAGCGCGCTGCCGCCGGTGCGGCGATCGAGCGCCGCGGCGAGCCCTTGCCAGATCGCGAGCTCGTGGCGCGCTTCGCCCGCCGGCGCCACCGCCGGTTCGGAGACGCGCAGGTAATGGTTGCCGTAGGCGCCGAGGAGATCGCTGTCCTCGAGCAGCGTCAGCGTCGGCAGCACGAGGTCGGCGACCTCGGTGGTGTCCGTCGGATGCGTGTCGACCACGGCGACGAACGGAACGCGCTGGAGCGCCTCGCGCACGCGCAGCGAATCGGGCAGCATCGAGACCGGATTCCCCGCGGTGATCCAGAGGCAGTGCAGCTCGGGATCGCGCGCGGCGAGGATCTGCTCGCCGAGCAGGGGCTCCGAGAAGACGCGCGGCGCGCATGCGGGACCGCGGAGGAAGCTCGTGTCGAAGGCGAAGCGCCGGCGGTAGTAGAACGACGCTCCGCCGCCCGGAACACCCATGTTGCCGCACACCGTGGCGAGCGCGTCGATGGCGCGCACGATCGCGCCGCCGTTCCGCCGTCGCCCCATGCCCCAGCCGACCTGGATCGCCGCGGGCTTGCTCTCCGCATAGAGCGCCGCGAAGGCCAAGAGCTCGCGCGGAGCGAGCCCCGCTTCGGCGGCCCACGCGTCGAGCGAGCGCTCGAAGCAGAGCGAACGCAGCGCGTCCACGCCATCGGCGTAGCTTGCGAGCGAGCGATCCTCGAGGCCGCGCTCGAAGACCCAGCGCAGCGCGCCGAGGGCCAGCGCCGCGTCGCCGCCGGGGCGCACCTGCAGAAAGAGATCGCTCTCGTCGGCGCAGCGCGTGCGCAGCGGATCGATCGCGATCAGCTTGGCGCCGGCGCGGCGACACTCCTTCAGCAGCGGCAGGAGATGCACGTTCGATGCGTGCGGGTTCTTGCCCCAGAGCACGATCGCGCGCGCGTTCCGCAAGTCGAAGAAGTCGTTCGACTCGCTCATTCCGAAGTCGAGGTCCTGCGCGGCTTCGCCCGCGCCGCTGCAGACGTCGCCGACTTTCGCCGCGGTGGGGCCGAAGCACTCGAAGAGGTAGTCGCCGAGCACCTTCAGCATCCCGAGCGAGCCGCCCGAGCGGTAATGCAGGATCGAGGCCGGACCGTGTTGCTCTCGTGCGGCGACGAGCTTCTCGGCGGCGAACGCGAGCGCTTCTTCCCAGCTCACCGGCTCCAACGCCGAGCCCTTGCCGCCGCGCCGCAGCAGCGGCCGCAGCAGGCGCTCGGGATGCTCGTGGCGCCAGAGGAAGCGGCTCGTGCGTTCGCAGAGGAAGCCGCGCGTGATCGGGTCCTCGCGATCGCCGCGGAGTGCCACCGCGCGCCCGTTCTCGACTTCGACGTGGATCGTGCAGACGTCGGGACAGTCGCGGCTGCACGCCGTGCGCCGCACTTCTCTGCTAGGCGCGCTCGCGCGCGCGCTCCCGTTCGTCGTCGCGGCCTCGCTCATCGCGCCTCCTCCGGTGTGCCGCCGCCGCGCTTGTGCTCGGGCTCGCGCAGCAAGCGGTGCTCGCGCAGCACCTCGCGCGTGTGCTCGCCGATGCGGGCGCGTCGGGCGACGCGCAGGTCGCGCTGCGCGGTGCAGATCGCGCGCGTGCCGGGCGGCTCGAGCGCGCGATCGATGCCCTCGATCCACGCGTCGCGCGTCTTCGCGCGCGCGAAGCTCGCGCGCAGCTTCGTCGGATCGCCGTGGTGCTCGGCGAAGGCGAAGAGCAGGCGCGCGCGCAGCCCTTCGTGCTCCTCGCGCAAGCGCGCCTCGGGATCGAGATAGATCGTGGCGGCGGCTTCGATCCAGGTGCGGTGCTGGTAGTACGCGAGGAAGTGCCTGCGGATCGCCTCGTAGAGCTTCTCGCGCTTCGCGTTGGCCGGGATCGGCGAGGTGAAGGAGCGGTCCTTCGCGACGTTGCGGGCGAACGCGATGACGTCGACGTCGGGCATGTCGATCGGCTGCGTCGACGCGAACGCGTGGTAGAGCTGCACGCCGCGATACGCGGTGCCGGAGAGGTCGCAGTACGCGTGGCGGAAGTGCTCGGCGGCGGCGTCGTGCTCGGCGGCGAAGTCGAGCTGCGCGCAGAGGAAGGCGTGCAGCAGATCCGTCTCCGCCAGATGGCCGCCCAGCAAGAGCCAGAGCTGGTCGGCGTCGGGCAGGGCCGCTCTCCAGCGGATGCCGCGGTTCTTGCCGAAGTCGTAGCCCACTGCGAGCGGGAAGGGCGGCCAGGTCGCGGCGACGGCGAAGCGCTGCTCGTAGTAGGGGTTGGCGTCGCTCTCCGCCGGAGCGAAGGCGCGCTCGATCTCGCCGCGGCGGAAGGGCCCCGGAGCGTAGGTCGCGGGGTCGTGGAAGGCGGGCTCCGGTGCAGGTGCGATCGCGAGCTCGGCCCGCGCGCGCACGACCAGCGCGAGCAGGCGCTGGAGCTCCGGATCGGTGTCGGCGCGGAGGCGCGCCTCGATGGCGACGAGCACGGCGTGGCGCGGTGCTTCGTCGAGGGATTGGAACGCGCGCCACGCCGCGGTGACGGGATCTTCGGCGGGCTCCTGCGCGAAGAGGGCGAGCGCGAAGGTGGCCAAAGCGAGCGAAGGCATGTCGAGCAGGATCGGCGAGCCCTTCTCGTGCTGCAAGAGGGTCGCCTCGCGCGAAGGTCGGGAGTATCCTGCGCGGCGCCGAGGAGGCCCGATGCAGTTCCGCTTCTTGCACGACACGCCGCTGCGCTGGAAGGACATCGACAGCGAGGGGGTTCTGAACCACGCGGTGTACCTGACGCTCGTCGAGCAGGCGCGCTACGCCTACTTCCAGGAGCTCGGTTTCCTGCGCGATGGGCGCGTCACCTTCCTGCTCGGCGAGGTCGCCGCGCGCTACGAGAAGCCGGGCCTGCTCCGCCATCGCGTGCTCACCATCGCGGTCCGCACCGCGCGCCTCGGCGGCAAGAGCTTCGAGATGGCTTACGAGGTGCGCGCGGGCAACGACCGCTTGGCGACGATCACGCAGACGCTGGTCTGGGTCGATGCGGAGCTCAAGAGCTGCGAGATCCCCGCAGCCGTGCGCGCGAAGATCGCGGCGTTCGAGCAGATCGCCGAGCGCGCGGCGCGCGCTTGATCGGATGGCCATCTACGCCATCGGGGACGTCCAGGGCTGCTACGCGACGCTGGAGTCCTTGCTGCATGCGCTGCCGCTCCAGCGCTCCGACCGCCTCTGGCTCGCCGGCGACCTCGTGAACCGCGGCCCGCGCTCGCTCGACGTGCTGCGCTGGGCGAAGGCGCAGGGCGAGCGGCTGACCTGCGTGCTCGGCAACCACGACCTCCATCTGCTCGGCGTCGCGTGCGGCGAGCGCTCGCTCGGCAAGAAGGACACCCTGCTGCCGATCCTCGCCGCGCCCGATCGCGACGAGCTGCTGGATTGGCTCGCGCATCGCCCCCTCCTGCATCGCGAAGGCAACCGCGTGCTCGTGCACGCCGGTCTCCCCGCGTGGTGGAGCGTCGAAGAGTGCGAGTCCGTCGCGCGTGAGATCGAGGACCGCCTGCGCTCGCCGCGCCGCGGGCGCCATCTCGCGCGCTTGGAGATGCTCCCGGTGCCGCCGCTCTGGACGCCGGCGATGAAAGGGCGCGCGCGCCGCGCCCTCGCCGTCGCCGCGTTCACGCGCATGCGCGCCTGCCGCCTCGACGGCTCGCTCGAGCTCGCGCCGAAAGGCCCTCCGGCGAGCTTCGCGCCGGGGCTCGTGCCGTGGTTCCACGTGCCCGAACGGCGCTGGCGCGGCGCGACGGTGGTCTGCGGTCACTGGGCGGCGCTCGGCCTCGTGCTCGAGCCGGAGCTCTGCGCGCTCGACAGCGGCTGCGTGTGGGGGCAGCAGCTCACGGCGGTGCGGCTCGACGATGGCAAGGTGTGGCAGCAGGGGCGGATCGATCCCTGAGCTGCGGCCTCGACCTCACACGTAGATCCGGTAATCCATCTCCGGGAACACGTTGTCGCGCCCTTCCCAATCCGAGAGCCGCGCCTCCAGGAAACGCCCGCTGCGGATCTGATCGCGCAGGTTCCGGAAGCGATGCAGGTGCTCGCGGATGCGGCGGATCGCGTACGGCACGACGCTGCCCGTCGTGAGGATGAAGGCCCAGTCGCTCGACTGCGCGAGCAAGAGCTCGCGCGCGGCTTGATTGAGCGAGCGGCGGAGGATGCCGCGCGCTTCGGGGTGCGCCTTCGCGAGCTCGACCATCTCGCGCTCGGCGTGGTGCACGTGGCGGTAGATCCACGCATTCTGACCATTGAGCCAGACTTGGCTCGAGCCTTCAGCGCCCCAGGACGACGGGTTCACGTGCAGGGTCTGGAGGTCGCGGTCCTCGTCGAGGATCTCGGCGGCGTGGCGCGTGACGATGCCGTCCAAGCCCTCGTGCGCGCGGCGGAAGACCTGCTCCAGGAACCAGGGCCCTTCGAACCACCAGTGGCCGAAGAGCTCGGCGTCGTACATCGAGGTCACCACCGGCACGCGACCGAGCAAGCCGAGCAGGTGCTTGCACTGGTGATGGCGGTTGTGGACGAAGTGCTCGGCGTGCTGGCGGGCGCGGCCCTTCGCGACCTCGGGGTCGTAGAGCTCTTTCTGGAAGAGCGGGACCTTGCCGGTGACGCGGTGGTACTTGAAGCCCAGCGAGCGGCGCGCTTCGTCGGCGTGCAAGAAGCCGCGGAGGTCCTCGATCGGCGCGTCGAAGCCGATGTCGCGATAGAACTCGCGGTAGTCGGGATCGCCGGGATAACCGCTGTCGGCGCTCCACACCTGTCGCCCCGTCTCGATGTCGCGCGCGAAGGCGGCGGGTCCGGCGGGCGTGCGCACGGGCGCATAGGTCCCGTAGCAGGGGCGCGGATCGCCGAGCAGCACCGAGTGCGAGTCGACGAAGAAGAACTCGAGCCCCTGCTCTTCGAGCAGCGCGTCGATGCCCGGCGCGTACGCGCACTCCGAGAGCCAGATGCCGCGCGGGCGGCGGCCGAAGTGCTTGGTGTAGTTCTTCACCGCGGCGCGGAGCTGCGCGCGGCGGACGTCGTCGCCCGACATCAGCGGCAGATAGCCGTGTGTCGCCGGGCACGTCACGATCTCGAGCGAGCCCTCTTCCATGTGGTCGCGGAAGCCGCGGATGAGATCGCCGTGGCAGCGCTCGTCGAGCACGCGGGAGGCCTGCTCGTAGAGCTCGAGATGCATCGCGGCCGAGCGTTCGAGGCGGGGATCCGTCGTGCGGCGCTCCACTTCGCGCGCGGCGAGCTCGCGCAGCTTCTTCAGGCGCGCGCGGTAGCGCGCGATCAACATCGGATCGCGCAGCATCTCCACCAGCGGCGGCGTCATCGTCATCGTGATGCGGAAGCGCACGCCGTCCTCGCGCATCCGATCGAAGGCCGCGAGCAGCGGCACGTAGGTCTCCGAGATCGCCTCGAAGAGCCAGTCCTCCTCCAGGAACTCGACGTGCTCGGGATGGCGCACCCAGGGCAGGTGCGCGTGCAGCACGATGCAGAGCTTGCCGTAGATCACGCGCGCGGTTCCTCGAAGGCGAGCTCGTCGTCGCCGCGGAGATGGAAGGTCTGCGACGAGGGATGCGCGGCCGTCCAGGAGACGCCTTCCGGCGGCTGGGAAGTGGGGGCGACACTCGGCTCGGCGCCTTCGCCGACGTAGGCGCGGCGCGAGAAGCGCGCGCGCACCACGGCCTGCTTCTGCTCGTGTTGTTGCAGTTGCTCTTCCGCCTGTGTCTGGGCCTGAGCCTTCTCGATCTCCGCGCTCTCCTTGCGTTGAGCGGCGGCGCCTTCGCGGACGGCCGCGCGCGCACGCTCGGGTTCGGAGCGCGCCAGCGGAGAACGCTCGGGATCGCGGCGGTGGCGCGGCACCTTCTGCACCGGCTCCTCCCAGTCGATCATCTCGCGGGCGGGTCCCGCGACGGTGATACCGAAGTCGAGGCCCGGCACGTTGCCTTGGTAGTCGAGCAGGCCGAGGGGGGCGTTGTGGCCCTCGGGGATCGCGACGGGGATCCACATGCGATGGACGCGCGGGCTCACGCGATCGGCGGGCATGCGCACTTGGTTCGAGGTCTTCCGCCAGTGCACGTAGCCGTCGTGCTCGCGGTAGAGCTCGATCTCGGCGAGATAGGCGTGCGTCGGCGTCACGCGGAACCAGCGATCGCCGAAGTCGACGTCGAGCGGCTCCTCGAGCTGATGGCCGCTGTCGAGGTCGCGGAGGCGGACGCGCAGCGCGAGGCCCGTCTCGAGCTGCGACTGCAGGCGGTCGCGCGTGGCGCTGGCGACCTCCCAGTAGAGGAAGAGGCTCGAGTGGTTCTGCACCTGCAGCACCGCGGCGTCTTCTTGATAGCGCGCCGGCAGCGGCGGGCCCCACTCCATGAACGGGCCCTTCGTCGTCGCGACGCGGCGACCCTGGTCCTCGGCCGGATCGCGCGGCGGCTTCCCGGCGCGCTCGCGATGGACCATGCGGAACATCATCGCGTAGCGCTTGGCGCTCGTCGGCCAGGAGTAGTCCTGCTGCATGCCGCGGCGGCGCAGCGCGTCCCAGCCCGGCTTGTCGTCGTAGTAGACGGCGAGCGCGCGGTCGACCGCGCGCAGCAGCGCCTGCGCGGTGTAGCGATCGAACTGGAAGCCGGTCGCGCGCGCGCGCTCGACGTTCTCCGCGTTGGCGTCGATCACCGTGTCGGCGAGGCCGCCGGTGGCGTGCACGATCGGCACTGCGCCGTAGCGCAGCGCGTGGAGCTGCACCAGCCCACAGGGCTCGAAGCGCGAGGGCACCAGCAGCGCGTCGCAGCCGGCGGTGAGCTGATGCGCGAGCTTCTCGGTGTAGGCCGAGGTTCCGGCGATCTTGCCCTCGAAGCGCTTGCCGAGCTCCTTCATGCGGCGCTCGTATTCCTTGTCGCCCTGGCCGAGCCAGACGAGCTGGAGGTCGCGGCGCGCCAGCGCCTCCGTGCTCTCGATCAGCAAGTCGATGCCCTTCTGATCGGCGAGGCGTCCGCAGAAGCCGATCAGCATCTTGGCGGGATCGACCGGCAGCTTCATCTGCTGCTGCAGCGCGCGCTTGCACTCGGCCTTGCCGCCCAGGTCCTCGGCGTCGAAGGTCGCGGGGAGCTCTTTGTCCTTCCGCGGGTCCCAGGCCGCGACGTCGATGCCGTTCACGATGCCGAGGAGCTGGCGGCGGCGGCGCTGCAGCACGCCTTCCAGGCCGGCGCCCCAGCGCGCGTCCTCGATCTCGCGCGCATAGCGCCGCGAGACGGTGGTGATCACGTCGGAGTAGAGGATGCCGCCCTTCAGCGGATTGATGCGGCCGTGATACTCGAGGCGGTCCTGGTGATAGAGCTCTTCGGGCAGCCCGAGCTGGGGCAGGATCCACGCGTCGCAGAGGCCCTGGTAGCCCAGGTTGTGGATCGTGAGCACGACGGGCTTGCCGGCGATCGCGGGGTCGTCCTTGTAGACCGTCGCGCGGAAGATCGGCACGAAGCTCGCCTGCCAGTCGTGCACGTGGAAGATGTCGGCCTTGACCTCGGGGATCTGGCGCACCGCTTCGAGCACGGCCTTGTTGAAGAGCGCGAAGCGCAGACCGTTGTCGGAGAAGTCGCGCCCGGCCTGCTGGTAGATCCCGTCGCGATCGAAGAGCTCGGGGCAATCGAAGAAGAGCAGGCGCTGGCCCGCCGGCCCCTTCGCCGCGACGACGCGGAAGACGTAGGTGCGCTGGGGCACCTCGACCGCCAAGTGCTCGTGGAGCACGATCGGGTCGCGGATCTTCTCGCGCGCGCTGCGATAGAGCGGCAGCGCGGTCGAGACCTCGAGGCCGATCGCTTCGAGCGCTCCGGGCAGCGAGCCGCCGACGTCGCCGAGGCCGCCCGTCTTCGCGTACGGGATGACCTCCGAGAACACGCAGAGGATCTGCAGGGGCTTCTTTACGACGCTGGTGCTCGACATCTCCGGAGGGGCTCGGGGCGGGAGAAGGGCGTCAAGGTACCGAAGGGAACGAGGCGGGGAAAGCGCGCGCGCTCCGAGGCGTGGCCTCTGGCATGCTGTGCGCGCGCCGCGCCGCGGCGCGCACTCCCATGGAACGGCGCTGCGGAAACACGGCGATGCTTCGAGAGCTCGGACGATCGGCCTCTAGGGGTGGCGCGCTCGGCGCGCTGCTCGCGTTCGCGGCGTGCGCCACCGCTTGGGAAGCGCCGACCTACTTCGTCTTCGAGGACTTGGACCCGGCGCTCCCGCCGCGCTTGAAGAACGCCGTCGCCGCCTTCGGCTACCAGCCGCTCGACGCGGACGAAGCGCGCTCGCTCGGCGTCGCCGAGCGCGACTGCGCGTTCCGCTTGGTCGGCATCCGCACCAGCCAGCAGCTCCTGGAGGCGAAGCGCGCGTTGGAGGCCGTCTTCCGCGAGGCGGCGATCGAAGCCCGACCGCTGCGCGCCGAGCTGCGCTATGCCTGCGTCGCCGTGCCCTCCAGCGCCGCGGGCAGCACGCTCGTCGCGCGCGGACGCGCGACGCCCGGAGCGACGCTGCGCCTCGACGCGGGCGGCGGCGAGATCCTGGGCACGACGGCGCTCGAGGACGGCATCTGGAGCCTCGACGTGCCGAGCTCGCCGATGCTCGAGGAGCGCAGCGGCTGGATCTACGGCGAGGCCGCGAAAGGCGCCGCGCGCCAGCTCTTCCGCTTGAACCTCCTCACGGGCGTGCAGGAGTCGATCGCCGCGAGCGATCTGCCGAAGGACAGCGCGCTGCGCTGAAGGAGCCGCCGCTCAGCGCGCGTCGAGCGTCCAGCCGTGCTCGGCGTCGCCCGCGGCGAAGTGCGCGCTCGCGGGCGGCGACCCGGGGCGCTCGAGAACGAACTCGACGGTGTCGGCCCCGCGCACGAGCGCCGCGCAGCGCCCCTCGGCGTCGCTCGCGTGGCGCACCGCGAAGCACGGCGCGCCGGTGGGGGAGCTACAGCGTACGCGCGCGCCGACGAGCGGGTTTCCCGCAGCATCGCGGAGCTGCACGCGCACGAGCCGCCACTCGAGCTCCCAGCGCAGCGCCGAGCGCTCCGCCGCGAGCGACGGAACCAGCGGGCCCTCGAGCAGCGCGCCGTCGGCCCCGAGCGCGATCAAGCGCTGCGGCGCCGGCGCCGCCTCGCGGAGGCGGAAGCGCCCGGCTTCGTCCGTGAAGCTCGCGCGCGCTGCCGTCCCCGTCACCGGCAGACCCGCGCCGGTCGTTGCCGCGACGCGGAGCCCGGGCACCGGTCCGTCGAGCGCGATCACCGCGCCATCGATCCCCGGTCCGAGCTCGGGACTGCGCGTGTTGCTCACGGGTCGGGCAGGCGGCGTCGGCGAGGATGCCGGCGCCTCGTCCCGAGCCACCAGCGACGAGCGCATCGGAGCCGGAGCCCGGGAAGCCGCGGCGCTCCGCGGCACCGGGCCCGCGGCGAAGAGCAGCAAGGCCGCCGTCGTGCAGAGCAGCACCCAGCGCCCTCCGCGCTTGCGTTCCTCTGCCGTCCCTCGCTGCATGGTGGTTCCCTCGGGGCCATCCTCGTTCGAGCGTCTCTCCCCGCATCGAGCGCTGCCCTTCCGAGGCGTGAGCCGGTGGAAAGAACTTCGCGTGGCTCGCGTGCGCCGCCGGAGCGCGAACGAAGTTCCTCACGGAGTTCTCTCCATGCGCCGCGTGCACGCGCGCGCTACGCTGTGCCGCGCAGCGCTCTCCGCGACGAGCGCCGCGGCGTCTGGCGCCCTCTCCGGTGCCGCGCTCTCGCTCGGCGCGCGGGGACCGCTGTCAGAGTCATTCCGTGTCGAAGCATCTCCAGAGGGACTTGGGCCGCCTGCGCGAGGAGATCCTCACCTTGGGCGGGCTCGTCGAGGGCTCGCTCGACCTCGCCGTGCGCGCGCTCGTCGAGCGCCGCCCCGACCTCGCCGCCGAGGTGCGCTCGCGCGACAAGGTGATCGATCGCCGCGAGGTCGACTTGGAGGAGGAGTGCATGAAGGTGCTCGCCCTCCACCAACCCGTCGCCACGGACCTCCGCTTCATCGTCGCGGTGATGAAGGTGAACAACGATCTCGAGCGCGTCGGCGACCTCGCGTGCAACATCGCGAAGCGCGCGAAGCGCTTGGCCCAAGAGCCGCCGCTCGAGCTCCCCTTCGACGTCGTCGGCATGGTCGAGAAGGTGAAGGCGATGCTCCGCTCGGCCCTCGACTGCCTGGTCGAGCTCGACCCGCGGAAGGCCCAGCAGGTCTGCGAGGCCGACGACGAGATCGATCGCTGCCAACGCGACCTCTTCCGCGTGCTCGAGGAGCAGATGAAGGCGGATCCGAACACCGTCTCGCGCGGCATCCACCTGCTCTCCATCGGCCGCCATCTCGAGCGCATCGGCGATCACGCGACGAACATCGCCGAGGACGTGATCTTCATGGTCGAGGGCGATGTGGTGCGGCATCGGAAGCGGAGCAAGGGGGCGGCGGACGCGGAGGCGAGCGAGTGATGTGTCTGCGCTCAGGGCGCCGGAGCTTCTAGCGTGGCTTCGCCACAGTCCCGCTAGCTTGTTGGCTGGTTCAACGGCTGACGCCGTCGAGGCACGAGTCCCCAAGTTCGGAACTTGCCTCAGAAACAACAACTCTTGGGGACCAAGGACTCTAGCGCGGCAGCCGCACCCGAAACGCGCGTGGTGCGCCGGCGACCGGATCCGCGACGAGGACGTGGATCGAGATCGCGCGCACCACGGGTTCCGACGAGCGAAGCGCTCCGGGATCCACGTTGATCGTCGCGCGGCCAGCGGCGTCGAAGGTTCCGCTCGCTGGCGCTCCGCTCGTCGGCATCGCTGAGATCTCGGCGCCGTCAGTTTCGAGCGTCGCAGCGAACGATCGGCCGGCGAGCAGGGGCAGGTAGAGTTCGGCGATCCAGCGGTCGCCGTCCAGGACGTGCGTAACGGCGCTCTGAGAGGCTGCCGGCGAAGACGGTGCCGCTTCGTTTTTCGACTGCGCGACCTCGGGCGAAGACGCCGGAACGATGCCGTCGCGCACGCAGTGGAAGTAGAGGCGGCTGTTCTTCGGGAGCTGCTGCGCGCTTCCGCTCACCCAGTCCAAGGTCCAGATCGGCGCGGTCTTCGGGCGCGTGGAGCCGCTCGCGGGCGAACTCGACCAGGAGTTCCAGCGCGCGGGAGAGCTCGGGAGCCCATGCGTGAAGCGGATGTGAGTCTGCGCCCCGTTCGCAGACGCGACCTGCATCTCGGCGATCGTAGGGAGGCGCCAGTCCGAGTAGCCGCCTTGGACGAGGTTCGCGGCGTCGCTGAGGGCCTGCTCCCAGGTGCGGACGCCGGTATCAACGCTCCAGACGAGTCCGGCGGAGAGATCCTTGCACCCGCCTTCCTGAGACTGGAACGACGCATCGTTCCGCACGCAATCGCCGGGGGCTTGCGCGAACGATGACGCGGCGACAGCGAGACATGCGGTCAACGAGGCGAAGGGCGACGAGGTCATGGGAGGTGCTCCGAGTGGCAGGTCGATGAGCAAAGCCGACAACCGCGCCGGCTCGCCGATCTCCAGTCACTCGGACCGGCGTTTTCGCACCCTGGCGACCGTGAGCCGCAATCGTCGCGGCCACCAAATCTCTACACCCCGAGTCAGCGTCGCACCATTGCGCGGAGCGCTGCTCCGGCATCCCAGAGGTGTTGCCAAGCGAGACGATCCGCCAGATCCATGGTGCCGAGGAGTTCTTCCGAGCGGAATCGGGTCAGGGCCGGATCCTCGAAGGTGCGTTGCATCAGCTCCTCCAGGGCGGAGCCGCTGAGGACTCCGCCCGCGAGCTTCGCTTCGACGCTCTCGATCTCGGCACCCAACCACCGCGCAGCCAGCTCGCGCCAGCGATTGCGTGCCGCGGCATCCAGTCCGGTGGCATCGGCGGCCTTCCCGGAAGCGACCACGAGCGCGGAGACGACGGCGTCGAAGCGCGTCCCATCGGGTTGCTCGCGCAAGAGCTCGGGACTCTCCTCGAGGGCGCGCTCGAAGAGGCGCGCCGAGAGCCCCCAGAACCGCTTCCGCCTGCAAGTCACGGCGAGCTCGTAGCGCTCCATCTCGGGGAGATCCCGGAGCCTTCCGGTGATCAGGCCGGCCATCATCAGATCAAGCTCCGCGAAGGCCTCGTAGGCTCCCGCTCGGCGATCGAATTCAGGCTTCAAATCCTTTCGCCTGTGAAGCTGGCGCCGCCCGCTTTCGAACCGGATCCAGGCTTCGCCGTAGCGCCCCATGCATGCGAGGAGATCGGACACCTCCAGACAGGACTCGGCAGAATCGGGATGCACGCGCAGCAGCGCCTCGTACTCCTGCACGGCAGCCTCGAGCTTGCCCATGCGATGAAGGACGCGCGCCAGGCCCGCTCTCGGTGGGTACGCCGGGGGATGGAGCTCGATGGCTCTCAGGAATGCGGCGCGAGCCTCGGGAAACGACTTCGTCGAGACGAGCAGCTCTCCGAGCACGTTGTGCGCAATCCAGTCTTGGGGGTGCAGCCGTAGCGCTTCGCGCAGGACATGGATGGCTTCCTCGACTCTCTCGAGGCGACTCAGCTCCTGCCCGAGAGCGGTTAGCAGGCGCACGTTCTCCGGCTGCTTCTCCAGCTCGGCACGGATCCGATCCTCCGAATCAACGCGTGCGAGCTCCGCTCCCTGGAGAAGCGTCGCGAGAGCGAACGAGCATGCCAGGCAGGAGGGATCCTGCAAGGCGGCGTGCTCCAGGACATCGCGAGCTTGCTCCTTGCATCCGAGCTCGAAGAGTTTCCTCCCGAGTTTGCAGAGTCTGCCGTGATCGAGCGGTGGTGCCGCGAGCAGCTCGGGAATGAGCTCGATCGCCTCCTCGATGCGGCCTACTTCCAGCAGCTCGAAGGCAAGATTGGCGCAATTAGCAGAGATGCCGGGGAAGGTGCTCTGCACCTCCCTCATCACGCGGATCGCCTCGTCATGGCGGCCAGCGCGAGCGAGTGCGGCGCCGTGGTTGGCCCGCACGACGGGTGATTCTGGGTACAGGCGGGCTCCTCGCTCGGCGAGCGTGAGCGCAATGGGGTCGCGCTCGAGCACATTATGCACGAGGCCCATGGCAACTTCGCTATCCGGCCTGCATGCAAGGGCTGCCGTGGCGAATCGCAATGCTTGTTCGGGCTGACGGGGACTCATGTTGAAGAACGAGTAGCCGAGCCAGTAGTTGATCCAGAAGTCGTCGGGATACTCGAAATGCAGCTTTTGCAGGAGGCTGCAGCAAGCTTCAGGGTCGCCCGCCTGCTGTAGCTTGCGGGCAAGGATTAGGAGTGCTCCCTTCGGTTGATCCGCGGCCTGCGGCGCGTTCGCTAGCTCGTGAAACGCTGCCAGATTCGCCCTGTCGGAGGACCTGGTTTCGCGTAGGCGCACCCGCCAAGGATCGGGGTCTGCTGCGATCACCGCATCCTTCAGGCGCTGGGCCTCTGCACTCCCGGGGGCGAATTGACCTGAGCGCGTCCATCGCCACCAGTCGAGCGCCTCGATCAGGGTGCTTGCAATCTCGGATGCCTGGATGCGTCGGGCAGCCTCTGCAGGCGGCAACGCGTCGAGGTCGATGCCGTACTCTCGGAAAGCCGTGGTGAAGCGCAGGTCCTCCTCTTTCCACTCGAAGTCCCGAGTCATCTCCTCGCGAATCCGCTCGAGCGTCTCGAGCATTCCGCGATCCTGGAGCACGCGCGCGGCTGTCGCTCGCGCGATCGCTTCAGCTGCGTCTACCTCCGCGCGGAGCGATTTCGCGCGCTCGCGTTGATCGACGGGCACGAACTCCGCCGTCGAAAAGGCAACAGCGCGAGCAGCCGCAGCCTGTGTTGCGGGCCAGGACGAGAGATCATCGCGCGCCGCGGCGCGAGCCGTTGCGAGCGCTACCCTGGTCTCTTCGATCGCGGTCTGTGCCGCGAGCCTGGCCGCGCGCAATTGGACCTCGCGCTGCGCTTCCATCCAGGTCCAGCCGATCCAGGCGACCACGAAGCCGAGCAGCACTACGGCCGCCAACACAGCCGTGAGTCGGCGCGCTCGTCGCTCCGCCGTTGCTCGCGCCCGCTCCTCCGCCGCTTGCAGCTCGGCGCTCCGCGCGCGCGCATCGGCCGAGCTCAGATACTCTCCAACGCGAAGCGCGAGCACTCCGGCGTCGAGCGGGCGCTGCTCGGGATCCGCGGCCAGGCAATCGAGGGCGATCTCGACGAGTGACGCGTCCACGCTGCAACGCTGCAGTGCGGCGAGCGTACTCGCGGTGTCGCAGCGCCTCGCCCGATCGAGGATCTCTTCCTTCTCGCCGCCGTAGGGTGGATTTCCGATCAGGATCTCGCAGAGCATCGCGCCGAGGGAGAACACGTCCGCGCGCTGGTCCACGCGCTCGATCTCGCCGCGAGCCTGCTCGGGAGCCATGTACGCCGGCGTGCCGAGGGTCACACCGGACTGGGAGCGCGAGCCCTCCGCGTGCGTGCGTACGTGCTCGGTATCGATCGCTGGCGGGCGATCGCCTGGGAGTGGCTCAGCCCGCGGATCGAGCACCTTCGCCAGGCCCCAATCGATCACCTGCACCTCGCCGAAGCGGCCCAGCATCACGTTCGCCGGCTTCAGGTCGCGGTGGATCACGCCGCGCGCGTGAGCATAGGCGATCGTCTGGCAGACCTTGTGCAGGACGTTGAGCAGGACCCAGCGATCCTGGCTCGGCTCTACGCGCCTCCGCAGGATCGAGGCCAGGGTCTCTCCTTCCACGAGCTTCATCGTGAAGAAGGGGCGACCGTCGGGATAGAGGCCGAGCTCGTGCACCGGGACGAGCCCGGGGTGCTGGAGCTGGCCGCCGATCTGAGCCTCCTCCAGGAACCGACGGAGGTGCGCCGCGTCCTGGCCGCGCGATGGCTCGAGCACCTTGATCGCGATGTCGCGCCCGAGGTCGAGGTCGCGACCACGCATCACGACGCCCATGCCGCCGCGGCCGATCTCGCCGAGGAGCTGGTAGCGGCCGCCGTGAATGGCCTCGACGGACAGCTGAGCTGCCGCGGTTTCGGCAGGAGCCCCGCCTCCGTCGCTGGGAGCTCGGAGTGTGATCCGCGGTGCCGAGCCGAAGGCCTGGCGGACTCGCAGGAGCACGCTCTCTGCGCTCGACGCCTTCGCGAGGCTCGCGCCGTAGGCGGCCTGCAGGTAGAGCTCGAGCTTGGGATCGCTCTCGTCGCTGGCGACGTCGTCAGCGGGGTCTTTGGGATTCGGTTCGGAACGTGCCATACGCTTCGGTCTCGAGAGAATCGATTCTCGCTCCGCCGTTTTGGCGATTCCGGCGCTCAGAGAGCGGCGAGCGAGGCTCGGGGATCGTCGGCAGCTCCGTCTGGCGCTGCGCCGACAGACAACGAAGAGGCAGTCGCAACGAAACCTGAGCAGCCTCTCACGGCTCCGGCGGACCGAGGAGCTCGGCCAAAAGGTTCCACTCCTGCGCGGCGTCGGCGTTCGGCAAGTGGTGTTGCAATACTTCGAGTAGGGCCGCGCGGAAGTCGCGCCGCGCCCGCGCATACTCGTGGTGGACCCAGTCGACATCCTCGCCGAAGCGCCGTGCGATCTCTCGGATCGGCAGGCCTTCGGCGAAGCGCAGGCGCAGGAGCTCCGATCGGCGTTGTTGTCGGTCGCCTTTCGTGCGCTCGCGCGCCTGCTGCCGCTGGACGGCCTCGTCGAGCAGCATGTGGGCCCAGGCGCGATCGAAGCTACGGGAGGGCGTGTCCTGCCGCGCGGGATGGTCGGCGAAGGCGTTGCTGTGTTCGGCCTGCCCTTCGTGGGCACGTGCGCGCGCGGTCTCGAAGCGCAGCGCGACATTCCGCGTCACGCTCTTCAGGAAGCCCCGGAAGCTCTCGGGGTGGCTCGAGGCCGTGCGCGCCAGCACTCCGCCCTCCTTGAAGCACTCGACGAACACCTCCTGCACGCCGTCGTCGATGTCCGGTCGCCGCAGCGGATGCTGCCAGCGTGCGGAGAGATACGCGCGGATCAGGCCCTCGTAACGGCGCGCGAACTCCGAGCGGTCGTCGCTCGCACCGTGCGCTGCGCGGTGGATGACCGACCAGCAGGTGGAGTCGGGCAAGGCGGGTTCGGGAGATGACATGGCGCGCTTCCGTCGCGGATCCGAAGAGCATGACGGCCGGAAGGCCAGGAGCAAGGTCCGCCCCCGCAATTGCGACTCCGCGCTGGCGCGCGCGATCGTCGAGAGAAAACGACGCCACACCGGTGCGAAAAGGGGAGGAGATGCGACAGGCACTGAGAGGCCTCGGTGTCGAGGCCGGATCCGTCCTTCGCCTTTGCCCCTCGGATTCTCTCGATCATGCGCCACCTCTTCTCCCTCCTCGGCCTCTGCCTCGCCCCCGTGATCGCGCCAGCACAGGTCCCGATGATCTCGACGATCGCCGGCGACGGCACCTACGGCTTCGCGGGCGACGGGGGGCCGGCGATCTCGGCGCAGGTGGGTTTTCCCGCGTACCTCGCCATCGACAGCGCGGGGAACATCTACTTCAGCGACTGGGGTGCCGGCATGCCGATTCGGCGGATCGATGCGGCGAGCGGGACGATCCGCACGGTGATCGGGGGCGGTTCCTTGTCCTATCCCAACGACGGCGCGCTGGCGACGTCCATCGAGCTTAATGGCTATGGCGTTCTCGCGGTAGATGGACAAGACCGGCTCTACTTCACCGACGCGACGAGCCAGGGGTGGGAGCTGATCCGTCGCTACGATCCGCTCACGCAGCAGGTGTCGACGATCGCGGGGGGTGGAGCGCCCGACGTACGACTTCTTCCCACGGACTTTCTCGGTCTTCCCTTCGATCCGACCGCGTTCTGGACCGGAGATGGCGGGCTCGCCACGCAGGCGTATCTAAGGGCTCCATGGAGTCTGGCATTCGATACTTCCGGCGATCTGATCGTAGGGGATTGGAGCGTCGTGCGGAGAATCGATGCGGTGACCGGGATCATCTCTACGATCGCGGGAACGCACGAGCTTTACATCTCCTACGCCAACGGGCTCGTTCCCTGGGGAATGCACGGTGGGGACGGAGGTCCGGCGAATGCCGCCGGGTTCACTCTCATCTCTGGAGTAGCGATCGATGCCGCAGACAACATCTTCGTCAAGGAGCGCTACTCCTTGCGCAAGATCGACGCGACCACTGGGATCATCTCTACCATCGCGGGCACCTACGACGTCGGGGGTTACTCGGGAGACGGGGGCCCCGCCCTCAGTGCGCTTCTCGGATCGTCGGATGGCATCGCCGTGGACGCCTTTGGGAGCGTCCATCTCGCTGATTACGACAGCTCGGTACTGCGCCGCATCGACGCTCGGTCTGGAATCATCTCCACCGTTGCCGGCACCGGCACCTACGGGTACGAAGGCGATGGCGCTCCAGCCCGTTCAGCGTCATTTGCCGGCCCCTACGATCTCGCCTTCGACGGAGCAGGAGACCTCTACATCGCCGACACGGACAACGCCCGCATCCGCAAGATCACGGGCCTCGTCTCCAACGCTGCGCCCTCGGCGAACGCTGGCCCAGATCAATCGATCCATGCCAGCGGAACGGTGCAGCTCGACGGCTCGGCCTCGTTCGACGACGACACGCCGACCGGCAGCCTGGAGTACTCCTGGACGCTGGTTTCGAAACCTCCGGGCAGCGCTGCCACGCTCAGCAATCCGAACCTCGCGAACTCGACCTTCCTCGCCGACCTTCCTGGCACTTACGTCGCGGAGCTGATCGTGCGAGACGCGGTCCTGCTCGCGAGCTCTCCTGACTCCGTCGTGATCTCGTCGACGAACTTGGCGCCCACGGCGAACGCAGGCGCGGACCAAGCCGGCGTCGTGATCCAGCCGGTCCAGCTCGACGGTACGGCCAGCACGGACCCCGAGCAGGATGCGCTCGCGTACTACTGGGGTCTCGTCGCCGTGCCGAGCGGCAGCCTCGCGATCCTGTCGAATCCGTTCGCGCCGTCGCCGGTGTTCCTCCCGGATCTTCCGGGCACCTATGTCGCCGCGCTGATCGTCGACGACGGCTTCGGTCCCTCCCTCGTCGACGAGGTATCGATCGTGGTGATCACGGGCGAGGAGTTCGCGGAGAGCACGGCCGCCGAGGCGATCACCGCGGTAGCCGAGCTTCCACCGGCGAGCGTCTCGAGCGCGGGCAATCAGCAGGCGCTTACGAACTTCCTCTCGCAGACGGTGCAGGCGCTCCAGGCGAACAATGAAGCCACTGCCCGCGCGAAGCTCGAGATGGCGATCGAGCGCACGGACGGTTGGTTCTTGCGAGGGGCGCCGGATCAGAGCGGCCCCGGGCGGGATTGGGTGACGGATCGCGATGCCTCGATCGCCCTCTATCTCGAGCTCGTCACCGCGCTGCAGGCGATCTCCTGAATCGAGCGCGGCGCGCCGACGGAAGATGGCGACCGATTCCCAGGCTCAGCGCACGAGGAACTCCCCACCCGTTTCCTCCGCGAGTTGCCGCAAGAGCGCGCTCTGCGTGCCGATCGAGATCGAGTGGATCACGATGCGGCGCTCGCGGTTCCAGTGGATCACGTCCTCGAGGATGAGCTTGGGGTCGACTTCTTCGCCCGCGGAGGGATCGCCGTCGGTGAGGAGGTAGATCGTGTCCACGTCCTTCATCGCGAAGGCCTTCTTCAGGCCGCCGTAGAGATTGGTCGCGCCCTCGAGCGCGATCTTCTCGACCCACTGGCGCGCTTCGGCGCGGCCCTGGCCCTTC
Organism: Planctomycetota bacterium; assembly: GCA_016793245.1. Classification (GTDB taxonomy): domain Bacteria; phylum Planctomycetota; class UBA1135; order UBA1135; family JADKAF01; genus JADKAF01. The sequence continues at coordinate 25,928 of JAEUHW010000053.1, forward strand.
GGCGAGCGCAGGTCGTCGGCGAAGGTCTTCACGCCGGTGCCGAAGAGCACGATGTTGAAGAGGTGGTGCTCGGGGACGTTGTCCACGTAGCGCAGGAGCTCCTCCTTCGCGATCTCGAGGCGCGTCGGCGCGCCCTTGTCGGAGGAGCGCGTGCCGGCCTTCGCGGCCATCGAGCCGGACTGGTCGATCACGAAGACGACCCGCTCGGAGAGGATCTCCAGGCCGTAGAAGCTCGAGGTGGCACCCGCCTCGCGCTGGCGTGAGCGGAACTCGAGCTCCTGCTTCTGCGCGGCGTCGAGCGGCGGAGGCACGAAGCCCGCTCCGTGATCGGTCCACCAGCGACGCCAGTCGGGTGCGTGGCGGCGGAAGGGCTGGTTCGTGAGCAGGCGCAGCGCGTGCGCGTAGTCCTCGGTGTAGCGGCCGCTCGCGACCTCGAGCCCTTCGATCAGCACCGGGATCGCCGGTGCATGACGCAGGAGCACCAGGGCGTCGAGGGCCGCGAGGCGCAGCGCGCCGTCGATGCTCTGATCCGGCGCGAGCAGCGCCAGGATACGCGGCGCGGCGGACGGATGCGCGATCGCAGCCAAGCAGTCCACCGCGGCGATGCGCACGGCGGGATCCTTGTCGTCGAGCGCTTCCAGGAGCAACTTCGCGAGCTCGGGATCCTGGCCCTGGATCGCCGTGAGCGCGCGCAGTCCCTCGATGCGGACGTTGGGGACGCCCGAGCGCAGCATCTTCTGCAGCGCGGCGAGCGAGCCGCGGTCCTTCGCCTCGGCGAGCTCCTGCGCCAGGCGCACGCGGACGAAGGTCTGCGGGTGGTTCAGGAGCTTGCGCGCGAGGCGCAGCGCGGCGGCGTCCTGCTTCTTCAGCAGGTCGCCCAGCACACGGGTCAGGATCTTCGCCGCGTGCTCCGAGATCTCGGTCTCGGCGAGGCGGCTCTCCAGTCCGGAGAGGAAGCTGGTACTCGCGCGCTCGACGAGCTTCGGCAGCAGCGCATCGCGCACGTTGGTTCCCGCGCCGACGACATGATCGAGCACGAGCAACGCGTTCACCGGCACGCCGCTCGCGAGCAGGATCTTGCCGGACTCGATCTGCACCGGCGCGCTCGCGTCGGCGAGGCGCTCCTTCGCGAGTGCGACCGCGGCGCGCTCGTTCACCTCGAGCAAGCGCTTCAGCGCGCGGAGCCGGAGGCCCGCGTCGGCGTCGTCGCCGAGCTGGAGCAGATTCTCCAGCGTGAGCTTCTCGCGGAACGGCGGCGCGTCGAACGCCGCGGCGCGCACCTCGCCGTTCTCCTTCGGATCGAAGAGCGCGCGGGCGCAGAGACGCCGCAGCTCCTCGTCGAAAGGGCCCTCCGCGACGAGACCCTTCAGCGCGAGCACGCGGAGCGCGGGCTCGGTCGAGGCGTCGTAGATCGCGCGCAGCGAAGTTCTCTCGCCCTTCTTCTCGGCGAGCAGCTCGACCGCGCGGCGGCGGAGGCCGGGGTCCTTCGCGTGGCGCCCGAGGTTCGCGAGCGCATCGGATGCGGCCTCGCGCGTCGTCTGGGCCGCGACGAACGCGCCGAGCTGGTCGATCGCTTTTCGCGCGAGCTTCACGTCCTCGAGCTCCTTGCCCGCAGCTTCGAGCGCGCGCGCGGCGGTGATGGAGCCGTCGCGGGCGAGCAGCTCCAGATCCTTCTCGTCGGCGACGAGGCGGTGGCGCGCGAGCAGCGCCGTGAGGCGCGCATCGTCCTGCGGCGGAGCGGCGAGGAGAGGGGAGTAGCTGCCCCAGAGGATGCCGAGCGCGGCGCCGAGGAGCAGCAGGGAAGCGCGGAGCAGCATGCGCGGAGAGCGAGCTCTGGAAGCGGGGTCGGCAGAGGCCCGCGAGCCGGCGGGACCAGGACCAGGGGATCCTAGCGTCTCCCGCGCGCTCTGGCTCCCCCGGACCCCTTGCGGTTTGCTAGGGTTGCGGCCCGCGGGGGGCGGGCCCCCGCCGGCGGCGGAGGAGCCAGAGATGCAGACGAACGAGCGCGCGTACGGTTTCCGGGGTGGGTGGGAGCTGCCGCATCGCTACGGCGATTCGGTCCACGTGTTGAACAGCCCGTTCCTGCGCTCCGTTCTCGCGCGCCTCGGCGGCAACGAGATCCGCCACCCCGAGATCAACGAGTCGCTGCGCGTCGTCTACCGCGACCTGATGATCCAGGTCGCCAGCCGCGAGCTGCCGACCGTGCGCGCCGAAGTCCCGACGCGCATGATCGCGAGCGAGCCGCGGGCCGTGTATCGCGGCGAAGTGCTCGACCCCGCGCACGAGATCGTGGTGGTCTCGATCATCCGCGCCGGGATCATCCCCGCGCAGACTTGCTTCGACATGCTGAACCTCGCCATCGACCCGCGGAACGTGCGCATGGATCACCTGATGCTCGCGCGCATCGCCGACGAGCACGGGCGCGTCACCGGCGTCTCGTTCAGCGGCTCCAAGGTCGGCGGTCCGATCGAAGGGCGCACCTTGCTGATCCCCGATCCGATGGGCGCCACGGGGGCGACGATCCTGCGCGCGGTCGCGTGGTATCGCGAGCACTACGGCGAGCCGCGGAAGATCGTGGCGTTGCCGATGATCGCGACGCCCGAGTTCCTCCGGAACCTGCGTGACAACCTCCCCGAGTGCGTCGTCTACACCGCGCGCTTGGACCGCGGCCTCTCGGCGCCCGACGTGCTGGAGACCTTGCCGGGCACGCGTTGGGACGAGGAGCGCGGGCTCGACGCGCACAGCTACATCATCCCCGGCGCCGGCGGCCTCGGCGAAGTCCTGAACAACTCGTGGTGCTGAGCCTTCGAGTGAACGGATCTCTCATGTCCCTACCGAAGCTCGGCGCCGCGCTCGCGGTGGCCTGGATCGGCGCGACCTACGTGCAAGCGCAGGGCGCCGACTTCGCCGCGTTGGAGAAGAAGCTCGCGAGCCACGACGACGACGAGCGTTCCGCCGCCGTGCGTGCGCTCGGCGAGCAAGGTGGCGAGCGCGCGATCGAGCTCCTGCTGCGCGCTCTCGACGATGCCCAGCCCTACGTGCGCGACCTCGCCGCGGAGAAGCTGGTCGAGCTCGCGGATGCCGCGGCGCTGGAGAAGCTCGTGCTGCCCGCGCTCGCGAACGCGAAGCAGCCGCTGCGCGCGAAGCTCGCCCTCGCGTTCCTCCTCCCGCGCTGGAAGGCCGCGTGGCCGAGCGCGCCGGTGCTCGCCGCGCTGAAGGAGAAGGACGCGCGCTTCCGCGAAGCGCTGCTCG